>NZ_KV794076.1:0-88179 GCF_001808655.1 Streptococcus sp. HMSC078H03
AGTGGTTTTACCCACTACAGAAATTATAGAGCCGATTTTTTTTATTCTCTCACATGAACTATTTAGGTGATGGATTTTCATTATTTGGGATTTATTTTTGTCATTTTAAGTAGACTGAATCAAGTGAATATTTAATGAAATTAGAAAATGTTGTTCTCAAATTTCTGAAAAAACCTGACCATTCATGATGAAAAAATTACCGTTTACGAGGATTACCGGAAATTCCCTTGTTTTACAAAAAAGATTAAGTTAACATTAGTTTCATAAGAAACACCAAGCGATTTTTATGAAACTAAAAATAACTCGAGTTTACAGCATGCAAATACAAATAGTGATAATTTGAAACGCCGAGGTGATTTAAACTTTTTTAGAGGGATAGAGAGATATGTCAAAGAAAGTAGCATCAACTAAATTATTATCAGGTTTGTTTGTAGCCGGTGGTGTCCTAGGGATGAATCAGGTCGCCAAGGCAGATAACGTGGTCAGTTCAGAAGCAACAAAACCAGTTATTACAACTGAAGCAGATAACTTGGTGGTGGTACCAACTGAGGCCGTTGCTCCAGTAGCGACAACAGAAGTAGGTCCATCATCTGCTGCTGTTGCGACAGATACTGCAACAACAGCGACAGCTTCTACAATCTTTTCACAAGCTGTGCCAGCAGAGAGTGCTAGCTCAGAAACGCTTGTATCCAGTGAAGCACTAGCTCCTGAGTCAGCTGCTGTGGAAACCATCACATCATCATCTGATAATGCTACTGAAGCAGGACGCCATTCAACTGCTCAAGTAACACCAGTTACAGAAGTGACAGAGCAAAACTTGAATGGTGATGCTTACTTGACAGATCCAGAAACAACAAAAGCAGCTTATAGCAAGACAGATGGTGATATTAATTATTCCGTTGTTGTATCTAATCCAACAGCAGAAACTAAGACGATGACTGTCAACTTGACACTTCAACATGCTTCAGAAATTATCGGTCAAGATAACGTTGACCTTACGCTAGCGGCAGGAGCTTCAGCTAAGGTTTCAAACTTGACAGTAGCGTCAGAGTGGTTGACAAACAATACAGGTTACTTGGTGACAATCAGTGTCAACGATAAATCAGGTAGTACTTTGTCAAGCAAGCGTGCTGGCTTGTCTGTTGAAGATGATTGGACAGTTTTCCCACGTTACGGTATCGTAGCAGGTTCGCCAACTGATCAAAATAGTATTCTTGTTAAAAATCTTGAAGCCTACCGTAAAGAGCTTGAGCTCATGAAGTCTATGAATATCAATTCATATTTCTTCTATGATGCTTATAATGAAGCTACAGATCCTTTCCCAGAAGGTGTCGATAGCTTTGTTCAAAAATGGAATACCTGGAGTCACACTCAGGTTGACACTAAGGCTGTTAAAGAATTGGTTGACCAAGTTCATAAGTCAGGTGCTGTTGCCATGCTTTATAACATGATTTCAGCAGATTCAAATCCAAAGAATCCAGCCCTTCCACTTGCTGCTTTGGCTTATAACTTCTACGATAGCTTTGGTAAGAAGGGTGAACCGATGACTTACACTATCGGTGATAATCCAACTCAAGTTTACTATGATCCGGCGAATCCAGATTGGCAAAAATACATCGCAGGTGTCATGAAATCAGCTATGGATCGTATGGGATTCGATGGTTGGCAAGGTGATACAATTGGTGACAACCGTGTGACTGATTATGAGCACCGTAACAGTACAGACGAGGCTGACTCACACATGATGTCTGATTCATATGCGTCATTTATTAATGCCATGAAAGACCTCATCGGTGAAAAGTACTACATCACAATCAATGATGTCAATGGTGGTAATGATGATAAACTAGCCAAGGCACGTCAAGATGTTGTGTATAATGAGCTTTGGACAAACGGTGGTTCAGTTATTCCAGGACGTATGCAGGTTGCCTATGGTGATTTGAAAGCACGTATCGATATGGTACGCAATAAAACTGGTAAATCACTTATCGTTGGTGCCTACATGGAAGAACCAGGTATTGACTATACTGTTCCTGGCGGAAAAGCAACTAACGGTGCGGGTAAAGATGCCCTTGCTGGTAAACCATTGCAAGCTGATGCGACACTTCTCGTAGATGCGACAGTAGCTGCAGCCGGTGGCTATCACATGTCCATTGCAGCCCTTGCCAATGCTAATGCAGCCCTTAACGTTCTTCAAAGTGCCTATTACCCAACGCAATACCTCAGTGTAGCTAAGGACACTATTCGTAAGCTTTACAATTACCAACAGTTCATCACTGCTTATGAAAATCTTCTCCGTGGTGAGGGTGTGACAAACAGCACTCAGGCTGTATCTACAAAGAATGCTTCTGGTGAAATCCTTTCTAAAGATGCTCTTGGTGTGACAGGAGATCAAGTTTGGACATTTGCTAAATCAGGAAAAGGTTTCTCAACTGTTCAAATGATTAATATGATGGGCATCAATGCGGGCTGGCATAATGAAGAGGGTTATGCGGACAATAAAACACCGGACGCACAAGAAAATCTCACAGTTCGTCTTAGCCTAGCAGGTAAAACAGCCCAAGAAGCAGCTAAAATTGCTGATCAAGTCTATGTGACGTCACCGGATGATTGGGCAACTTCAAGCATGAAGAAGGCACAAGCAAGCCTTGAAACAGATGAAAATGGTCAACCAGTGCTTGTCATTTCAGTTCCTAAACTAACTCTTTGGAACATGCTTTATATCAAGGAAGACACAACAGCAACACCGGTAGAACCAGTTACTAACCAAGCTGGTAAGAAAGTAGATAATACCGTAACATCTGAAGCAAGCTCAGAAACAGCTAAATCAGAAAATACAACAGTAAATAAAGGTTCAGAGGCTCCAACTGATACGAAACCATCTGTTGAAGCTCCTAAACTAGATGAAACAACTAAACCAGCACCATCAGTTGACGAGTTAGTAAACTCAGCAGCTGTTCCAGTGGCGATAGCTGTGTCAGAGACCGCACATGATAAGAAAGATGACAACTCAGTATCTAATACGGATCAAGGTACAGTAGCATCAGATTCAATCACTACACCAGCTTCAGAGGCTACAAGCACAGCTGCCTCAACAGTCTCATCAGAAGTATCAGAAGGTGCAATAGTATCATCGGAAGCATCAGAAACTGAAAATAGTTCAGCAGCATCAACTTCAGAGTCAGCAATTCCAACGACGACAGCAATTTCAGAATCACATGCAGTAGTTGAACCAGTGGCTTCTTTGACAGAATCAGAGAGTCAGGCAAGCACTAGCCTTGTTTCAGAAACTACAAGCACAATTGTCTCAGTTGCTCCGTCAGAAGTATCAGAAAGCACAACAGTATCATCGAAGGTCTCAGAAACTGATATTATCTCAGAAACATCAACTTCAGAGACTTCAGCATCTGAATCAGAGAATTCAATCAGCACAGTCGTTTCAGAATCAGAAGTAGTTGAAGAACCAGCTGTTTCATTGACAGAATCAGAAAGTCAAGTGAGCACTTCAGAAGTGACTTCGGCGATTTCAGAAACAGTAAGCACATCAGAGGAAGTCATCCTTGATGGACTATCAGAAAACATCAATAGTTGGAATAGACTCTCTGTAGCTCCTCGCGTCTCAGAAACCTTACCAAGTACTTCTGAAACGATTACAGAAGCAGCATCACTCTTTAGCAACTATGCAAGATATTCAGAAACAGCAAGCTCAGAATCTCACTCTATGGTAGCAGCTTCTTCAGAAGTTTCTATTGAAAAATTAGCAGTATCTATCTTGAAAGATACTGAGGGTGGCTTGTACGATGCAACAACAATCAGAAATATTGTTGAGATGATTGATAGCATTACAACAAATGTCAGCTATACTCGCAGTAGCCGTCAAGACCTTGTCAATACAGCTTCGTCAGATAATACTTACAATGGTAGTCAAGATCTTAACCTTGCAAGTAAGACAACGACGCAAGCAGGTGAAAAAGGAACAACTGAAGATCTTAAGGCTACAATTGCTAAAACAGCAAAATCTCACAAGTGGGGAGAACATGCTGTAGCTATCCTTACAGCTATTGTCCTTGCAGGTGCGGCAACCCTTGCAGCTCTTCGTAACTTCTTGATGTCAAAAAAAGTTGATAAATAATAAGTAGAACTCTTTGTGTAAACAAGGAGTTTTCTTTATACTGGCTGCTATTTTTTCTGAAAATTGTGATACAATAGAAATAGTTTGAATATTGTGTCAAAGGAGAGCCAATGATTACTGCAAATGATATCGTAAAGGCTAATGAAGTCTTAAAAAACGTGGTGGAACGCACACCACTAGATTTTGATCGCTACCTATCTGAAAAATACGGGGCGACCATTTATATTAAAAAAGAAAATATGCAAAAGGTACGCTCTTTCAAATTGCGTGGAGCCTACTATGCTATCCATCAATTGAGTGATGAGGATAAGGCGCGTGGTGTGGTTTGTGCATCAGCCGGAAACCATGCTCAGGGGGTTGCCTACACTTGTAACGAGATGAAGATTCCGGCAACCATCTTTATGCCAGTAACAACACCTCTCCAAAAAATTGGTCAAGTCCGTTTCTTTGGTGGCAAGTTTGTAACAATCAAATTGGTGGGAGATACCTTTGATGCTTCTGCCCAAGCAGCGCAGGAATATACCAAGTCTGAAGGGATGACTTTCATTGATCCATTCGACGATTATAATGTCCAAGCGGGGCAAGGAACTGTTGCTTATGAAATTTATGAGCAGGCTCAAGAGGAAGGTGTTTCCTTCGATAGTATCTTGGTTCCAGTAGGTGGTGGCGGCCTTATCTCTGGTGTAGCTACCTATATCAAGGATGTAGCACCGTCTATGGAGGTTATTGGTGTTGAGGCTAGTGGTGCTCGTAGTATGCGTGCTGCCTTTGACCGTGGTTATCCTGTAAAACTCGAAGAAATTGATAAGTTTGCGGACGGGATTGCTGTTCAAAAGGTAGGTGTCAAGACCTATGAAGTCGCACGTAAATATGTTGACCGCCTCTTGGGAGTTGATGAAGGATTGATTTCAGAAACCCTAATTGATATGTACTCTAAGGTTGGTACCATTGCAGAACCCGCAGGTGCGGCATCAGTGGCAGCTTTGGAAGTGATCAAAGATGAGATTAAAGGAAAAACCATCGTCTGCATCATTTCAGGTGGTAACAATGACATCAACCGTATGCCAGAGATGGAAGAACGTGCGCTTATCTACGATGGTATCAAGCATTACTTTGTGGTTAACTTCCCACAACGTCCTGGTGCCCTTCGTGAATTTGTAAATGATATCTTGGGACCAAATGATGATATCACTCGTTTTGAGTACATCAAACGTGCTAATAAAGGAAAAGGTCCGGTTCTCATTGGTATAGCTCTTAGTGATAAGAACGACTATGATGGACTTCTCGAGCGTCTTTCGGCCTTTGACCCAAGTTATATCAACCTTCACGGTAACGAAACACTATACAATATGCTTGTCTGAGGACAGGTTCAGACAATGAAAAAAGAATCGACGAAGTCGGTTCTTTTCTACTTTGACTTAGCTATAAAGTGGTACTAATGCCTTATCTTCAAACTAAAACCCCAGTATTTCTACTGAGGTTTTCTTTATTCGATAATTAAGAGTCCATCTTTGATGGCGAATGGATTGTCTTTATTGATGCGGTCGTAGAACATGATACCGTTAGTATGGTCGATTTCATGTTGAACAACGATTGAGTTGTAACCACGGAGTTTAACACGTTGCTTTTCGCCCTCTTTGTTGAAGTATTCAACAGTTACTCGAGCATGACGAACCACGTAACCAGGAACATCGCGGTCAACTGAGAGGCATCCTTCGCCATCGCCCAAAGCAGCATCCTGAACAGAATGGGCAACTACTTTAGGATTGTACATGATTTCTTGAAGGCTATATGCTTCTTTTGGTGGATTACCTTCAGCGTCTTCAGGGTTTGGAACGAGAACAGCGATAATGCGTTTTGAAATATCTAATTGAGGGGCTGCAAGACCGACTCCCCCACGAAGCCCCATTTTTTCGGCAATAACAGGATCTTGTGAGTTACGAAGAAACTGCATCATTTTTTCACCTAGGATAATGTCTTCGTCTGATAGTGGGAAGGTTACATCTTCAGCGACAGCACGCAAGGTTGGGTTTCCTTCGCGAATGATATCATTCATATCAATCATATGGCTGGCGCGGATAATTTTGGTTTGAGCATCCATTTGTTTACCTCTATTTTCTTTGATTTACTTGTTTATAACTATAGCACAAAAGGGTTGAAAATTAAACCATCAAGGGTTAAAGTGAGGCTTTTTCTAATCGATAAAAGCCAGTTTTTCCAAGGTTTGTCTCTCTAAAATACGATAGGTCTTAAAAGCCTCTTTTTCGATAATCCCCTGGTCGATAAATTGTTTGATAACTCGCTGTACATGACGATAGCTAGTCCCAAAACGGGAAGCTAAAATGGATGGTGATAATTGAAAGATATTCTCTTCTTCACTATTCAAAATATGGGTGGCCAGACGCTCTTTGACAGAGTAACTCGCATTTGTTGAAGCAGTAATACCTTGCTTATGCAGTGCCATAGCCAGGTTACGTCCAATTTGGTAGAGAAAAACAGGGTCTTTGAGGAGTTCTTCTTTATTATTTAATGGGAGCTGAACTGCTTGAACCTCTTCTAAAGCAATGACTGATGATCCTGCTGGTTGGTTGGTCATAAGTTCTACATCTCCCAATATTTGAGGTTGATTGAGCGTTTCTAGGATATGTTCTTTACCATTGAAGAGAGAACGAACAATTTTTACCTTTCCTGATAAAATGTAGGTCAGCTCAGTGATAGCTTGCCCTTGGGTACAAATATAATCGTTCTTTTGAAAGGTGACTTTCTGTAATTGGTTGAGGTAGGGGGGTGGAAAGACCTGGTCAAGTTGAGGTCTTATGGTATGATTACGCATACATCTCCTTTTTTAGGACCTAGGTCCTATTTTTTAAAGTCTCCTTAGATTATAATGAAAAAATAACTATTAGACAAGTAAGGAAAGGATGTTCTTATCCCTATATTATGACACGAATTTTAGAAAAAATGAGCCTTCTTGGGCTATCCTTGCTCTTGATTTCGGCCTTTTCGATTTCAACAGCGTTACCACCTATGTTGGACTACTATAGCCCAACCTTTTCTGCCGCGCAAGTGGAGCTTTTAGTATCTGTCCCTTCATTTTCCGTAGTCGCGATGCTCTTACTTAATTCATTTATTGACAAATGGCTAAGTGATAGACAGCTAATTGTGACTGGGCTGCTCTTACTTAGTAGTGCTGGGATTTTTCCTTTTTTTGTACAAGCCTATCCTCTTGTCTTACTGTCACGTATTGCTTTTGGAATGGGGATTGGTCTTATCAATGCTAAGGCGATTGCCATCATCAGTCAACGTTATCAAGGTAAAGAGCGAGTTCAGATGTTAGGTATTCGTGGCTCCATGGAGTTGATTGGTGGAGCTTCTTGTTCTCTTTTAGTTGGACAATTACTGAAAATTCATTGGACCTTTGCCTTTCTTATCTATGGTTTTGGTTTTGTGATTTTGATTATGTACCTCCTTTTTGTGCCATCGATGGAGCAGGTGGAGAAGAAGCAGATTACAAAAAGAAAACAAGTTCTGAACAAAAAAGACCTTGGTATGATTCTTGGCATGGCTCTTTTAGCAGGTTTTGTCATCTGTATCAATTCTTCGATTAGTTTGCGCGTGCCTCTGTTTCAAGTTGCTGGTAAGACTATTGAGAGTGGTCAATCAGCCTTAGTACTGAGTTTAGAGCAGGGAATTGGAATTGTAGCTGGACTGAGTTTCGCCTCGCTTATAGGACATTTTAAAAATCGTCTTTTGCTTATAGTGATGTTCTTGTTAGCGGTTTGTCTCTTTGGGATGTCAGTGGCTAGTAACTTACCGATTTTGATTTTATCTTCAGTTGGTGTTGGTTTCTTTTATAGTATTATTTTGACAATTATCTTTAACCGACTTTCTGAGTCTATTGCTAGAAATCTGTTGAACAAGGCGACGGCCTATGTCCTCTTAGGGTGTAACCTAGGGTCAGCCCTTTCCCCTTATGTTTTGAAATTATTGGCACTCATATCTCCAAGTTTTAGTTGGATTTTTCTAGCCTATGCTACAGTAAGTTTCCTACTTTTCCTTGGGTTCTTGATGAATTCAAGAATGACTAAAAAAGTCTAAGCTTCAAAAACTTAATCAGTGAAATCTTGCGATTGACAAAGATTAGTAGATGAGCTAAAATAGAGAGGTCGTAAAGACAAACCAACTCTTTCTTGGTTTTAGGAGAGCCAATCCTAAGACTCGGATGGAGCAAAAAAAGGAGAAAAAACATGGCAATCTCAAAAGAGAAAAAAAATGAAATCATTGCTCAATACGCACGTCACGAAGGTGACACTGGTTCAGTAGAGGTTCAAGTTGCTGTCCTTACTTGGGAAATCAACCACCTTAACGAACACATTAAACAACACAAAAAAGACCACGCTACTTACCGTGGTTTGATGAAAAAAATCGGTCACCGTCGTAACTTGTTGGCATACCTTCGCCGCACAGACGTTAACCGTTACCGTGAGTTGATCAGCTCACTCGGACTTCGTCGTTAATTCAAGATACAAGTGCCTAGGCCTTGTTCAATTGAATACACGAAAATGGAACTGCTCTATGATGGGGCAGTTTTTTTATTCACTAGGATTTTAGCCCGAGTTCAAAACAGCTCTCTAGATGTAGAGGGCTGTTTTTCTGCATTCCTCTAAAAATTTCTGACGATGATTAATCTATAGAACAAACAAAAAAACTCCCAAATTAATTCTGGAAGTTTTTTAACTTAAAATCTTTTTGATAACTGTTTGAAATTGAGGGAGTTGATGGATAGCAGTTCCGACAAGGATACCTAACATATTTAAGGTGATATCTCCCAAATCAAAGACTCCTAAATGTCCGAAGTATTGAATGGATTCGACGGAGAAAAGGGTAAGGAGACAGAGTAGGAGATTACTCAATCGTGAAGAAAAGAGGAGTCCCAGAGGGATGAACATTAACAGGTTCATGATGGGAACGAAGTGGCTACCCCAATATAATTCCCGAGCGAAGGAAAGGGGGTTAAGTGATAGACCCTGGGTACCAATGTTTTTCAAGAAAAGTAGGTAGAAGAGAGCAAGAAAGTAAATGAAGTAGAGTAGGAGTAGTGTCTGTTTTTTCAGCTTTCTAGTAAGAAGGAGTTTCAAAAAAGCGTAGACAAAGTAACTCAGTAGGACAATAATGACTATGTTGAGTAAGACTTGAAAGTAGGAGCCATAATGGGCGATGTAATGAACGTACTGTTCGAGATGCCCCCTATAAAACCAATAAGACAAGGCCAGTGAGAGGATTCCTAGTAAGATGTTACTCAATGTTTTTAATGTTTTTGCCACTTTGCTCCTCCATTTGCATATGATGAGTACACATTATATCAAAAAAACGTTTAAAGAAAGTTAAGAAACTGTAACGAAGTTTTGATAGAATAAAAGGATAAGGCAGAATCAAAGACTAAAAAAGGACTTTGAAACAGCAACTCTACTTTTGACTAACAATTTAATGATTTTTGTAAACAGGCTATGAAAGCTTATAAAATAATTAAATTTTAAAAATTAGGAGTCAGCATCTTGTTTCAAGATTATTAAAATGTTATTATATAGTAGTGAATTTTTAACATAAAAAGGAGTTCGTCTTATGAATAAAAAGGTTTTGGCGACAGCCGGAATTGCAGCACTTGCAGTTTCTGCTACAGTTGCTAAAGCTGATGAGGTAACGACAAACGATCAAGCCTCAACAACAGCATCAGTATCATCGACAGCTACACAAGCTGTCCCAACTCAAGCCCAAGTCGAAGCGGCTAGAGAACAAGCCAGCGCTGCAAATCAAGCAGTATCGCAACAAGAGTCAGTAGTTGCTAATCATGAAGCAGCTGCCAACCAGGCTCAAGCAAACCTAGCGACAGCAGATGCTAACTTGCAAAAGGCACAAACAGCAGCCGATGAAGCAAGTCCAGAAACTATTGCTGCCGCTCAAGGTCAAGTAACTACTGCTGAAAATGCAGCTAAGGAAGCTAAGTCAGCAGTCGAAACAGCTCAATCAGCAGAAAAAACTGCTAAAGATGCAGCAGACAAACAGCAAGCTGTCGTTAATACAGATCAAGCTAATGTCAATGCTAAGGCTAGTGAAGTTGCTAATGCTCAAAAATCAGTAGATGCCGCTAAAGCAGCCTTTAATGGTTCTAGCGCTTCTGAGGCAGCTTCAAACCAAGCTAAAGCACAATCAGCTTTTGATGCTGCAACAGCAGCTGAGAAAAAAGCTCAAGAAGAATTGGCAGCCGCTCAGGCAGCTGATAAAGAAAAAGCTACTGCTATTTCAGCTAAAGAAGGGCAATTGACTGCAGACCAAAATGCAGCAAACCAAGCTAAAGCAGCTTATGAGACTGCTCAAACAGTAGCTAATGAAAAGGCAGCTGCTCTTGCAGCCGCTGAAGCAGCTAAGAAAAAAGCAGAATCTTCAACAACTTCAACAGCTAATGTTCGTCAAAAATTCTCAGTTTCACAAGAATATGTCAATGCTCTTAAGATTCATGAGTCTAAAACAGCGACCGCAGCAGAAAAAGCTCAAGCTGAACAAGTCTTGAAGAACGTTAATAAACGTGATCGTGGTAACAATAGTTATCAAGATAATGAAGCGGATAAAAATGTTAAAATTAGTGATTTGAATAACCTTAGTGAAGCTCAAATTACAGATTTGTCATTGTATGCTTCAAGTTTGATTAACCAAATTCGTACAGCCTTTGGTACAACTCAAACATCTGTTTCAAAAGGTAGTGTTCTTGCGGCTGACCGTGTTTCAGACGGTTATGTAGCAGATAACTGGGGTTGGGAAGCTATTACCCATCAACGACATGATAGTGCCGCCCTTGACCGTGCTGGTAAGTCATTTAATAGTGTAAGTATTGGTGAAAACCTTAATACATGGCAAGGTTTGACAGGACCATTTACTCTTAACGACATTAAGAAATATGTCTATGAAGCTATGCTTGACTTCATGTTTAACGGTAATGAGTGGAACCATGCTCGTTCTATCTCTGGACTTACAGCAGATGGTGGTGAGTCTTACATTGGAACAGACATCAGTGATGTTGCCGGTGCCTTTAACGTTCACGTAAACAATGTCAATAAAAATTCTATCGCTTCTGATAGTAGCTTTGACACAACTAAGATTGCTAACCCATATGAAGGTAACCAATCTCAATCATCTTCAAATGCAAATCTTGCTGCTGCAAAAGCAGCTTATGAAGCTGCTAAGCAAGCTAACGATCAAGCTCAAAGTGATTTGGCTAGCAAGAAAGCGGCTTCTGAGTCAGCAACTCTTAAGCTTAAGAATACTCAGTCAGAACTTGCAGCTCTTAAAGCGACTGCAAGCAAGTTGGCAGCTGCTCAGAATAACCTTTCTGAAAAACAAGCAGCCCTTGCAACTGCTAAATCAGAATTGGAAAAAGCTAACGCTGCAGTTGAAAACCTTAATGCTAACGCACAAGAAAAAGCAGCAGCCCTTAGCAAAGCTAAAGCAACTCTTGATGAAAAACAAGCAGAGCTTCAAACAGCTAAAGATAAACTTGCGACAAGTTCTGCAACCTTGCAACGTTTGACAAATGCCTACAACGCTGCTAAGCAAGATACTGCTAAGAAACAAGTAGCATTGACACAAGCTAACCAAGCTTTGACTGCTGCTAAGAACCGTCTAGCAGCCCTTACAAATGCTTCAGGTAACCTAGCTAAGGCTAAAGCAGAACGTGCAACAGCCTTTGCCAAATTTACTGCGGCGAAAGCAGCTCTTTCAACTGAACGTGCGAAACTTGTTGAATTGTCAGCTAAGCGTGATAAATTAACGAGCGAATACACGACTGTTCAAACAGCCTTCGATAACTACATGAAAGCTAAGGCAGACAAAGAGCGTCAAACACAATTGGCTAAAGAGTATGCTAACATCATCTCTAAAGGTCTTACACCAGTACCTGTTTACGATGTAGATGGTAAAGTTGTTGCTTTCACAATACAAGAAAAAGCAGCTCAAACGGCGGCTCAAATTCCTGTAAATTATGGTCAAACAAAAGCTGAGAAACAAGCTCCTGTACAAGAATCAGACAGCTTGCCAGAAACAGGTGAGTCAGCTGCAGTTGGATTCACTCTTGTAGGTCTCTTTATGACACTATTGGCCTTCCTTGGTTTTGTTGACAGACGTACACGTCGTAACTAATCATTATAGACAAAAAAACGGCAACTGCCGTTTTTTTTATATGTCTGAGAATCTAAAAAAGTTAAGGCCGAAACCTTAACTTTTTTGTTTTTAACCCAAGAAACGTTTGAGGAATTCCTTGGTACGTTCTTCTTTAGGATTTTCAAAGATTTGTTCTGGGCTACCTTGTTCAGCGATTACCCCTTTATCCATGAAGATGACACGGTCTGAAACGTCACGTGCGAACTCCATTTCATGGGTAACGATAATCATGGTCAAACCAGTTCCAGATAGCTCCTGCATAGTCTTGAGTACTTCCCCGACCATTTCTGGGTCAAGGGCTGAAGTTGGCTCGTCAAAGAGGATGGCTTCTGGATCAACAGAGAGGGCACGGGCAATAGCTACACGTTGTTTTTGTCCCCCTGAAAGTTGCTTTGGTTTAGCTTTCCAGTATTGTTCTCCCATACCAACTTTCTCCAAGTTAGCTTTGGCGATGCTTTCAGCTTCTTTACGGTCACGTTTGAGAACAGTTGTTTGAGCTACAATAGCATTTTCCAAGACATTAAGGTTTTCAAAGAGGTTGAAGGATTGGAAAACCATACCGAGTCTTTCACGATAGGTAGTGAGGTCGTAACCTTTTTCAAGGACGTTGTCCCCATGATAGAGGATTTCACCACCTGAAGGTGATTCGAGTAGGTTAATAGAGCGAAGGAAGGTTGATTTCCCTGAACCTGAAGAACCAATAATTGAGATAACCTCACCCTTTTTGACGCTGAGGGAGATATCTTTGAGGACTTCATTTTTTCCGTATGATTTTTTGAGGTTTTTAATTTCTAAAATCGTCTCAGTCATTAGTGAACCCCTCCTTGTGTGTAAGTATCTTGATCCAAACGGCGTTCTACATAACGCAAGATGCGTGTCACTGTGAAGGTAAGGACAAAGTAGATTGCTGCGATAACAAAGAATGTTTGGAAGTATTGATAAGTTTGGCTTGCGACAGTGTTACCTGCGAAGTAAAGTTCCACAACAGAGATAACGTTCAAAACAGAGGTATCCTTGATATTGATAACGAACTCATTACCAGTAGCTGGCAAGATGTTACGGATAACCTGTGGAAGAACAATCTTACGCATGGTTTGAGCGTGGGTAAATCCAAGAGCAGTTGCAGCTTCAAATTGTCCTTTATCTACAGCGAAGATACCACCACGAACGATTTCACTCATGTAGGCTCCGGTGTTGATAGAAACGATGAAGACAGCTGCTAGGGTACGGTCAATATTGATACCAAAGGCCTGGGCAGTACCGTAGTAGATAACCATAGATTGTACAATCATTGGCGTACCACGGAAAACTTCGATATAGACATTAAGAACCCAACCGAAGAGTTTTTGGAGCAAGGCTACAAATTTATTAGCAGCCTTAGGAGCTGTGCGGTAAACACCAATCATAAGACCGATGAAAGTACCTACAACTGTACCGATAATTGAGATAAGAAGGGTAATTCCTGTACCACGTAAGAATTGTGGCCAGTTCTTAGCGATGATAGTGCTCATCTGACTAAAGAAGTTTCCTTTTTTAGCCTCATCAGTCTTATCTGCAGGTTGGATGTTAATGATGTGATCCATCAGTTTGACACGTTCCTCTTGGCTGATTCCAGCAAGGACCTTATTGACTTGCTCCATTTGTTGGCTGTCTCCTTTGCGAAGACCGACGGCCAAGGATACGTCATCATCTGAAACCTGGAAACCACCATCTTTAAGCGTAATCATCTTATATTTTGAGCTAGCTTCTTCGGCAGTTTTGGCTTCAGGACGCTCTGAAACATAGCCATCGATGATACCAGACGCAAGGGCTTGGCGCATAGCACCGAAGTCTCCCATAGCGGTTTGTTTGCTGACGTCTGGGATTTGGTCAATCAAATTATAGAGATAAACCCCTTGTTGAGCTGTGATTTTAGCATCCTTGAAGTCTTTGAGGCTCTTAGCGTTGGCATAATCACCGTCTGAGCTGACAACCATGACAGGTTCGCTTCGGTAGTAGCTGTCTGAAAAGTCGATTTCTTGACGACGTTCAGCTGTTGGACTCATACCTGCGATGATCATATCGATCTTGCCGGAAGTGAGGGCAGGAATCAAACCTGTCCAAGCGGTTTTGACCACCAAGGGTTTCTTCCCTTGAGCTTCAGCGATTTTTTTAGCGATTTGCACGTCATAACCGTTGGCATACTGTTTAGTACCTTCGATTGGAACGGCTCCGTTTGAGTCATCGTCCTGCGTCCAGTTGAAAGGTGCATAGGCAGCCTCCATACCGACACGGAGATACTCGTCTGCTTGAGCGCTTGATACTCCGCCAAAAACGAGGAGGAGCGCTGCAAAGCAGGCTACAATAATTCTTTTCATTGAAACAATGTCTCCTATAAAAATGTCATACCTTACTATTTTACAGGAAATTAGGATTAATGACAATAAGTTGGGATTAGAAAAACAATCTCTATACCAAGATTGTCTTCAAATACAAGTTGTAATTTGATATAATGGGAAGGACGATTTGGAGCCTTGATCATTTTTGGTGTGATGAGGCTAGCATTTTAAAACGGAGATAATTATGCAAACGGCACAATTTATTATTGAATTACTAAAAGCAGTCTTTCTTGGGATTGTCGAAGGTATCACTGAGTGGCTACCGATTTCATCTACAGGTCACTTGATTTTGGTGAATGAATTCTTGAACTTGAGACAAAGTAAAGATTTCATCGATATGTTTAATATCGTTATCCAACTTGGTGCTATTCTTGCGGTTATGGTCATTTACTTTAAACGTTTGAATCCCTTCCAACCTGGTAAGACAGCACGTGAAGTGCAATTGACTTGGCAACTTTGGCTCAAGGTGGTCATTGCCTGTATTCCTTCAGCCTTCTTTGGTCTACTTTTAGATGACTGGATGGAGGCTCATCTCAGTAATTTCTTTGTAGTAGCTATTATGTTGGTGGTCTACGGGATTGCCTTTATTTGGATTGAGGACCGCAATCGACGTGTAGAGCCTAAGGTAACGGATTTGGCACGTATGTCTTACAAGACAGCTTTCTATATTGGTCTTTTCCAAGTCTTGAGTATCATTCCAGGGACAAGCCGTTCAGGTGCTACTATTCTTGGGGGTATCATCGTTGGTACTAGTCGTAGCGTGGCTGCTGACTTCACTTTCTTCCTTGGTATTCCAACCATGTTTGGTTACAGTGGGCTTAAGGCAGTTAAGTACTTCATTGACGGAAATACTTTGACAGGTGGACAAGTAGCTATTCTCTTGGTAGCTAGTGTGACAGCCTTTGTTGTCAGCTTGTTCGTGATTCGCTTCTTGATGAATTACATTAAGAAACATGATTTTACAGTTTTCGGAAAATACCGTATCGTGCTTGGTATTATTGTGCTTCTCTATGGAGCTGTTAAACTTATTTTTGGATAATTACTTTTAAGTAAACTGAAAAGGACTTCAATTGGAGTCCTTTTTATCTGGTTTTGAAATCATTTGTGGATAAGTTTTCCAAAGATGAGATAAGCCAGCAACCATAGGACCAGTCCACAAGTTAAGAAGCTAGCTAGGATTTTCAAGAAGTCCACGACATTATGCAAGGGATACCATCCGGACAAACAGAGGATTGGAAGGATGGTAACACACATGATAGAGAAGTGGAGCAGTGATTGCTGTTTGAGCGATAAACGGTTATCGTCGTAAATGGGAGCAGTTGCTAGTATGATGGCGACAATTAGCCCGGTAAGAAAGGTAGATTTGTTTACTTGATGAGGTTGCCCCGACAAGTAGAGAAGGAGCGTCAATAAACTCGTTATTCCCCCAGCAATGCTAGCTCGTAGCCACCCTTTTTTGTAGGCAGTCATGGTCATCACCTCCACGTATAGGTTCACTTTTATTATACAACTTTCTGGGGGAGATGACAGGTATTAATGGGAAAATACAAGGTTTTGTTAGCATTGAGAAGTTTTTAGAAACCCTATCCTAAATAAGACGCAAACTTGCTCAGAAATTGCTATCTCTTGGCTTTTCTAGTATAATGAAATAACTACTCGTGCGAGGTTTTTTACATATGGAAATGAAACAAATAAGCGAGACAACTCTAAAAATCATGATTACCATGGAAGATCTTGAAGAACATGGTATGGAATTGAAGGATTTCTTGATTCCCCAGGAAAAAACAGAGGAATTTTTCTATACTGTCATGGATGAGTTGGACTTGCCTGATAACTTTAAAAATAGTGGGATGCTGAGCTTCCGTGTCACGCCACGCAAGGATCGTGTGGATGTCTTTGTGACTAAATCAGATCTTAAGGAAGACTTTGATTTCAACGATTTGTCAGATATGGATGACTACTCAGGGCTTTCTCCAGAAGAGTTCCTCAAGGCTCTTGAGGGTAACTTTATGGACAAGGGTGACATCGAAGCACACCATAAGCTCGAAGAGCTTGAAAAGACCTTGGAAGAGGTTGATAAGGCTATGACAGAGCCTACCAAGGAAGTGGCTGAAGAAAATATTCGTGAAGACTATACCCACTATGTCTTGGCCTTCTCTGACTTTGATCAAGTGGTGACTTTTACGCAAGGTTTGAAGGATGTGCCTGTTGAAGGTTCTGAGCTTTATAAACTTGGGGATGTCTACTATATGACAGTCCTTCTTTACTTGGCTGATGAGCCTGATTATTACGCGAACAATATGTATGCGCGTTTTCTTGAATATGCGAATGTGGCAGACCGAACACGTGCCTACCTACAAGAGCATGCAACAATCTTGATGGAAGAGGACGCCTTACCGGTACTACAAGCAACGAAATGGAGCTAAGACATGCCTTGGACCATTAATTATATATTCGTTTTGATTGGGACCTTTTTGATAGCCATCGTGACGACCCCTTTGGTACGCTCTTTGGCCTTACGTGTCGGAGCTGTTGACAATCCCAATGCAAGACGTATCAATAAAAAGCCAATGCCTAGTGCTGGTGGTTTAGCTATTTTGTTGGCCTTTGTACTAGCGACCTTGGTCTTTATGCCTATGATTATCCATAAGGATATCTGGCATGTTTCCTACATCAGGTATATCTTACCGGTTGTTGTGGGTGGATCTGTCGTGGCTCTGACGGGCTTCATTGATGATATCTTGGAATTAAAGCCTCTACCTAAGATGCTTGGTATTGTTATTGGAGCTGTTATCGTTTGGGCTTTTACAGACTTCCGATTTGATAGCTTTAAGATTCCATTTGGTGGTCCCATGATTCATTTTGGGCCAGTATTGACCTTGATTTTAACGGTGTTATGGATTGCGGCCATCACCAATGCCATTAATCTGATTGATGGATTGGACGGCTTGGTTGGAGGAGTTTCTATCATTTCCCTTATGACTATGGGGGTGATTTCTTATTTCTTCCTCTATGATACTGATATTTTCTTGACCATGACCATCTTTGTCTTGGTCGCTGCCATTATGGGCTTCTTCCCTTACAATTATCATCCAGCGATTATCTATCTAGGTGATACGGGGGCGCTTTTTATTGGCTTTATGATTGGTGTCTTGTCATTGCAAGGATTGAAAAATGCAACTGCAGTGGCTATTTTGTCACCTGTTATTATCCTTGGAGTGCCTATTGTTGACACAGTGGTAGCCATTGTCCGCCGGAAATTGTCAGGGCGTCCAGCCATGGAGGCTGACAAGATGCACTTGCATCATCGCCTTCTAGCCATGGGCTTCACTCATCGAGGGGCGGTTCTGGTGGTTTATGCCATCGCTATCCTCTTTTCATTGATTGCCCTCCTGTTAAACGTTTCCAGCCGTTTCGGTGGTATTCTCTTGCTCTTGAGTTTACTTTTGGGAATGGAAATTCTGATTGAAGGGCTTGAGATTTGGGGCGTTGGTCGAACACCTCTCTTCAACTTCCTGAAATTTATCGGGAATAGTGATTATCGCCAAGCAACCATGTTAAAATGGAAGCAAGGGCGAAAAAATTAAACATTTGAAAAGCCAAGTAATGGCTTTTTT
Source organism: Streptococcus sp. HMSC078H03 (assembly GCF_001808655.1). Classification (NCBI taxonomy): domain Bacteria; kingdom Bacillati; phylum Bacillota; class Bacilli; order Lactobacillales; family Streptococcaceae; genus Streptococcus; species Streptococcus sp. HMSC078H03. The sequence goes on from NZ_KV794076.1 coordinate 18,339, forward strand.
GTTATAATGATTCTAATTAAGGAAAATGGAAGTTCTCTTTTTATTTTCCAGAAAATAGCAAGACTATTTTCAAAAAAATAATGCAAATTAGCGAGCAAGTGCTCGCTGTATATATGAAAAAAGGAGTATACAATGTCTGTACTTGAAATCAAAAATCTTCATGTTTCTGTTGAAGATAAAGAAATCTTGAAGGGTCTTAATTTGACTCTTAAAACTGGTGAGATTGCTGCTATCATGGGGCCTAACGGAACTGGTAAATCTACCCTTTCAGCTGCTATCATGGGTAACCCAAACTATGAAATCACAGAAGGGGACATCCTTTTTGATGGCGAAAGCATCCTTGATTTGGAAGTTGACGAACGTGCACGCCTAGGTCTTTTCCTTGCTATGCAATACCCAGCTGAAATCCCAGGAATCACAAACGCTGAGTTCATCCGTGCGGCTATGAACGCTGGTAAAGAAGATGACGAAAAGATTTCTGTTCTTGATTTCATCACTAAATTGGATGAAAAGATGGAATTGCTTGGTATGCGTGAAGAAATGGCTGAGCGTTACCTTAATGAAGGTTTCTCAGGTGGTGAGAAAAAGCGTAACGAAATCCTTCAATTGCTTATGTTGGAACCTAAGTTTGCTCTTCTCGATGAGATTGACTCAGGTCTTGATATCGATGCCCTTAAAGTGGTTTCAAAAGGGGTTAACGCTATGCGTGGCGAAGGCTTCGGTGCTATGATTATCACTCACTACCAACGTCTCTTGAACTACATCACTCCAGATGTCGTACATGTAATGATGGAAGGTAAAGTGGTTCTTTCAGGCGGTCCTGAATTGGCTGCTCGTCTTGAGCAAGAAGGTTATGCGAAAATCGCTGAAGAGCTCGGTTACGAGTACCACGAAGAAGCGTAAGTCTGTTACTCGAAATAACTAGAAAAGGAGTAACCTATGTCAAAAGAATCTATTATCGCTTTTTCACAAGCAAAAGCAGAGCCACTTTGGTTGCAAGATCTTCGCCAAGCAGCCTTTGATAAGCTTGAAAGCTTGGAACTTCCAAGAATTGAGCGTGTAAAATTCCACCGTTGGAATCTCGGTGATGGAACGATTACTGAAAATGAACCATCAGCAAATGTGCCTGATTTTACAGCGCTTGGAAACAACCCTAAATTGGTCCAAGTAGGAACAAATACTGTACTTGAACAATTGCCAGCTGACTTGATTAGTCAAGGTGTGGTCTTCACAGACCTTACAACTGCTCTTGAGGAAATCCCAGAAGTCGTTGAAGCCTTCTTTGGTAAGGCTGTAGCCTATGATGAGGACAAATTGGCAGCTTATAACTATGCTTATTTTAATAGTGCAGCAGTCCTTTATGTACCAGATAATGTTGAAATTGACTTGCCAGTTGAAAGCTATTTTTACCAAGATGGAACTTCAAATGTTCCATTTAACAAACACGTTTTGATCGTGGCTGGTAAAAACAGTAAATTGACTTACCTTGAGCGTTTTGAAACGCTAGGTGAAGCGACTGAAAAAGCTAGTGCCAACATTTCTGTGGAAGTTATTGCTCAAGACGGTGCACAAGTCAAGTTTGCGGCTATTGACCGTTTGGGTGAAAACGTCACAACTTATATTAGTCGTCGTGGTCGTATCGGTCGTGATGCCAGCATTGACTGGGCTCTCGGGATCATGAACGAGGGCAATGTTATTGCTGACTTTGATAGTGACTTGATTGGCAATGGAAGTCATGCCAACCTAAAAGTTATCGGTCTTTCATCAGGGCGTCAGGTTCAAGGAATTGATACTCGTGTGACTAACTACGGTAACAACTCTGTGGGACATATCCTACAACATGGTGTTATCTTGGAACGTGGTACTTTGACATTCAATGGTATTGGTCACATTGTCAAAGGTGCTAAAGGTGCTGATGCACAACAAGAAAGCCGTGTGCTTATGCTTTCAGACAAGGCACGTTCAGACGCCAACCCAATCCTCTTGATTGACGAAAACGAAGTTACAGCAGGGCATGCTGCTTCAATCGGTCAGGTGGATCCAGAGGATATGTATTACCTCATGAGTCGTGGACTTGATCAAGACACTGCAGAACGTTTGGTTATTCGCGGTTTCTTGGGAGCAGTTATTACCGAAATTCCAGTTAAAGAAGTACGCGATGAAATGATTTCTGTAACCGATACAAAACTAAACAAACGTTAGGAACTATCGACACAGATAGTCTAACCTATGATATATCTAGATAGGGAGATAAGATGTCAGCTTTAGATGCCTATAAGATTCGACAAGATTTTGCCATTTTAGATCAGGTAGTTAATGATGAACCTTTGGTATACTTGGATAATGCAGCAACGACCCAGAAGCCTCAAGTAGTTTTGGACACTCTCATGGCCTACTATCATGAGGACAATGCCAATGTTCACCGTGGTGTGCACACTTTGGCTGAGCGTGCAACAGCTGCTTACGAAGCTAGTCGTGAAAAGCTTCGTCAGTTTATCAATGCTAAATCAACCAAAGAGGTCCTCTTTACACGTGGAACGACAACTGGTCTTAACTGGGTTGGTCGTTTTGCAGAGCAGGTTCTTGAGCCAGGAGATGAGGTGGTTATTTCAATTATGGAACACCACTCGAATATCATTCCTTGGCAGGAAGCTTGTAAGAAGACGGGGGCTAAACTTGTTTATGCCTACTTGAAAGATGGCCAATTGGATATGGAAGATTTGGGCAACAAGATTACCGAAAAGACAAAATTTGTCAGTCTAGCTCAGGTCTCTAACGTTTTAGGCTGCATCAATCCTGTCAAAGAAATTGCCAAGCTTGCCCACCAAGTTGGTGCCTATATGGTGGTGGATGGTGCCCAATCGGCGCCCCACATGGCCATTGATGTTCAGGATTTGGATTGTGATTTCTTCACCCTTTCTGGACATAAGATGTTAGGTCCAACAGGGATTGGGGTTCTTTATGGCAAGGAAGAGATTCTCAACCAGATGAATCCGATTGAATTCGGTGGTGAGATGATTGATTTCGTTTACGAACAGGAGGCCACTTGGAAGGAATTGCCTTGGAAATTTGAGGCTGGTACACCTAACATTGCGGGGGCTATTGCTCTTGGTGCTGCTGTGGACTACCTCTCTGCTTTAGGTATGGAAAATATTCATGCTTACGAGCAAGAATTGGTAGACTATGTTTTGCCTAAGCTTCAGGCGATTGATGGTCTGACAGTCTACGGTCCAGAGGATTCTAGCCAGCATGCAGGTGTTATTGCCTTTAATATTGATGGGCTTCACCCTCATGATGTGGCGACCGCTCTTGACTATGAAGGAGTGGCAGTGCGTGCGGGTCACCACTGTGCTCAGCCTTTAATTAATCATTTAGGAATCTCATCAGCTGCCCGAGCTAGCTTCTATATTTATAATACTAAAGAGGATTGCGACAAACTTGTAGAGGCAATTCTTGCGACGAAGGAGTTTTTCAATGGCACTCTCTAGACTAGATAGTTTATATATGGCTGTTGTGGCCGATCACTCTAAGAGCCCTCACCATCATGGTGTCCTACCTGATGTGGAGCAACTTCAACTGAATAATCCGACTTGTGGAGATGTTATCAATCTGTCAGTTAAATTTGATGGTGACGTGATTGAAGACATTGCCTTTGCTGGTGATGGTTGTACCATTTCTACAGCTTCATCAAGTATGATGACGGATGCAGTTATTGGAAAAACCAAGGCAGAGGCTTTGGAACTAGCGGAGATTTTCTCTCTTATGATTCAAGGAGATCATAAAGATGAAGATAAGCTAGGCGAAGCCAAGCTTTTGGCGGGGGTTTCTAAATTCCCACAACGTATCAAATGTGCAACACTCTCTTGGAATGCGCTCAAAAAAGCCATAGAGAGAAGCGAGCTTTAGGAAGTCAAGGGAGCAGTTAGCCTCCTTGCCCAAGCAAAAAGGAAAACGAATCAAACCTTTAATAAAGGAAAATACTATGACTGAAACAAATGAAAAAGTAGAACCAAAACCCATTGATTTGGGGGAATATAAATACGGTTTCCATGACGATGTGACACCAGTCTTTTCAACAGGAAAAGGAATCAGTGAAGACGTGGTCCGTGCCATGTCTGCTGAAAAAGGGGAGCCTGAGTGGATGCTTGAATTCCGCTTGAAATCATTGGAAACCTTTAACAAAATGGCCATGCAAGAGTGGGGACCAGACCTTTCTGGTATTAACTTTGATGACTTGACATATTTCCAAAAAGCATCAGACAAACCTGCTCGTGACTGGGAAGACGTTCCTGAGAAAATCAAGGAAACTTTTGAACGTATTGGTATCCCAGAAGCAGAGCGTGCCTACCTTGCTGGAGCCTCAGCTCAGTATGAATCAGAAGTGGTTTACCACAACATGAAAGAAGAGTATGACAAGTTGGGTATTATCTTTACAGATACGGACTCAGCTCTTAAAGAGCATCCAGAGCTCTTCAAGAAGTACTTCTCAAAACTGGTTCCGCCAACAGACAATAAATTTGCGGCCCTTAACTCTGCCTTCTGGTCAGGTGGTACCTTTATTTATGTACCTAAAGGCGTCAAGGTGGATATTCCGCTTCAAACCTACTTCCGTATCAATAACGAAGCGACTGCTCAGTTTGAACGTACCCTTATCATCGTAGATGAAGGTGCCAGCGTTCACTATGTTGAAGGATGTACAGCGCCAACATACACAACGGCTAGCCTTCATGCGGCTATCGTTGAAATCTTTGCGCTTGATGGTGCCTACATGCGCTACTCAACTATCCAAAACTGGTCAGATAGCGTTTACAACTTGGTAACTAAACGTGCTACCGCTAAGAAAAATGCGACTGTTGAGTGGATTGATGGTAACCTTGGTGCCGAAGTTACTATGAAGTACCCATCTGTTTACCTTGATGGAGAAGGTGCGCGTGGTACCATGCTTTCAATTGCCTTCGCCAATGCGGGTCAACACCAAGATACAGGAGCTAAGATGATTCACAATGCACCGCATACATCATCATCTATTGTCTCTAAATCAATTGCTCGTAATGGTGGTAAGGTTGACTACCGTGGACAAGTTACTTTCAACAAGGATTCTAAGAAATCGGTATCTCACATCGAATGTGACACCATCTTGATGGATGACTTATCTAAATCAGACACTATCCCATTCAACGAAATCCACAACTCACAAGTTGCCCTTGAACACGAAGCTAAAGTTTCTAAGATTTCTGAAGAGCAACTCTACTACCTCATGAGCCGTGGACTCTCAGAACAAGAAGCAACAGAGATGATTGTTATGGGATTTGTGGAACCATTTACCAAAGAACTTCCAATGGAATATGCTGTTGAGCTTAACCGCTTGATTAGTTATGAAATGGAAGGATCAGTTGGGTAAAAACTCTGATAATCTAAAGGGACCAGATGGTCCTTTTTGTTTTGCTTGAAAAATCAGGAGATGGGCTATAGATAACTGTTAGGAACAGAGTAATTGCAAAGTGTAGAAAGCGTTTACAACTCATGTTTAAAAAGATATAATAGATTTGAATAGCAAGTAATGGAGGGGACTAATATGGGAGTGTATAACAGTGACTGGCTACTCAATCAAATTCGAGGAACAGCTAATGTGGTCAGTAAGGCTTTTAAATTTGAGACTTTAGACATTGATTTAGGTCAGGTGGAGGACGAGCAAGGTCACACGATTGATGGCAATGACTACATTGACGACTTGTTGATCCATGAACAGTATGATCAGGCAACTACCTTCATTCATAGTCAACTCAAGCGTTTGACAACTAATGACTATAATCTCCTTGTCAGCGTCTATATTGAGTATTTGGAGATTTTGCCACCTGTAATAAGGCAAAAACACCATTTTGATGATAGAAAAATAGCAAGTTTGAGGGAAAAACTATCCGAATTTTCATGGTAATTTGGTAGAGAGTGTGGAAGCGAAACGCCGAGCGTTTACGATTTTTCCACCCTCTTTTTTGTGTTATAATAGAATCACTATGGATAAATTAATTAAAACAATTTCAGAATCAGGTTCTTTCCGTGCTTATGTTCTTGATAGCACAGAAACTGTTAGAACCGCACAAGAAAAACACAATACTCTATCATCATCGACAGTTGCTTTGGGGCGTACCCTTATTGCTAACCAGATCTTGGCTGCTAACCAAAAAGGTGAAAGCAAAATTACGGTTAAGGTTATCGGAAACAGCTCTTTTGGGCATATCATCTCAGTAGCTGATACCAAAGGACATGTTAAGGGCTACATCCAAAATCCAGGTGTGGACATCAAGAAAACAGCAACTGGTGAAGTTTTGGTGGGTCCTTTCATGGGACAAGGGCAGTTTGTTTCTATCATCGATTATGGAACTGGTAATCCTTACACGTCATCAACACCACTTATTTCTGGTGAAATTGGTGAAGACTTTGCCTACTATTTGACGGAATCTGAGCAAACGCCATCTGCTGTTGGTCTTAATGTACTTCTTGACGAAGAGGACAAGGTTAAGGTTGCTGGTGGTTTCATGCTTCAGGTTTTACCAGGAGCTAGCGAAGAAGAAATCGCTCGTTACGAAAAACGCATCCAAGAGATGCCAGCCATTTCAACGCTTTTGGAGTCTGATGACCATATTGAAGCCCTCTTGAATGCCATTTATGGGGATGAACCTTTCAAACGTTTGTCTGAAGAGGAGCTTAGCTTTGAGTGTGATTGCTCACGCGAACGTTTTGAAAATGCCCTCTTGACGCTTGGTAAGGATGAACTTCAAGCCATGAAAGACGAGGATCATGGGGCTGAAATCGTCTGCCAATTCTGCCAAACTAAGTATGAATTTTCAGAAGCTGACTTGGAGGAACTCATCAATGACTAAACTTAATTCGTCCTTCATGATTGGAAATGTGGAGATTCCTCATCGTACAGTATTAGCTCCGATGGCAGGTGTGACCAACTCGGCTTTCCGTACCATTGCCAAGGAATTTGGCGCTGGTCTTGTGGTTATGGAGATGATTTCTGAAAAAGGTCTCCTCTATAATAATGAGAAAACCCTTCACATGCTTCATATCGATGAGAATGAGCATCCAATGTCTATCCAGCTTTTCGGTGGTGATGCTGAGGGCTTGAAGCGTGCAGCGGACTTTATCCAGACTAATACTAAGGCTGATATCGTTGATATCAACATGGGCTGTCCAGTCAATAAGGTCGTCAAAAATGAAGCGGGTGCCAAGTGGCTCAAGGATCCAGACAAGATTTACCACATCGTCAAGGAAGTAACATCCGTACTTGATATTCCTTTGACCGTAAAGATGCGTACGGGTTGGTCAGACAGTGATTTGGCTGTAGAAAATGCTCTTGCAGCTGAGTCTGCAGGTGTTTCTGCCCTTGCTATGCACGGCCGTACTCGTGAGCAGATGTACACAGGCCACTGTGATCACGAGACTTTAGCCCGTGTTGCTAAGGCTATCACCAAGATTCCATTTATCGGAAATGGTGATGTTCGAAGCGTTCAAGATGCTAAACTCATGATTGAAGAACTTGGTGTAGATGCTGTTATGGTGGGTCGTGCAGCTATGAACAATCCTTACATTTTCACGCAAATCAACCACTTCTTCGAAACAGGAGAGGAGTTGCCAGAGCTTCCATTTGATAAGAAATTGGACATCGCTGAAGACCACCTCAAACGTTTGGTAGACCTTAAAGGTGAAAAGATTGCTGTCCGTGAATTCCGTGGTCTTGCACCACACTATCTTCGTGGAACAGCGGGAGCAGCTAAGGTTCGTGGCGAAGTCTCACGTGCCGAGTCTGTGGCTCAGGTCGAAGAAATCTTTGCAACTTTGCGATAAATCTATATCTGATGAAAACTTAACCAGCTTGGTTAGGTTTTTATTTTACCTTTATTCTTCCTTGATAGTGATGATAGCTCATCTCTAATCTTTTTTTGGTCCACCCTTGCAAAACCTCTGTGTTTTCGATATAATTAACTGGTTAAGTAAATGGAGAAAGCAATGCTAGAACTAGAAGAACAAGTAAATCAATTGATTAATCAGATTTTGCTTAAGGCTGAAAATCAGCATGAGCTCCTCATTGGTCAGTGCCGTAGTCAGGTTAAGTTGACCAATACTCAGGAGCATATTCTCATGCTTTTGTCTGAGGGACGAAAGACCAATTCTGAGTTGGCTAAGACCCTCAATGTCAGCCAAGCTGCTGTTACCAAGGCAGTTAAAACCTTGGTCAAAGAGGGCATGTTGGAGGCTAAGAAAGACAAGGATGATGGGCGCGTGACCTACTTTGTCTTGACACAAGAAGCTCAACCCATAGCCCAAGAGCATGAGGAACACCACCAAGAGACCTTGGGGGTTTATCGGTCTGTATTGGATCAGTTTGATAATCAAGAGCGTCAGGTGATTGGACGTTTCTTGACAAAATTAGCAGAAAAAATCGAGGAATAAGATGCGCTATATTACAGTTGAAGGACTGAGCTTCCAGTATGATGCGGAGCCTGTTCTGGACAATATTCACTATCATTTGGATTCTGGGGAGTTTGTGACCCTAACTGGGGAAAATGGAGCTGCCAAGTCAACGCTTATTAAGGCTACCCTAGGAATTCTCAAGCCTAAGAAGGGAACTGTAACCATCTCTGAAACCAATAAAGATGGTAAAAAGCTTCGCATGGCCTATCTTCCACAGCAGATTGCCAGCTTTAATGCAGGTTTTCCGAGCACGGTCTACGAGTTTGTGAAGTCTGGCCGTTATCCTCGTAAGGGCTGGTTCCGTCGTTTGACTAAGCACGACTTGGAGCACGTTCAACGTGCCCTTGAGTCTGTAGGTATGTGGGAAAATCGTCACAAGCAAATTGGTCGTCTCTCAGGTGGGCAAAAGCAACGTGCCGTTATTGCTCGTATTTTTGCCTCGGATCCAGATATCTTTGTCTTGGATGAGCCAACGACGGGTATGGATGCAGGAACAGCCAATACTTTCTATGAACTCATGCACCACTCGGCTCACAAGCATGGCAAGTCTGTCTTGATGATTACCCACGACCCAGAGGAAGTCAAGGAGTACACAGACCGTAATATTCATCTGGTTCGTAACCAGAAATTGCCTTGGCGTTGTTTCAACGTCCATGAAAAGGATGGAGAGGAGCACAAACATGATTAGTGAATTATTAGCCTATGATTTTATGCAACGTGCTATTCTCGCCGTGATTGCTATTAGTATCTTTTCGCCAATTTTGGGGCTCTTCTTAATTCTTCGTCGTCAGAGCTTGATGAGTGATACGTTGAGTCACGTGTCCCTAGCTGGGGTGGCTGTTGGGATTTTCTTGGGACAATCAACCACTTGGATGACCCTTGTGGTTGTGGTTATTGCCGCTTTGGTCTTGGAATATCTCAGGGTCAGTTACAAGCATTATATGGAGATTTCAACGGCTATCCTCATGTCAATGGGATTGGCAGTGGCTCTTATTCTTAGTAACAAGGCGGGTAGCAGTAGCATGAGTCTGGATAGCTATCTTTTTGGTTCTATCATCACGATTAGCTCTGAGCAGGTTCATGCCCTCTTTGTGATTGCGGCTATTGTACTGGTCTTGACGCTACTATTTATTCGTCCTATGTATCTTTTGACCTTTGACGAGGACACTGCTCATGTAGATGGCTTGCCAGTACGTCTCATGTCGCTTCTCTTCAATATTGTGACAGGTATAGCGATTGCTCTGATGATTCCAGCAGCAGGATCACTTTTAGTTTCTACCATCATGATTCTTCCAGCAGCTATTGGTATGAAAATAGGTCAAACCTTTAAATCTGTCATTTTTTGGGCTATTGGTATTGGTTTGGTTGGCATGCTCTCTGGTATTTTTATTTCCTATTACTGGGAAACACCAGCTAGTGCAACTATTACCCTTATCTTCATCGCCTTCTTTGGTCTGGTATCCATCTTTGAACCTCTCTTAAAAGCAGAATAAATAATAGAAGAAAAGTGCTTGAGAAATCAAGCTCTTTTTGTGATATACTAAAGTGGTTTTTGAGAGAAGTTGAAATAAGAATGGTAGATTTCTAGGCAGAAAAATGATTAGATTTTTCTGGTGTCCACTATTATTTGCAACAGTAACAAAAAAGGAGAAAACATGGAAATCTTTTTAACGAGTATATCGGGAATACTAGTCATCTTGGGTATGATTTTAGTGGGATTCGTTATGGGCGAAAAAGGCTGGTTTGACGACAAGTCACGTGGTCTTATAGCGAAGCTAGTCACTCAAATTGCCTTGCCTTGTTATATGCTCTATACAATCACACAGCGTTTCACAGCGACAGACCTGCTCAAGATGTTGCCAGAGTTGCGTTTTCCTGCACTGTCCATGGTGATTTTACTTGGGATTGCGACAGCGGTGGCTAGTATTTTTGCAGTGAAAAAGGAGCGTCGTGGTCTCTTTATCTCCATGTTTTTTAATTCAAACACCATTTTTGTGGGGCTCCCTATCAATCAAGCCCTCTTTGGCGATGCTAGTATTCCCTATGTTCTTATCTATTATATGTGCAATACGACCTTTTTCTGGACCTTGGGAACTTACCTTATTCAGCGGGATGGAGAAGGAGAGGCAGAATTTGATTTAAAAACAAGTCTGAAAAAGATCTTCTCACCCCCTCTAATGGGCTTCATGTTAGGTCTTATTATTGTTATCCTTCATATTAAATTACCAACTTTTTTAGCCAGTGACTTGCAGTATTTGGGTAGTTTGACGACTCCTTTATCTATGATTTTCATCGGTTTGTCAGTATCCAATGCAGGTGTCAAGCAGTTGGTTCTTAAAAAGGACCAGGTATTGATTTTGTTGGGACGCTTTGTAGTTGCCCCTCTTTTGATGGCTGTCATTGTTTACTGGGCACCTCTCCCAACTTTGATGAAACAAGTTTTTATCATCCAGTCTGCCATGCCTGTCATGACCAATGCTCCAGTAGTTGCCAAACTCTATGGAGCTGATAGTGATTACGCAGCTGTTATGGTTACTGAGACTACCCTTGCAACCATGGTTGTTATCCCAATTTTGATGGTTCTGATGGCTTAAAAATAATCAAGTAACCCCTGTTTTTCTGGGGGTTTTTAAATTTGTAAAAAAATTCAAAAAAAGTTTACGAAAACGCTTTACAAATCATAAAAAGATGCTATAATAAATACATAAGTTATGCAAGCGTTTGCATCGAAACGTAGGAGGAAATGAAATGAATAAGCTAAAAGAAAAATTTGGCTTTGAGTTCTGGCAAAAATTCGGTAAAGCCCTCATGGTTGTTATCGCAGTTATGCCAGCAGCAGGTCTCATGATCTCACTCGGTAAAACAGTTGCCATGATTAATCCAAACGTGGCACCACTCGTTATTACTGGTGGATTTCTTGAGCAGATTGGTTGGGGGGTTATTGGTAACCTTCACATCTTGTTCGCCCTTGCCATTGGTGGTAGCTGGGCTAAGGAACGTGCAGGCGGTGCCTTTGCGGCAGGTCTTGCCTTTATCTTGATTAACCGTTTGACTGGTTCAATCTTTGGTGTTACTTCAGATATTCTTGCTGATAAGGCTGCTACAGTCCACACCATTTTTGGTCAATCAATCAAGGTATCTGATTACTTCATCAGTGTTATGGAAGCTCCAGCCCTCAACATGGGTGTGTTCGTAGGTATCATCTCTGGTTTCATCGGAGCTACTGCCTTCAACAAATACTATAACTTCCGTAAATTGCCAGAAGCTTTGTCATTCTTCAATGGTAAACGCTTCGTACCATTCGTAGTTATTCTTCGTTCAGCTATCGCAGCTATCGTCCTTGCTATCGTATGGCCAGTTATCCAATCAGGAATCAACGGCTTCGGTATGTGGATTGCCAACTCAAAAGAAACTGCTCCAATCTTGGCACCGTTCTTGTTCGGTACTTTGGAACGTCTTCTCTTGCCATTTGGTCTCCACCACATGTTGACTATCCCAATTAACTACACTCAATTGGGTGGTACTTACCACGTATTGACTGGTGCCGCTAAAGGTACTGAAGTATTGGGTCAAGACCCACTCTGGCTTGCTTGGGTTACTGACCTTGCAAACCTTAAAGGTGGACACCCAGAACAATACAAACACCTTCTTGAATCTGTTACACCAGCCCGCTTTAAAGTTGGTCAAATGATCGGTTCATTCGGTATCTTGATGGGTATCGTAGTAGCCATCTACCGTAACGTCGATGATGATAAAAAACATCAATACAAAGGGATGTTGACTGCAACTGCACTTGCAACATTCTTGACAGGGGTAACAGAGCCAATCGAGTACATGTTCATGTTCGTGGCTACTCCACTTTACATCGTTTATGCTTTGGTACAAGGATGTGCCTTTGCCATGGCTGATATCGTTAACCTTCGTGTTCACTCATTCGGTTCTATCGAGTTCTTGACACGTACACCACTTGCTATTAACGCTGGTTTGGCGATGGATATCGTTAACTTCATTTGGGTAACTGTACTCTTTGGTGTTATCATGTTCTTCATCGCAAACTTCATGATTAAGAAATTTGACTACGCTACACCAGGACGTAACGGTAACTACGAGCAAGGTGATGATGCCCCTGCAGGAGATGGTGCAGCAGCAAGTGCTGGAACAAGCTCAGCAAGCTCACAAGTTATCAACATCATCAACCTTCTTGGTGGACGTGCTAACATCGTCGACGTTGACGCATGTATGACTCGTCTCCGCGTTACTGTTAAAGAAGCTGATAAAGTCGGAACTGAAGAACAATGGAAAGCTGAAGGAGCTATGGGTCTTGTCATGAAAGGACAAGGGGTTCAAGCTATCTATGGTCCTAAAGCAGACGTATTGAAATCTGATATCCAAGACGTTCTTGATTCAGGTGAAGTTATTCCTGAAACACTTCCAAGTCAAATGACTGCTGTTCAAAAAGCAGAAGCTAACTTCAAAGGTGTGACTGATGAAGTGCATTCAGTTGCTGATGGTCAAGTTATCAACATCGAAGATGTTAAAGACCCAGTATTCTCACAAAAAATGATGGGTGATGGCTTCGCTGTAGAACCAGAAAACGGTAAAATCGTTTCACCAGTAGCTGGTAAAGTGACAAGCATCTTCCCAACTAAACACGCTCTTGGTTTGGTAACAGATAATGGTCTTGAAGTTTTGGTTCACATCGGACTTGACACTGTTAGTCTTGAAGGTAAACCATTCGACGTTAAAGTTACTGAAGGTCAAACAGTTGCTGCAGGTGACCTCTTGGTTGAAGCAAACCTTGATGCTATCCGTGAAGCAGGTCGTGAAACATCTACAGTTGTTGTCTTTACAAATGCAGATGCAATCAAATCAGTTAAAGTAGAACATACAGGTAAATTGGCTGCTAACGCTCCAGTTGCAAAAGTAGAACTTTAATTTGCTAAACGATAAACAAGCAGACAGCCCTTGGGCTGTTTTGTTTGTAAATGACCCTATGTCATTTCTAGATGCAAGTCAGAAGAGGGATAAACTTATGAAATTTCTAACTTTAAATACTCACAGTTGGATGGAAGAAGATGCAGAAGGAAAATTCCAAACCTTAAAGGAACAGATCCTAAAGGCTCAGTATGATATTATTTGCTTCCAGGAAGTTAACCAAGAAATAGAGACTTCTGTTGTAGACACGGATGCTTACTATCATGCACTTCCATCAGCAACACCAATCCACCAAGATCACTTTGTCCGTCTTCTTGTGGAAAAGTTAGCTGAAGAAGGGCTTCAATACCATTGGACTTGGACCTATAATCACATTGGTTATGATCACCTTAATGAGGGGGTTGCCGTCTTGTCACGTCAGCCATTGACAGCTAGCGAAATCTTGGTTTCAGATGTTGATGATCCAACTGACTACCATACACGCCGTGTAGCAGTTGCTGAAACTACTGTAGATGGCCGAGAAGTTGCTGTTGCTAGTGTTCACCTTTCATGGTGGGACAAAGGTTTCCAAGAAGAGTGGGCACGTATTGAGGAACGTTTCAAAGCTATTGGGAAACCGCTCATCCTAGCAGGTGACTTTAATAACCCAGCAGGTCGCGAAGGACATCAAGCCATCTTGGCTAGCTCGCTCAATCTTCAAGATAGTTTTGAAGTAGCTAAAGAAACAACTGGTAGCTATACAGTTGGACCAGGTATCGATGGCTGGAAGGGCAATGAAGAGCCTTTACGTATCGATTATGTCTTTGCTAGCCAAGATTGGACAGTAGAGCGCCTTAGCGTGATTTTTGATGGCAACAATCAACCTTTGGTAAGCGACCACTACGGTCTTGAAGCAGAATTAACATTTAAGTAGAAACTGTATCCTATTATGACCTAATAAGGGTAAAAAACATTGTCAAAAGACAAATAAAAGAGTAAACTAGAAGCTATAATTGAATTTTTATAAGGAGAGACTAATGGCTCATATTACATTTGATTATTCAAAAGTTTTGGATAAATTTGTAGCACCACACGAAGTGGACAACCTTCAAGCACAAGTAACAGTAGCAGACGAAATGATTCGCAAAGGAACTGGCCCAGGGGCAGACTTCCTTGGATGGCGTGACCTTCCAGAAAACTACGATCGTGAAGAATTTGATCGTATCTTAAAAGCTGCTGAAAAAATCAAAGAAGAAAGCGATGTTTTGGTTGTTATCGGTATCGGTGGTTCTTACCTTGGTGCCAAAGCAGCCATTGACTTCTTGAATCATCACTTTGCTAACCTTCAAACAAAAGAAGAACGCAAAGCACCACAAATCGTTTACGCTGGTAACTCAATTTCATCAACTTATCTTGCAGACTTGCTTGAGTATGTTGAAGATAAAGACTTCTCAGTTAACGTTATCTCTAAATCAGGTACAACAACTGAACCAGCTATCGCTTTCCGTGTTTTCAAGGAACTCCTTGTTAAGAAATACGGTCAAGAAGAAGCAAACAAACGTATCTACGCAACAACTGACCGCCAAAAAGGTGCAGTTAAAGTTGAAGCAGATGCTAACGGTTGGGAAACTTTCGTTGTTCCAGATGACATCGGTGGACGTTTCTCAGTATTGACAGCTGTAGGTCTCTTGCCAATCGCAGCTTCAGGTGCTGATATCAAAGCCCTTATGGAAGGTGCTAACGCTGCACGTAAAGAGTATTCTTCATCTAAAATCTCTGAAAACGAAGCTTACCAATACGCTGCACTTCGTAACATCCTTTACCGTAAAGGTTACACAACTGAAATCTTGGCTAACTACGAACCATCACTTCAATACTTCTCAGAATGGTGGAAACAATTGGCTGGTGAATCTGAAGGTAAAGACCAAAGAGGTATCTACCCAACATCAGCAAACTTCTCAACAGACTTGCACTCTCTTGGACAATTTATCCAAGAAGGTACACGTAACCTCTTTGAGACAGTTGTTCGTGTGGAAAAACCACGTAAGAACGTGATTATCCCTGAATTGGAAGAAGATCTTGATGGACTTGGTTACCTCCAAGGTAAAGATGTTGACTTTGTTAACAAAAAAGCAACAGACGGTGTTCTTCTTGCTCACACAGATGGTGATGTGCCAAACATGTTCATCACTCTTCCTGAACAAGATGCCTTTACATTGGGTTACATCATTTACTTCTTTGAAATTGCTATCGCCCTTTCAGGTTACTTGAATGCTATCAACCCATTCGACCAACCAGGTGTAGAAGCATACAAGAAAAACATGTTCGCCCTTCTTGGTAAACCAGGATTTGAAGAACTTGGAGCAGAACTTAACGCTCGCTTGTAATTCTCAGATAAGATCAGCTTTGGCTGGTCTTTTTTTATACATTTGTAGGCTAACCCCCCATTAATGATTTCTTGTAGGTTAATTTACGAATTTTTAGTTTAAACTTTTTGGACTGGCTAGTTGGAGTTGGGTTTTGTGTCTCTTTAATTTAGAAATGATTGTTGCTATAATTAGTTCAAGTATAGGAGGATGAACCATGATTGGACCTGTGGAAATGGGTGCTTTGTTGAAAAAAATTCGTTTATCAAAGAATTTGACATTGAAAGAACTTGCTAGTGATTATTTATCAGTATCTTTCCTATCAAAATTTGAACGTGGGGAATCTGATATCTCATTATCTAGATTTTTTCTTTTGTTAGATAAATTGGATGTCAGTATTGAAGAGTTCTATGGTATTTTATCTCAAGATAATCCAACTCATACTGAAAAGTTATTAGAAAGTGCTAGTAAGGCTTATTATCAAAACGATAGTTTATCGTTACAGAAGTACGCTGGAGAAGAGCGTCGTAAATTTGAGCTCACACAAGACAAATCATTTCTCTATAACAGTATTATGCTAGAATCTTTTTTGGCAAGTGTTTCAAATAAAGAGGTTGATGAAAATAAGGTAAGGGAATTAACAGACTATCTTTTTAGCATTGAACAATGGGGAAAAAGAGAGTTAATCATATTAGGAAATAGTATGTCGTTTATTTCCACCCAGACACTTAATGTTTTGACCAAGGAGATTGTGTATAGAACTAGACTTTTTGGAAATAGCGACTCAAATCAAAGAATCCGAATTAGTCTTCTTATTAATGCAGCTTATGAATTTTTACGACGTGATGAACTAGATTCAGCGAAATACTATTTAGATTTAGTCAATGATAGTGGAATTCCTGAGGTCCTCTTATATGAAAGACATGAGTTGATATTTGTGATGGGGTCTTACTTGATAAAGTCGGGCGAAGTTGCTGAAGGGAGAAATCTAATTGAGGGGTGTTTAGAAACTCTTAGGACTTTAGGTGCGGAAAAGTTATTGCTTACTAAGGAATTAGAGTATCAAGAGTTGTTAAATTCTACTATATGACAATTTTATAGAGTGAGTTAAAAAATAGAATAAACTAAGACCATAGTACGATATCACTATGGTTTTTAATTTTCAATGGATATATGGTATTCCAATGTCTTCAATTTATCCAACTGATTATATACCAAGGTGATTTAGATTGTGAGGAAATCTATGAGAACCTATATTCTTAAATACAAGTATGACAATTTAGTTCATATCTTATTGTTAGCACTGAATTCTGCTATTTTTGTGAGTGCCTCGGTAACCTTAGCTTTAATGACGAATCAGCTGGTATCGAAGCGAATCCAATCGTTTTTAGCTCTATTAGGTCTAGAGGTGGGACTTTACGTTATTTATTTAGTTTTGAATTATATTATTGCTGTACATCAAACAAAATTAATCCAAAAAATGACTTTGTCTATTCGTCAGTCTTATCTTAGTAAAATTATTCACCATTCTTTTAGTGAATTCAGAAAGAGTGATATTGGAGAGCATCTCTCAGTATTAAATAATGATATCCAATTGATTGAATCAAATGGTTTTTCAAGTATTTATACTCTTTGTTCAACAGTATTCACCACTTTATTTTCAATTATCGCCTTATTAAGTTATGATGTAAGGATTGTTCTGCTAGCCATTTTTTTAACTTTGTGTCTGACCTATCTTCCCAAACCATTTACCAATAAAATGCAGAAATCAATGGAGATATTTTCCAAAGCGAATGAGGAGCTTGTTTCTGGAATAAGCGATCAGTTATATGGATATGCGGATGTTTATTACGCTAGTCGTAAACAGATATTTCTTAGACAAGTGAGGTCCATTGTTGAGAAATATATTGTACAAAAAATTATTTTTACAAAAAGAAAGACTAGCACTGAGACGCTGATGGCTTTATTTTCAGTTATCGCCCAGATGTTGATACTTCTTCTAACTGGCTTGTTAATCATTTTTGGAAATATTACTGTTGGAACCATTGCATCAGTAGGACAGATATCAGGTAATATTTTTAACTCTCTATCCACCATTAATCAGCTGCAAGTGACCATTAAGTCTGTCGATCCGATCTTAAAAAAATTTCACGATTTTCCAGAGGGTCCAAAGACTTGCATAGCGACTATTCAGGATGTTCGTTTTGAGAATGTAAGTTATCATTTTGGAGATAAGGCTATTTTTGAGGGATTCACCCAAACCTTTAAAAAAGGAGGCAAGTATGCTATTACTGGATGCTCAGGTAGTGGGAAGTCAACCCTGCTTAATATATTCCTAGGCAATCTTAAAGATTACGAGGGAAAAATCTTGTTTGGAAAATTGGAGTCAAAAGAGATTGATGAGAACTCAATCGTGTCTGAATGTGCCTATGTTGGGAGTCAAACTCATATCTATAATGATACCTTGAGGAACAATCTAACCCTTTGGAATGAAGCTATTACTGATACGCACATCAAGGAAGTTCTTGAAAGAGTTAATCTTTTATCTTTCTTAAGTCGTATAGATGAGCAAGTAAGTGACGGTAGCTTTTCGGAGGGCCAAAAACAAAGAATAGGCCTGATAAGAGCATTTTTAAAAGGATGTTCTGTTGTGATTTTTGATGAAGCTACTGCAAATCTTGACCATAATAATGCTACTCGTATTGAGCACCTATTATTAAGTGATCCTAATATCACTTATATCACGGTTACCCACCATCTTATAAAGGAAAATGAACCATATTTTGATAAGATTATTCGTTTGGGAGAGGGGACTGAGTAAATGTTTCATATGATAGATGCTTAGGATTTATTTCAATTTTACTAACGGCAGTCAAAGTGCTATAATGTAAGGGATTGTGAATTTAGCAAGCTTTGCTATTTTCAAAAAAGAAAAAACAAATCAGAGATACAAATCTCTTAGAAGAGGTGAATCCCATGGGACGTAAATGGGCTAATATCGTTGCTAAGAAAACTGCTAAAGATGGTGCAAACTCTAAGGTTTACGCTAAGTTTGGTGTTGAGATCTATGTAGCTGCTAAACAAGGTGAACCAGATCCAGAATCAAACTCAGCTTTGAAATTTGTTTTGGAGCGTGCTAAACAAGCGCAAGTGCCAAAACACGTTATTGATAAGGCCATTGATAAGGCTAAAGGTAACACTGATGAAACTTTCGTTGAAGGACGTTATGAAGGTTTTGGACCAAATGGTTCTATGATTATCGTAGATACTTTGACTTCAAACGTTAACCGTACAGCTGCTAACGTACGTACTGCCTTTGGTAAAAATGGTGGTAACATGGGTGCTTCAGGTTCTGTTTCATACATGTTTGATAAAAAAGGTGTTATCGTTTTTGCAGGCGAAGATGCAGACGCAATCTTTGAACAATTGCTTGAAGCAGATGTAGAAGTTGAAGATGTAGAAGCAGAAGATGGTACTATCACTGTTTATACTGAGCCAACAGATCTTCACAAAGCTTTGGAAGCTCTCCGTGCTAACGGACAAGAAGAGTTCCAAGTGACTGAACTTGAAATGATTCCACAAACTGAGGTTACTCTTGAAGGTGAAGACCTTGAAGTTTTCGAAGGACTTATTGATGCGCTTGAAGCAGACGATGATGTTCAAAAGGTATATCACAACGTAGCAGATATGTAGTCTCATTCAGCACTTTCCGTCATAAGGAAAGTGTTTTTATGTGGTCTGTCTAAGGATTTGTCTTGCTTGTCCTGACTTAATCTGATATAGTAGTAGCCAAGTGAATTATTGGAGGAATACGAAATATGAATATGATGCTAGTTTTGGCCATTTATGTGGTCGCAATTGTTGCTTATGTAGCTTTCAGCCGTCGTCGCCAAGCAAAGGCACAGGAAGATCGTTTTGCAGGCCTTGCGAAGGGTGCTGAGGTTGAAACAATCGGTGGTTTGATTGCTATTGTTGATGAGATTGACAAAGAGAATAACCGTATCGTTTTGGATGCAGAAGGTGTCTTCTTGACCTTTGATTTGAGTCGTTCAATCATGAAAGTAATCACACCAGCACCAACTACAGAAACAGCAGAAACAACTGAAAAGACAATTATCGAAGAAGATTCAGCAATTGAATCTGCTGATGAAAAGTAAGATGTGTATTTGAGACTAGGTTAAATCCTGGTCTTTTTGCGTTTTCTAATCTTATCGGTATTAAAATCTGTTCAGAACCCCTGAAAATGTGGTAAAATAAAGGGTAAACTATATTTAGAGGATATTCCATGTTTAAATTTAGAAAAAAATCTCATCAAGAGGTTCTAGACAATATTCCCAACCATATCGGTATTATTATGGATGGAAATGGTCGTTGGGCTAAAAAACGTCTACAACCACGTGTGATGGGGCATAAGGCTGGGATGGACGCCTTGCAAAAGGTAACTATCGAAGCGTCACAACTTGGAGTTAAGGTATTGACAGTATATGCCTTCTCAACTGAAAACTGGTCACGCCCACAAGATGAAGTGAAATTCATCATGAATTTACCAGTTGAATTTTTTAACAAGTATGTACCAGAATTAGACAAAAACAATGTTCGTATTTTGACAATCGGAGATAACAGTCGTCTGCCTAAGGAAACCTTAGATGCTCTTGAAAAGGCAGTTGAGCAGACAAAACATAATTCCGGTTTGGTTCTCAACTTTGCACTGAACTATGGTGGTCGTGCGGAGATTGTATCTGCAGTTCAAGCGATTGCTAAAGAGGTTGAAGCAGGCAAACTCAGTCCTGAAGCTATTGATGAAGATCTCATTGCTAAGCATTTGATGACAGATAAATTGCCTTACCTCTACCGTGATCCAGATTTGATTATCCGTACGAGTGGCGAGCTTCGTCTTAGTAATTTCTTGCCTTGGCAATCTGCCTATAGTGAGTTTTACTTCACAGATGTTTTCTGGCCAGACTTTGACCAACAAGGGCTACGTCAAGCCATCTCTGACTACAATAAACGTCACCGTCGCTTCGGTGGTGTCTAGAAAGGACCTCTCATGCAAGAACGTTTAATTGGTGGGGGTGTGGCAGCAGCCATTTTCCTCCCATTGCTCTTTATCGGTGGTCTTCCTTTCCAACTTTTGGTTGGAGCCATGGCCATGGTTGCAGTGTCTGAGATGCTTCGCATGAAGCACTTGGAGATTTTCTCTATCGAGGGTATTTTATCAATGGTGGCAGCTTTTATCTTGGCTGTGCCGATTGATCAGTATTTTATCAGTCTTCCAACAAATGCTAGTGTGACAGGTTTCGCTGTTATTTCATTTTTGATTCTAGCGGGGACTGTCCTTAATAGCGACCATTATTCTTTTGATGATGCAGCTTATCCAATCGCATCTGCCTTTTATGTTGGTTTTGGTTTCCAAAATCTCATTGCGGCACGTTTGGATAGTTGGGAAAAAGTTCTCTTTGCCCTTTTTATTATTTGGGCAACAGATATTGGAGCTTACCTTTTTGGTCGTCAATTTGGTCAGAATAAGCTATTGCCAAAAGTATCACCAAATAAGACTATTGAGGGTAGTGTCGGTGGTATCTTATCCGCAATCATTGTGGCTCTTATCTTTGGTTTGATTAACCACGGCGTTTATGCCCCTCATAACTTCTTCTGGTTGCTTATCTGTACGATTCTCTTTAGTATCTTTGGTCAATTTGGTGATTTGGTTGAATCAGCTATTAAACGTCACTTTGGCGTTAAAGACTCAGGCAATCTCATTCCTGGACACGGTGGTGTTTTGGACCGTTGCGATAGCTGGATCTTCGTTTTCCCAATCATGCACTTCCTAGGACTTTTTTAAGAGTGGAGGTGTCTAGATGAAAGCTATTATTACCTTTTTACTGATTTTCTGTGTGATTGTCGTCTTCCATGAGTTTGGTCATTTCTTTTTCGCCAAACGCTCAGGGATTTTGGTTCGTGAATTTGCCATTGGTATGGGACCGAAAATTTTTGCACACACTGGTAAGGATGGTACCGTTTATACTATCCGTATCCTCCCTTTAGGTGGTTATGTCCGTATGGCTGGTTGGGGTGAAGATACAACTGAGATTAAAACAGGTAGCCCTGCCAGTCTAACGATTGGATCAGATGGTAAGGTAAGACGTATCAACCTTTCGGATCGCCAGATTGATCAGACGGCTTTACCTATGAACGTCACTGCCTATGATTTGGAGGATAAGTTAACCATTACAGGTCTAGTCCTAGATGAGACCAAGACCTATGAGGTTGATCATGATGCCACTATCGTTGAGGAGGATGGTACAGAACTTCGTATCGCTCCTAAGGATGTCCAATATCAAAATGCAAGCATTTGGGGACGTTTAATTACCAACTTTGCTGGTCCTATGAATAACTTCATTCTTGGGGTGCTTGTCTTTATTATCTTAGCCTTTGTTCAGGGTGGTGTTCAAGATACATCGACCAACCGTATTCAGGTAGCCGATGGAGGCGCTGCTCAGGTGGCAGGCTTGAAAAATGGTGATGCTATCGAGGCTATCAATAAGGACAAGGTTACTGATTGGGACAGCTTGAAGGAAGCATTGACAGAGAATACCCAAAAATTCTCCAAAGGTGACAGCCTTTCTGTGACAGTTAAGAGAAGTAACGGTCAGGAAGAAACAATCTCTGTTAAACCTCAGGAGAACCAAGGTAGCTATTTTTTGGGTGTTTCTCCTGCTTTAAAAACAAGTCTTAAAGATAAGATTTTTGGTGGTTTCCAAATGGCTTGGGAAGGGGCCTTCAAAATTCTCGTAGCACTTAAGGGGCTTATCACCAACTTTAGTTTGAATAAACTTGGTGGACCGGTTGCTATGTTCCAGATGTCTGCCCAGGCTTCAGAAAATGGCTTGATTTCCATTCTTAACCTTATGGGGATGCTCTCAATTAACTTGGGAATTTTCAATCTTATCCCAATTCCAGCCCTTGACGGTGGAAAAATTGTTATGAATATTATTGAAGCCATTCGTCGTAAACCACTTAATCAAGAAATTGAAAGCTATATTACACTTGCAGGTGTTGCTATCATGGTTGTTCTTATGATTGCAGTTACTTGGAATGATATTATGCGTGCTTTCTTTTAATTAGAAACAAAGAAACGAAAGGAAGTCTAAGGGACTTGAGCCAAGGGCCAGCCTCCTTAGTATGTAAATGATGAAACAAAGTAAAATGTTGATTCCAACACTTCGTGAAATGCCAAGTGATGCTCAAGTTATCAGTCATGCCCTTATGGTACGTGCGGGTTACGTGCGTCAGGTTTCTGCTGGTATTTATGCTTATATGCCATTGGCAAATCGTGCTATCGAGAAATTCAAAACCATCATGCGTGAGGAGTTTGAAAAAATTGGTGCGGTTGAAATGTTGGCGCCAGCGCTTTTGACAGCAGATTTGTGGCGTGAGTCAGGCCGTTATGAAACTTACGGTGAAGACCTTTATAAACTTAAAAACCGTGATAAATCTGACTTTATCCTCGGTCCAACTCACGAAGAAACGTTTACAGCCTTGGTTCGTGATGCGGTTAAATCATACAAACAATTGCCACTTAATCTCTACCAAATCCAATCAAAATACCGTGATGAAAAACGTCCTCGTAACGGTCTTCTTCGTACACGTGAATTTATCATGAAGGATGCTTATAGTTTCCACCAAAACTATGAAGATTTGGATGTCACTTATGAAGACTACCGTAAAGCTTATGAGGCTATCTTTACACGTGCTGGCCTTGAATTTAAGGGTATCATCGGTGATGGTGGTGCCATGGGTGGTAAGGATTCTCAAGAATTCATGGCGGTTACTCCTGAGCGTACAGATCTCAACCGTTGGGTAGTTCTTGACAAGTCAATTGCTTCATTGGATGAGATTCCAGAAGATGTCATGGAAGAAATCAAGAAAGAATTGACATCATGGTTGGTATCTGGTGAAGACACAATTGCCTACTCTACAGAGTCAAGCTATGCAGCTAACCTTGAGATGGCAACAAATGCCTACACACCAGCGACTAAGGTTGTGACTCAAGAAGAAGTGACTCGTGTTGAAACACCAGATTGCAAGTCAATTGATGAAGTTGCTGCTTTCTTGAATGTTCCAGAAGAACAAACCGTCAAGACTTTGCTTTTCATTGCTGATGATGAACCAGTGGTGGCTCTTCTTGTCGGTAATGATCAGGTTAACGATGTGAAGTTGAAAAACTACCTTGCTGCTGATTTCCTTGAACCAGCTACAGAAGATGAAGCACGTCAAGTCTTTGGCGCTAACTTCGGTTCTCTTGGTCCAGTTAACCTTCCTGAAAATGTTCGTATCGTTGCGGACCGTAAGGTTCAAGATGTGGCTAATGCGGTCGTTGGAGCTAATGAAGATGGTTACCACTTGACAGGGGTTAACCCAGAGCGCGACTTCAAGGCAGAATACGTGGATATTCGTGAAGTTAAAGAGGGTGAAATTTCACCAGATGGTCAAGGTGTCCTTCAGTTTGCGCGTGGTATCGAGATTGGTCATATCTTTAAACTTGGGACACGTTACTCTGAAAGTATGGGTGCTAACGTTCTTGATGAAAATGGCCGTGCTGTTCCAATTATCATGGGATGTTACGGTATCGGTGTTAGCCGTATCTTGTCAGCTGTAATCGAACAACATGCACGTCTCTTTGTTAACAAGACACCAAAAGGTCAGTACCGCTATGCATGGGGAATTAACTTCCCTAAAGAATTGGCTCCGTATGATGTTCACTTGATTACAGTTAACACTAAGGATGAGGAAGCCAATGCTTTGACAGAACGTTTAGAAGCTGCTCTTATGGCTGAAGGCTATGATGTCTTGACAGATGATCGTAATGAGCGTGTTGGTTCTAAATTCTCTGACAGTGACCTTATCGGACTTCCAATTCGTGTGACAGTTGGTAAAAAAGCCAGCGAAGGTGTTGTCGAAGTTAAAATCAAGGCAACTGGTGATACTATTGAAGTTAATGCCGATAACTTGATTGAAACACTTGCTATCTTAACAACCGAACAAAATGCTTAATATAAAAAATCTTTTCTTGCAGGAGCAAGAAGAGATTTTTCTTTTGTAGTGACAATGATAAATTGAGAGAAAAGAGAGTAAATTCCAATTTGACAGAATTGTCTAAATAGTGTAAACTTAAGACTATCATAACTACGGAGGCATCACATGCTTAACAAAGCGACCCATTTGGGAAATCTTAAAGCTTTTTATTACTTTAGTTTCTTTAGATAGGACGTTTGTGTTTCAGGATACAAGCGTCAGTCAGTTTGTATCTATGAAGCTAAAGCATTTTGTGATGGATTAGCCGATTAGATGAATAGGTCTAACCGGTGACATAAGCTAGCCTGTGCTAGTCAAGATGCATAAAACCAGTTGGGCCTGTCCTAACTGGTTTTTTTCATACCGTGGTCTATTTTTAATTTTCTTTTGACTCTATCATCTCGGAAAAAAGATGACAGAAAATTGGAAATAGATAGAATAAAAAATAGAGGTATACAAGATGAAGAAATTCTTGGTCAGTATGATGGCTGTTATTACAGCTGTCCTCTTGGTAGCATGTTCCAATGCTTCTAATAAAGATTTGGTTCACGTCGGTGTGCTCCAATATGTGGAACATCCTTCCTTGTCAGCGACACGTAAAGGGTTCATTGAAGAACTCAAAGAGGAAGGTTATGTCGACGGTAAGAACATCAAAATCGATTATCAGAATGCACAAGGAGATCAGTCTAACTTGCAGACGATTTCTCAGTCGCTTATTGAAGATAATGATGTCATGTTAGCTATCGCAACCCCAGCAGCCCAGTCTTTGAGTAGTTTGACAAAGGACAAGCCAATTCTCTTTACAGCTGTTACAGATCCAGTTTCAGCTAAATTGGTTAAGTCTATGGACAATGTTGGAGGAAATGTGACAGGGACAAGCGACATGTCACCAATCAACAAACAAGTCGAGTTGTTGAAAAAGGTCCTTCCAAACACTAAAAAAGTTGGGATTATGTACACGACCAGCGAGCGTAACTCAGAAGTTCAGGTTGAAGAAGCCAAGAAATACTTCAAGGAAGCTGGTATTGAAACGGTTATCAAAGGAATTTCATCAACCAATGATATCCAAGATACAGCCAAGAGCTTGATGAGTCAGACCGAAGTCATCTTCATCCCAACTGACAATACCATTGTTAGTGCTATTAATACCTTGGTAGATCTTTCTAAAGAGACTAAGGTTCCAGTTGTTGGTAGTGACGCTGGTAGTGTAGAAAAAGGTGTCCTGTTCACTTATGGAACTAACTATGAAGCGCTTGGACGTCAAACAGGTAAGTTGGCAGGCCGTGTTCTCCGAGGTGAGAAGGTCAAGGATGTCGATGCCGAGTATCCTAAAACCCTAAATGTTGTGGTTAACCATGACATGGCTAAAGAACTTGGCATTGATGTTTCTAGTATTAGTGACGAGGAATCTAAGGCATCAACACAAGATGACAAACCAATTGCTAAAAAAGATAAGGGTGTCATTAAGCTTAAGGTTAATAAGTCATCTAAAAAAGGATTTTCAAATGTGGTGCTAACAGCCATTTCTCAGGGACTTCTCTGGGCTATTATGGCTATTGGGGTCTTCATTACATTCCGTATTTTGGACCTTGCTGATTTGACAGCTGAAGGGGCTTTCCCACTTGGTGCTGCTACGACAACTATCATGATTATCCGTGGAATCAACCCAATCTTTGCGACTTTAGGTGGTTTTGTGGCTGGTATGCTTGCTGGAGCTGTGTCTGGCTTTATGCATACGAAAATGAAGATACCAGCACTTTTAACAGGGATTATTACCTTAACGGGGCTCTATTCCGTTAACCTTTTGGTTCTTGGAAGTGCCAATGTCTCTCTATCAGGACATAATACGCTAGTAACTATGGTGACGGGGCTTGGTTTGTCTAAGCTGAATGGTGTGATTCTATTAGGACTGATTTTTGTTAGTCTGGTAGTGTTTATGTTGGTTGTCCTCCTTAATACGCAGGTTGGTCTGGCCCTTCGTGCGACAGGTGATAACCTTGCCATGGGTGAAGCCAATGGTATCAAGGTTGACCGTATGAAGATTCTTGGCTACATGATTTCCAATGGTTTGATTGCCCTATCAGGTGCCCTCCTAGCTCAAAACAATGGCTATGCGGATATGAATATGGGTACTGGTACAATCGTAAATGGCTTGGCTGCAATTATCTTGGCTGAAGTTATCGTCAAGTATCTACCACTTGGCAAACGCCTCTGGTCAATTGTCGTAGGTGCTGTTCTCTACCGTTTGGTCTTGGTTATTATCCTTGCCATGAATGTTGATGCTCAAATGTTGAAATTGGCTTCAGCCATCTTGCTTGCAATCATCCTTTATGTGCCAGAAGTACGACAAAAATTGAAAATCAGACCTAATAAATCCTTGACTCCAGGAGGTGACAAGTAATGGCTTTACTTAGTTTACAACAGATTCACAAAACCTTTGAAAAAGGCACAGTCAATGAAAATCACGTCCTTCGTGGTTTGGATCTCGACATTGAGCAGGGAGATTTTATCTCTGTCATTGGGGGAAATGGTGCTGGTAAATCAACCTTGATGAATTCAATTGCTGGTGTTCTTAGTATTGATGAGGGGGATATCTTGTTGGAGGGGCAATCTATTAAGAAAGCATCTGTAGATGAGCGCTCTAAAGACATTAGTCGTGTTTTCCAAGATCCTCGAATGGGGACAGCGACAAACCTTTCTATCGAAGAAAATATGGCGATTGCCTATCGTCGTGGTAAGAAACGTAGCTTTTTTAAAAAGTCTATCACTGAAAGCGAACGTCAAGTCTTCAAGGAAGCCTTGGTAGATCTTGGTCTTGGTCTTGAGAATCGTATGAAGACTGATGCTAATTTCTTGTCAGGTGGACAACGTCAGGCCTTGACACTTGCTATGGCAACCTTGGTGCGTCCAAAAATCTTGCTTTTGGATGAACATACAGCAGCCCTAGATCCTAAGACAAGTGATATGGTCATGAATTTGACACGTAAGATCGTTGAAGAACAAGAATTGACAACCCTTATGATTACCCATAATATGGAACATGCTATCGAATATGGGAACCGTCTAGTCATGCTCTATCACGGAAAAATCGTCGTCGATGTGCGAGGTGAGGAAAAGAAAAACCTCACTGTTGCAGAACTTATGGACCTCTTCCACAAAAATAGTGGACAAGTCCTCAATGACGATGCCTTGGTGCTCGGTTAATAAACAAAAAAAGAAACTATCCAAAGTTCAGATTTTGGGTAGTTTTTTCTTGACTATTTTTGACCAAGTGCTAAAATAAATATATGGATTAGCACTCATAGTTTATGAGTGCTAAAAATAACGTTTCACACGTTACTAATAACAAATAACATTTGGAGGTAATTGGTATGGCATTGAAACCATTGGGCGATCGTATCGTTGTCCATTTTGAAGAAACAGAAGAAAAAACAGCTAGTGGCTTTGTATTGGCAGGAGCTAGTCATGAAGCTACAAAGACTGCTGAGGTTTTGGCAGTAGGTGAAGGAATCCGTACTCTTACTGGTGAATTGATTGCACTTAGTGTTGCAGCAGGCGATAAAGTTCTTGTTGAAAATGGTGCAGGTGTCAATGTTAAAGACGGAGATGATTCCGTTTCAATTATCCGTGAAGCAGATATTTTAGCAGTCCTAGCTTAGGTCTATGCTAATCAGATATAAAGTAAGATAAAGAAGGAGTAACTATGGCAAAAGATATTAAATTTTCATCAGATGCACGCGCAGCAATGGTCCGTGGTGTTGATACTTTGGCTGATACAGTTAAGGTAACGCTTGGTCCTAAAGGTCGTAACGTGGTTTTGGAAAAAGCTTTTGGCTCACCTCTTATCACTAATGATGGTGTGACAATTGCTAAAGAAATTGAACTCGAAGATCACTTTGAAAATATGGGTGCTAAGCTTGTCAGCGAAGTGGCTTCAAAAACGAACGATATTGCAGGTGACGGAACAACTACAGCCACTGTTTTGACACAGGCTATCGTCCGTGAAGGTCTTAAAAATGTAACGGCTGGTGCTAATCCAATCGGTATCCGTCGTGGGATTGAAGCAGCTGTAGCTACAGCGGTTGAAGAGCTTAAAGCTATTGCACAACCAGTTGCTAATAAGGAAGCCATTGCCCAAGTCGCAGCGGTTTCATCACGTTCTGAAAAAGTTGGTGAATACATTTCAGAAGCTATGGAACGCGTTGGTAATGACGGTGTTATCACTATTGAAGAGTCTCGTGGTATGGAGACTGAACTCGAAGTGGTTGAAGGTATGCAGTTTGACCGTGGTTATCTTTCTCAGTACATGGTTACTGATAATGAAAAAATGGTCGCTGACCTTGAAAATCCATTTATCCTTGTGACTGACAAGAAAATTTCAAATATTCAGGATGTCCTTCCACTCTTGGAAGAAGTGCTTAAGACAAGCCGTCCACTCTTGATCATTGCTGATGATGTGGATGGTGAAGCTCTTCCTACACTTGTTCTTAACAAGATTCGTGGAACTTTCAATGTCGTTGCTGTTAAGGCACCTGGCTTTGGTGACCGTCGTAAAGCCATGTTGGAAGACATTGCCGTATTGACAGGAGCAACTGTCATTACTGAAGATCTTGGTCTTGAACTTAAGGATGCAACTATGGCAGCACTTGGTCAAGCTTCGAAAGTAACTGTGGATAAAGATAGCACAGTTATCGTTGAAGGTGCAGGAAGCACAGAAGCGATTGCTAACCGTGTTAACCTCATCAAGTCTCAATTGGAAACAACAACATCTGAATTTGACCGTGAAAAACTTCAAGAACGTTTGGCTAAATTGTCAGGTGGGGTTGCAGTTGTTAAGGTTGGTGCGGCCACTGAAACAGCCCTTAAAGAAATGAAACTTCGTATCGAAGATGCCCTTAACGCTACTCGTGCCGCTGTTGAAGAAGGTATCGTAGCAGGTGGTGGTACAGCCCTTGTTAACGTCATTGCTAAGGTTGCTGAACTTGATCTTGAAGGTGACGACGCTACAGGACGTAACATTGTCCTCCGTGCCTTGGAAGAACCAGTTCGTCAAATTGCTTATAACGCTGGTTATGAAGGTTCAGTTATCATCGATAAATTGAAGAACAGCCCAGTTGGTACAGGCTTTAACGCTGCTAACGGTGAATGGGTAGATATGGTTGAAGCAGGAATTATCGACCCTGTTAAGGTCACACGTTCTGCCCTCCAAAATGCTGCTTCTGTAGCTAGTCTTATCTTGACAACTGAAGCAGTCGTTGCCAATAAACCTGAACCAGAAACTCCAGCAGCACCAGCTATGGATCCAGGAATGATGGGTTACTAAGAGTTTAAAAAAGCAAAAGAAAAACCTAGGAAAAGTCGAGAAACTTTTTCTGGGTTTTCTTTTTATTATTTATTGTTAATCAGTGAAAAGGGTTAAACATGTCAGAACTTCCTTGTTTACCTGACATCTGCATCATCATTTGTTGCTGTCTAATGCGCTCTGCTTCCTTATTCGTATTGATAGAAATAACAAGAAAGATAACCCAACCGATGAATGTCCATCCTAGAAGAAAGGATAGGATAAAGATTGGCCATTTTTTATCGGTTTTATTTAGAAGAGCTGGTAATATTTGAAGTACTACCAAGGGTAAAGAAATGATGATGGAGAGAAAAGCCGTGAGCAAGCCGCCACTAAGCTCATCACTGGCAATTCCAAAGAGTATCATTGCAAGAGCCCAGAGGATAACTGGGATAGAAGCGATGGCTATCATGATGAGGTTTGTTTGAGACTTACTTTCGTGTTGCGTCCAAGTCTCGTTAAAGTTATGATTTGGATGTTGGAAGGTAGCATTAGTCTGACTTGACGCGGGGCTAGTATTTGGTAAATCCTGTAGTTCCTCTAAGTTGGTATCAGCTAGTGGTTCTTCAGCAACATCATAATTGTCAACATCATTTTCGGCAGTTTCTACAGTGTCTTTTTGTGGGACAGTTTCTGTTACTTCGACAGTTTGTTTGGGAGTTTCTCGGACAAACTCGCCTTTCTGAGCTGCTTCAGCCATTTCTTGAATACTTGGATTACGACCATTAACTGCTTGGAAAAAATCGATCCAATCTTGTTGCTTCATGTGTATAACCTCCAGATATCTTGATTAAAAAATGTTGATAATTACAATTATAGCAATAGTGTAAGGGGACCGCAATGGGAGTCTTTACTTTATTTCCTTATAATCTTCTTATCACTAAAGATGGGAAAGAGAAAGAAATAGGTTAGGATATAGACCACTAGAGGATATATCAGTGGATTATAGTCCCAGGCTCCTTGCCAATCTAGGTGTAAGAGTCTAACACTAGCGCGTGTTAGGCCTGTGCTCCAAGCTTTAAGGCCAAATGGTCTTAGGATTAAACTGAGTGGTGTTGGAAGATGCAAAAGGTAGACTCCATAAACTGCCACTAAAACTAAGAGATATAATCTAAAAAAACGCTGGTGGTAGGCCCACAAGCGTGTAAAATAGTTTTTCATTAGCCAATAACTGCAAAGAGTTTTTGAGCGTTTGATTGGCGAGTAGCATCCATGATGAGGAATAAGTCAACAATTGACCAGATACCACAGCCACCACACGTCAAAAGTTTACCAACACCGAGACCAATTTGTCCTAACAAAAAGCGGTCAATTCCAAGAGTCCCACCTAGAAGTGAAATAATCAACAACATTGTTGGATCTTGGAAGCTGATTGAGTAAAGCATTGAAAGTTGTTGCTCAGGAAGTGCTTCAAGACGTTGACGGATGTACTGAACTTGTTCTGTTGGGAAATACTTGGCGTTAATGGTTATCCATTGATCGACTGGATTCATAAATTAAATACCCCTCAAATTTTAAATGATATGTAAAGGATAACATATTGTAAAGGGAGATTCAAGGCGGTTAAGGCTTTTGAAGTCAATAAAAGCAACTTATTTGCAAGCTTCCACTGTGTCATAACTAGAGGATCATTAGGATAATCCTTTCGCACTATGCTTGAGAATGAGCCTACTTCTATTATTTGTGATTTCTTAACCCTTGTTCAAAACTGTCTGAGCTGGCCTTAACAGTGATTTTGTCGAGTGTTAAGGGATGGGTGAAACTAAGAGTGTGAGCGTGGAGCATGAGTCGAGATGCGGGGCGGTGGCTATAAAGAGGGTCCCCCAGAATGGCATGCCCATGGTGGGCCAGATGCACACGAATTTGGTGGGTCCGGCCGGTTTTTAGTTGACAGTTGACCAGACTAGCTCCTTTGAAGGCTTTGAGGCGCGTGATGGTTGTATAGGCAACCTGCCCTTTTCTAGGATCAACCACTCGTTTTCTACGGTCATGGCGGTCGCGTCCAATCTTGTCTTTGTACACAGTCTCCTTGGTCTGAAATTTACCTTCAGCCAAAGCCCAGTATTGACGCTGAATCTTCTTATCTTCCAAGAGTCTATTGAGAATTGGCAGGATAAACGGATTTTTTGCGAAGAGTACAGCTCCACTAGTTTCCATGTCTAGTCGATGAACGACGTAACAGGTTTGCCCACAATAGGCTGAAACATGGTTAAGTAGAGCAATTTCTGTGGGTTCATTACCATGCGTCTTCATTCCTTCAGGCTTATTGACCACGATGAGATGCTGATCCTCATAAAGAGGCTCAACCAGACTGGCATTTCCCATAGGGATAATTTTTTCAGGGTAGTCCTCTGTATCAAAGGTCAGGCTAATCTTATCACCTTTTTCAACAGGACTCTGCCAATTAATAGTCTCTCCATTGATGAGGACGTGCTTTTTCGTACGTAGGAAATGACGAATCTTACGAGGAATGAGGAGCTTAGTTTCTAGTAAGTCTTTGACAGTTGTTGCAGGATGGGGATTGATAATTTCTACGTGTAAAGTCATGGTTTCATTATATCATGAACGTTTAAAAGAGGACAGAATCTGTAAAAACTTGGTATAATGGGGTTATGACATTTTTTGATAATCTAAAAAACAAACTTTTTAAAGAAGAAAATAGCGGAAAGGGTAAGGATTCCCAGCCTGCTGAAAAATCGAAGAATTTACAAAATAAGATAAAGGGACTCTTTGCTAAGAAACCTGATGAGGTTGAACAAGCTGTTGAAGACCTAGATATGTCTCAGGAAAGTCAAGAGACGTCACGTTATCAACGTTCTAAGCAAAAGAAACCTATTGATACGACCAAACCTTTAGGTAAGGTTCAGGCGTTCTTGAGCAAGTTTACACTTTCGCCAAGAAATCCTATTCGTCGTTTCTGGCGTCGTTATCATATTGGTAAAATTCTCTTTATCTTGGTAGCTATGCTGGTTTTGACAGTTGGTTCCTATCTTTTCTATATTGCCAAGACGACCAATGTTTCAGATCTTCAAGATGCCTTGAAAGCTACGACGGTTATTTATGACAAAGAAGGCAATCAAGCTGGTTCTTTGTCAGGGCAAAAAGGGACCTATGTGGAGCTGGATGCCATTAGTGATAGCCTAGAGAACGCTGTTATAGCAACTGAGGACCGTACCTTCTATGAAAATAGCGGGGTTAACGTCAAGCGATTCCTCTTGGCCATTGTATCTATGGGACGCTTTGGTGGTGGTTCGACCATTACCCAACAGTTGGCTAAAAATGCCTTCTTGACACAAGAACAGACAGTCACTCGTAAGGCCAAGGAATTCTTCCTCTCTTTGGAATTAACCAAGAAATATAGCAAGCAAGAAATCCTTACCATGTACCTCAATAATGCCTACTTCGGAAATGGGGTTTGGGGTGTTGAAGATGCTAGTCAAAAATACTTCGGGACAAGTGCTGCCAATCTAACCGTTGATGAAGCAGCGACCCTCGCTGGTATGCTTAAGGGACCTGAAATTTACAACCCAATTGATAATATCAAAAATGCGACCAACCGTAGAAACACTGTCCTCGCCAACATGGTTGATGACAAGAAGTTGAGTCAGGCAGACGCCGACAGTGCGGCAGGAGTTGATATGGCTAGTCGCCTGGATGATACCTATCAAGGGACTGGCGATGACTACAAGTATCCGTCTTACTTCGATGCCGTCATTGAAGAAGCTACAAAAACTTATGGCTTGAGTGAGGATGAAATCGTTAAAAATGGCTACAAAATCTACACAGAGATGGATGCCAACTCACAAGCTAACATGCAGCAAACCTACGAAAATACTTATCTCTTCCCTACATCAGAAAGTGATGGTAGTACAGCTCAGTCCGCTAGTGTGGCACTTGATCCATCAACTGGAGCGGTCCGTGGTCTAGTAGGTCGTGTCGGTGGTACCAGTGATACAACCTTCCGTAACTTTAACTATGCAACCCAAGGGAAGCGTAGTCCTGGATCGACCATCAAACCTTTGGTGGTCTATGCCCCGGCCTTGGCTTCAGGATGGAGTATCAACAAGGATCTCCCTAATAAACCAATCGACTACAACGGCTATACCCCAACCAACTACGGTGGTATTGAGACAGAGGATGTGCCCATGTATCAAGCCTTGGCCAACTCCTACAATATCCCGGCAGTTTACCTTTTTAATCAAATCGGTATTCAAAAGGGAATTAGTTACGGTCAGAAATTTGGTCTTAACTTTGACAATGTTCCGGAAGAACTTGGAATTTCACTTGGTGGTGGTGTGACAGCCAGTCCTCTTCAAATGGCTCAGGCTTATGCGACCTTTGCTAATGGTGGTGAGATGAATACAGCTTATTTCATCACTAAAATTGAAAATGCTAGTGGTGATATCATTGCTACCCATAGTAAGAAGTCTAAACGTGTTATCAGCCAGTCAGTAGCTAACCAGATGACTAGCATGATGCTTGGTACCTTCTCAAATGGTTCCGCTGTGAATGCCAACTACACGGGTTACACAATGGCAGGTAAGACAGGTACTGTTCAGGCTGAATTCAACAAAGATTTGACTAGTGACCAGTGGGTGATTGGTTATACTCCTGATGTGGTCATGACGACCTGGATTGGTTTTGATAAGACTGACGAAAGTCACTACCTAACAGGAGCTAGCTCGGGAACAGCTTCGACGATCTTCAGCTATATCGCTGCGGATGTTTTACCAAATACACCAGGTACTGAGTTTACTGTTGAAAATGCCTATGCAGCTGATGGTCAAACCCTAGACTATACGGCAGATCCAAATGACTCACGTAATAGTAGTAACAAGTCATGGACAGATAAGGCATCAGATGTTGTGAATGACGTTAAAGATCAGGCAAGTAGCCTATGGGATAAGATTACAGACTCCTTCTCAGGTCTGTTTAGATAGCTTGTCAATTGCACCTAAAAGTGGTAAGATAAAAAGAACGGAGGCGTTATGGCACAGAAAAAAGCAAGCCTAGCGTGTGCTGAATGCGGGAGCCGAAACTACTCAATTAATGTGAGTAACACTCCCAAACCAACACGACTAGAAGTTAACAAATTTTGTAAACATTGTAAAAAATACACCTTGCATAAGGAAACAAGATAGGAGACACCGTGAGACAAACTGGAAGTATTTTCAAAGTCTTGAAAGACACGACTTGGCCAGACCGTAAACAACGCTGGCATGATTTTATTTCAGTTCTTGAGTATACTGCGTTCTTCACTGTCATCATCTATGCGTTTGATGAATTGTTGAGTCGCGCTATGTCAGCACTGATTAACTTTTTCTAAAGAAAACACAAAAAGAGTGGGAATGCCTGCTCTTTTTTGTTATAATAAATGCAGATAAAAGCGAGAACAAGGGCCAACAGGCTTTTTTATTACGCTTTGAATTAAACCATAGGCATTCATTTACATTTAACACTCGCATCTAGAAGATAGCTAGCCAAAGGTGTTTAAATGTCATTTAGAAAAAAGAAAGGAATCCTAAAATGCTAGATTCATTCGACAAGGGCTGGTTCGTCCTTCAAACGTATTCAGGATACGAAAACAAAGTTAAAGAAAACCTTTTGCAACGTGCCCAAACTTATAACATGCTTGAAAATATCTTGCGTGTTGAAATCCCAACTCAAACTGTCAATGTTGAGAAAAACGGTAAAGTTAAAGAAGTGGAAGAAAACCGCTTCCCTGGTTACGTTCTTGTTGAGATGGTAATGACAGACGAAGCATGGTTCGTTGTCCGTAATACTCCGAACGTTACTGGTTTCGTTGGTTCTCACGGTAACCGTTCTAAACCAACACCACTTTTGGAAGAAGAAATCCGTCAAATCTTGATTTCAATGGGTCAAACAGTTGATGTCTTTGATACTAATATCAAGGTTGGTGATGTGGTTCAAATCATTGATGGTGCCTTTATGGGTCAAGAAGGCCGTGTTGTAGAAATTGAAAACAACAAGGTTAAAATCATGATTAACATGTTTGGTTCAGAAACAGCTGCTGAACTTGAACTTTACCAAATCGCTGAACTTTAAGACAGACAAAAGAGGTTGGGATAAGAGACTTCAACCTCGAAAGACTATCTCATTAAACTTGAGGGAGAGGCTAGAAGCTAGATTTTTAAAATTTAGTTCTGTGTCACTCCCTTTTTTCTAACGGATGATGAATTATAAACGATTTTACGATAGGATTAGTACTCCTTTACGTTCTTACGCTAAGGTTTTAGAAGGCTTGAACAAAATTATAACTAGGACTTTTTACCTGCTTTTTCCTATATTTCTTATTTGGGTTTTGCTAAGGGGTGGCTGGTTTATTCTCT
Source organism: Streptococcus sp. HMSC078H03 (assembly GCF_001808655.1). Lineage (NCBI taxonomy): Bacteria > Bacillati > Bacillota > Bacilli > Lactobacillales > Streptococcaceae > Streptococcus > Streptococcus sp. HMSC078H03. The sequence goes on from NZ_KV794076.1 coordinate 54,863, forward strand.
CTACGACAGTGCTTATTATGGGGGGAGGCTTTTTCCTTCTTTCTCTTGGTCGTAGTCTCTATAATCGACCGCGTCCATACCAGACTTGGGCTAACCAACCCCTTATTAAGAAGGACAGTCTAGGCAAGTCCTTTCCCAGCCGGCATGTTTTCTCAGCGACTGTTATTGCTATGTTGGCGCTGACGCTTAACCCCTGGCTAGGTGGGGCTATGCTTTTTCTGGCGGGTGCTCTAGCTCTTTTGCGCGTGCTAGGTGGTGTTCACTATCCTAGTGATGTTTTAGCAGGCTATGTCATTGGAATTCTGGTAGGTCTCCTTCTTTATCTTTAGAAAATTTGGGTCTTCTTCGAGAGAGGAAGGCTTTTTTCGTTGAAAAAGGAAAGGTACCTCTAGGGCACCTTTCCTTTTGTTCTAAAATTCGAGTTGGCGATTAAAGGTTGTTCCCACCATTAGATATTGGCTTAGTTTAGGACATGCTCTGTAATAGCTTGAGCCACACCATGTTCATCATTTGAAGTCGTTACTAAGTTTGCTGTTTCCTTGACCCCTTCAGGTGCATTGCCCATAGCAATTCCCAGGCCAGCTAGAGCCAGCATAGGACTATCGTTAAAGTTATCTCCGATTGTCATGACTTGTTCAAGAGGAAGGTCGTAATATTTGGCAACCTCGATGAGAGCGTGTTCCTTAGAAACATGTTTGGCTGTGACTTCAAGGTAGTTATCTTTGGATAAGTAGAATGCTGTCTGTGTAAAATACATGCTTAGGAGTTTTTGATGGAGGTCCTGAATAACTTCAGGCTCATCAATCAACAAAAGCTTGTGGATAGGTGGTTCTGAGTCTGAGACCGTGTCTTGCAGTTCCTTAATGATAGGAGATTCACCCGTAATACTTCCTTCTAGCTGAGACCATTTGTCTAGTTCGTTGGTGATCCAGTCCTTGCCAGAGTAGATATTCACAGAGACACTTGGATAATCTGTGGATAAGTAGTTAAGAAGTTCTTGGATTTCAGCTTTATCCACAGGGTGTTGTATGATAGTACGATCCCCCTCAAGTACTAAGGCACCGTTGTAGCAAGCGATGGGATTGTCATGAAGTCCCAGTTTATGAGCAATTGGTTGCATCCCTAGTGGAGAACGGGCAGAAGCTAAAACAAAGGGAATATTTGCCTTTTCAAGCTCTGGCATTACCTCAATCAGTTGCTCATCCACCTGGTGGTTACTAGTGAGAATAGTGCCATCAATGTCACTGATAATCAAACGAATATTACTCATAATCGTTATCCTTTCCATCGTATAAAATCATTACTTTATCTTTAAGAGTCTCGACCAAATCAGGATCAGGTTTTTTATCTGTAATCCAGTAGTCAAAGTCTTCAATCTTGCCCAATATATATTTGGAGTGCTTTTCATATTTATCAGATTCAGCAATGAGTATCTTAGTTCGAGCAGCTTGCATGGCTAGTTGTTTGACAGCAACGTCCTCTTCATCTTCATAGCTGACCACTCCTTGACTGAGACTAGCCGCTCCGAAGAAGGCTAAGTCAAATTGTAGATGTTGCAAGAGCTGGGCTTCGTGAAGCGAATAGTAGAAGCGGTTTTTGCTGTAAAATCTTCCTCCCAAGAGATGAAAGTCGATTCCTTCTTTGCCACTTAGGACCAAGGCATTGTCCAAAGAGTGGGAGTAGACAGTGACCTTCTTAGTCAATTTTTGTGAAACTTCAAGAATCAAGGTAGAGACATCGAAGAAGAGGAGAGACTGGTCTTTGACCAAGCTAAGCGCTAGGTCTGCCATTTTTTTCTTGTCTTCAGTGAGTCCTTTCTGACGTTCCTGGAAGCCAAGAACAGTAGTATTTTTAACTGGAAGAATGCCACCATGGGTACGCTGAGCCAGATTCCTCTGGCTGAGGCAGTCGAAATCTCTTCTGACAGTGTCTTTGGAAACACCTAATGCGTCAACCATTTCCTTGACAGATAGGTTTCCGCGCTCCTCCAAAAGTGTTAATATTTTCTCTAATCGTTGTTCCTGATACATGAGTCACCTTCTTTCTGATACTAGTATAGCATCTTTTTGCTTTTTTGTTACATAAAAGAGCAAAAAAACTTAAAAAGGATGAAAAAAGTGCAAAATAGATTCAGGCGAATTTGCCTCTTAAAGTTCCCTTATCATCTTTAAAAATCCTTCAAAAATGCTATAATAGAAGCATTACGAATATTGGAGAGAAACCATGAGTTTTTACAATCATAAAGAAATCGAGCCTAAGTGGCAAAAATACTGGGCTGACAATCACACTTTTAAGACAGGAAAAGATGTCTCAAAACCTAAGTTTTATGCGCTCGACATGTTCCCTTACCCATCTGGAGCGGGTCTTCACGTAGGACACCCAGAAGGCTACACAGCGACAGATATCCTTAGCCGTTTCAAACGTGCGCAAGGTTACAATGTCCTTCACCCAATGGGATGGGATGCCTTTGGTTTGCCTGCAGAGCAATACGCTATGGATACAGGGAATGACCCAGCAGAATTCACAGCAGAAAACATTGCCAACTTCAAACGCCAAATCAATGCGCTTGGATTCTCTTACGACTGGGACCGTGAAGTCAATACTACAGATCCAAACTACTACAAGTGGACGCAATGGATCTTCACTAAGCTTTACGAAAAAGGTTTGGCTTATGAAGCTGAAGTGCCAGTAAACTGGGTTGAAGAATTGGGAACAGCTATCGCCAACGAAGAAGTTCTTCCAGATGGAACATCTGAGCGTGGTGGCTATCCAGTTGTCCGCAAACCAATGCGCCAATGGATGCTCAAAATCACTGCCTATGCTGAGCGTTTGCTCAATGACTTGGATGATCTTGATTGGCCAGAGTCTATCAAGGACATGCAACGCAACTGGATTGGTAAATCAACGGGTGCTAACGTAACTTTCAAAGTAAAAGGAACAGACAAGGAATTCACAGTCTTTACCACTCGTCCAGATACTCTTTTTGGTGCGACCTTCACTGTTTTGGCGCCTGAACATGACTTGGTAGATGCCATCACAACACCTGAACAAGCTGAGGCTGTAGCTGATTACAAACACCAAGCCAGCCTTAAATCAGACTTGGCTCGTACAGACCTTGCCAAGGAAAAAACGGGGGTTTGGACTGGTGCTTATGCCGTCAACCCTGTCAATGGGAAAGAAATCCCAATCTGGATTGCGGACTATGTTCTTGCCAGCTACGGAACAGGTGCTGTTATGGCCGTACCTGCCCACGATGAGCGTGACTGGGAATTTGCAAAACAGTTTGACCTTCCAATCGTAGAAGTGTTGGAAGGTGGGAACGTTGAAGAGGCTGCTTACACAGAAGATGGCCTTCACGTCAACTCTGACTTCTTGAACGGTCTCAACAAAGAAGAAGCGATTACTAAAATCGTGGCTTGGTTGGAAGAAAAAGGCTTTGGTCAAGAAAAGGTGACCTACCGTCTCCGCGACTGGCTCTTTAGCCGTCAACGTTACTGGGGTGAACCAATCCCAATCATTCATTGGGAAGATGGGACTTCGACAGCTGTGCCAGAAAGTGAACTCCCACTTGTCTTGCCAGTAACCAAGGACATCCGCCCTTCAGGTACTGGTGAAAGCCCATTGGCGAACTTGACAGACTGGCTTGAAGTGACGCGTGAAGATGGTGTCAAAGGTCGTCGTGAGACCAACACCATGCCACAATGGGCAGGTTCAAGCTGGTACTACCTCCGCTATATCGATCCACACAACACAGAGAAATTGGCTGACGAGGATCTCCTCAAACAATGGTTGCCAGTAGATATCTATGTGGGTGGTGCAGAACACGCCGTGCTTCACTTGCTTTACGCTCGTTTCTGGCACAAATTCCTCTATGACCTTGGCGTTGTACCTACTAAAGAGCCATTCCAAAAACTCTTTAACCAAGGAATGATCTTGGGAACAAGCTACCGTGACCACCGTGGTGCACTTGTGGCGACTGACAAGGTTGAAAAACGTGACGGTTCCTTCTTCCATGTGGAAACAGGGGAAGAGTTGGAGCAAGCACCAGCTAAGATGTCTAAATCCCTCAAGAACGTTGTCAACCCAGACGATGTGGTGGAACAATACGGTGCTGATACCCTTCGTGTCTATGAAATGTTCATGGGACCACTCGATGCTTCAATCGCTTGGTCTGAAGAAGGTCTGGAAGGAAGCCGTAAATTCCTTGACCGTGTTTACCGTTTGATTACAAGTAAAGAAATCATTGCGGAAAACAATGGCGCTCTTGACAAGGTTTATAACGAAACCGTTAAATCTGTCACAGAGCAAATCGAGTCTATGAAATTCAACACAGCCATTGCCCAACTCATGGTCTTTGTCAATGCTGCCAACAAGGAAGACAAACTCTATGTGGATTACGCCAAAGGCTTTATCCAATTGATCGCCCCATTTGCGCCTCACTTGGCAGAAGAACTCTGGCAAACAGTCGCAGAAACAGGTGAGTCTATCTCTTATGTAGCTTGGCCAACATGGGATGAAAGCAAATTGGTTGAAGACGAAATCGAAATCGTCGTTCAAATCAAAGGTAAAGTCCGTGCCAAACTCATGGTTGCGAAAGACCTTTCACGCGAAGAGTTGCAAGAAGTCGCTCTTGCTAATGAAAAAGTCAAAGCAGAGATTGATGGCAAGGAAATCGTGAAAGTGATTGCGGTACCTAATAAACTCGTTAATATTGTTGTAAAATAAAAATAAATCCTTTGGAGCTTAGCTCTGGAGGATTTTTTTAGGCTCAGCTTGACAAGAAATAGTAGTTTTGTTAATGTTATTAACAAAAAGAGGGACACTATGAATAAGAAAGAACTGCATAAGTTTAATAATCGTTTTAACAGCTTTGCTTTAGCTTTTGAACAGTTGAAAAAGGCTCAGCATAGGAACAGTATTGATAAATCAATCACTATTAATGAAGTCCATTTGATTGACCTAATAGGTCGCAATCAGCCTGTGAATCTAGTGAAATTATCTGAGTTACTTGAAGTCTCTAGGAGTGCCATTACTCAGAGTGTTAGACGTTTAATCAAGAAAGACCTCGTTTCTTTTGAATTTGCACCGGATAATGAAAAAAATAAATATCTGATATTATCCCAAAAAGGGGTTGACGTTTTTAACATTCATAAAGAGCAGCAAGAACATATTGAGACAGCCATTTTTTCAGTTTTAAAAAACTATAGTGATGAGGACCTTCAAATGGTTATGAAATTGATGGATGATGTTGAAAAGGTATGGCAAGAATTACCGTGGTAAAAATCACGGTAATTTAAAAACTATATTGTTAATCACATTAACAAAAAGAGGAAGATATGAATATAAAAATTGAACTGATCTCAGAGTCTGATTTAGCAGACGAATCTTTTAATATTGTCATCGATGGCTTAAAACCAAGAGAAATATATCGAGTCGAAATGTATTTATCCGATTATTATTGTATCAATGCTCCCATGCTTTTAGCTCATGATGTTTTATGGAAATCAGCAGCGACTTTTGTATCAGATAAGAATGGTATTATTGATATTTCACAAACTCCATCTTGTTCTGGCTCTTATGAAGATATTGCAACAATGGGGTTATTCTTTAATGCCAAACCTTTGACCAATAGGAAAAAGAAACTTCCAAACTCTCTTTCTAAAATTCCCTTATTAGATCATTTTTTTGTGGATATCAAAATTATGCAAGAAAATACTATCATTGCAGAGAGAACTTTCACAAGACATTACATGAGTTCGCAAATTAGTCATAAAGATATTTACGGGAGATATTTTCAAGGGAGACTCTTTTATGATAAAAAGGCAATAAAAACACCAGCATTGATTATTGTGAGCGGTAGTGAAGGACGGATTGAAAAGGCACAGAATATAGCTCAACTTTTATCTTCTAGAGGTTATATTTGCCTAGCAATTGCCTACTTTGGTTTAGAGGGGTTACCAAAACATTTGGAACGTATTCCTTTAGAGTGCCTTGTGGAAGCGAAGGATTATCTACGTAAGCACCCTCAAGTAGATAGTGAAAAAATTGGAATCTATGGACGGTCTAAGGGGGCAGAGTTGGTTTTAGCTGAGGAGAGCCTTTTTAATGACATTCAATGTTTGGTACTAAATTCACCCTCTGATGTGGTGTATGAAGGGATAGAAGGGAAATGGAACTCTCATACTTCTTCTTGGACGCATTTGCAAAAAGAACTTCCCTATCAAAAGTTTCGACTTAGAGATTATCTGTTCAGTAAACTTTTTAGAAAACCTATCCCTAAAGATTGCTCTGCTAGGATAGACATTAGTCAATTACATTCGCCAATTTTATTGCTCGGAAGTACTGTTGATGAAATATGGGATGCCTCGTCAGCAATTGATGATATTGTTTCACATTATAAAGGACACCACATTACATTTAAAAAATACCATGAAACAGGTCACATGTTGACAGTGGCTTATCAACCCAATCATCGCTATCGAAAAGATTGGCGTTTACTGCTGAAAGAGAGCAAGGATTCTTGGTTGGCTACGATTCATTTTTTTGATAGGCATTTGAAGAAGCGATGCTACAAATCCTATGGAAAGGATATAAAAAAGTAATTCATTCCCCCTTTTGATGGGTTCTTATAGTGAGAGATTTTGTTCTGTTTTACCGGCAATTAAAATTGAAAGTCAGTTTGTCTTTTTTTATTGGGGGAATTGATTTTTATGAAAAATACTGTTAATCTCTTCCATCTCGCCACTCATCTCTTCATTTTGACCACTTATCCCCAAAAGCCGTTTAAAAAACGGCTTTTTTGCTAGACTGGTTCTATCAAAAGGAGAGAGAACATGATATTACAAGCTAAAAACATAAGCAAACGGTATGGGAACCACCTTGTTGTTGATAATATTCAATTACAATTTAAAAGAGGGACTTTCAATGCGATTCTAGGACCAAATGGGGCGGGGAAATCAACGACAATTTCCATGGTGATTGGTTTGAAACAACCAACGCAAGGTGAAATCATCTATGAACCCGGTACTAAAATTGGTGTGGTCTTCCAGACTAGTGTTTTGGATGAGATGCTGACTGTTAGGGAAAATCTGGCCATTCGTGCCAGACAGTATAAAGAACTGAAACCCAATCGTGTGTCTGATCTCATTGGTCGGCTAGGTCTATCAGCTTTCCAAAAGCAGAGATACGGGACGCTTTCAGGTGGCCAAAAGCGTCGGGTTGACATTGCGCGTGCTCTACTCTCACAACCAGATATTCTGTTCTTAGATGAGCCAACGACAGGTTTAGATATCCAAACTCGGAAGTCTATTTGGGATTTGCTCTATCAATTGCAGAGAGAAGAGGGAATGACCGTTGTACTGACCACGCATTATCTTGACGAAGCAGATGAAGCTGATCAGATTTATATTGTGGACCATGGGAAAGTGATTGCTCAGGGATCGGCATTAGATATTAAGAGCCAGTATGCAAAAAACATCTTGAAGATTCGTTTCAAGGAGATAGAGCAGATAGAAAGTCTTAAAACTTCGGGAATGTCAGTAGAGCAACAAAGTCAAATGGAGTATGTTTTTCAACCCGAGAGTGAAAGGGAAGCTATTGATTACCTGGCACAAGTTAGAGATAGAATAGCCCATTTTGAGTTTCGTCCAGGGACCATGGATGACGCCTTTATTGCACTTACAGGAAGGGAGGTTCGCTAATGCTAGCTTTACTAAAGCGAAATTTTTTATTGTACTTCAGGAATCGTTCAGGAGTTTTCTTCTCCTTGTTGGGAGCCTTGATTTCCTTTATTCTCTATATTATTTTTCTTCAAAAAAATCTAACAGATGCTTGGAATCAGCTACCCAATAGTGGTCCTTTGTTAAATAATTGGTTAATGAGTGGGGCGCTGGCTGTGACAGGGACAACGACGAGTCTGGCTGCCCTGACTCAGTTGGTAAAGGACCGTGAACATCAAGTAGATCAGGATCTTTATTTATCGAATCATGGGAAATGGCGGTTACCATTTTCGTATCTAGCGAGTGCAATCATCATTTCTTTTGCCATGCAAGTCCTAATGTATGTACTGATGTGTGGCTATTTTAGAGAAGTTCCAACCCTTTCTCTATTACCTGAGGTGCTCCTCATCATGCTGCTTAGTAGCCTGCTTTCTAGTTTAGTGAATGCCATTTTTGTTTATTTTTTCCAATCTGTAGACAGTTTGGGGAAGTTTGCGACCATAGTGGGGACAGCTTCTGGTTTTTTGGTAGGAACTTATGTACCTTTGGGCGTTTTACCTGATTTTGCACAACTACTAATGAAATGTACTCCAGCAACTTATATTGCATCACTTTATCGGCAAGTACTCATGAAAGAAACATTAAGTGAGACCTTTAAAGGTCAAGATAACCTTCTTCGAGAGTTCCAAGAAAAAATGGGCGTTCAGCTCAAGTGGCAAGGTTTGTTGACAAAGGAAAATACTTACCTTATAGTGTTAGGAGGTATTCTTCTAGCAAGTATTCTTTGGATTGTTTTAGTGAAAAGAACTAGCCAGAAAAAATAAGTGAGAGTTGGAATAGGAATGAAACTTCGTTTTGAAGAAAAATCAGATATTTCGGTAAAGGATCCCTGTGTGGTCATCCAAGCAGAGCGATTGTCTGATCAAGCACGAGAGGTAATGGATTATCTCGAACAATTTTCAGTTGTAAATCAAGTGGTGATTCCTATTAAAACGGATGATCATTTGGTTATGGTAAAAATTGATGACATTATTCTAGCTGAGATTGAGAAGAATGTGTTAACGATTTATACCGTAAACAATACCTATACGATGAGAGAGACACTGACAAACTTTCAGCATCGCATCAATCGTCGAAGTTTTTTACAGATATCACGTCATGCTGTTATGAATATAGATCATTTGGAATCACTATCGGATAGTTTTTCTGGCAATATGATGGCTAAAATGACAGGTGGAGTTAAGTCTAGTGTCAGCCGAAAATATGTCAAATCTTTGATGGATTATTTAGGGGTGTAGGAGGAACCAATGAAACGTTTAATTGCTTATTTTGTATCCGGCGTGAGAACGGGATCGTTCTTTTACCTTGCACTCCTTTTACTTGGTCAATTATTTCCCCAGATTATCTATCCCAAAGTTAGTGTAGGAAATATTTTAGCCCTCTTTATGATGAGTGGTTTAATGGGAATGCTCTCGTGGATTTTGGAAGAGCTTGACCGCATGTCGTACAGATTAAGAGTAGTCTTGCATTTCTTGTTGACGGCGATTGTACTTACAGTGACTTGTCTGATATCAGGCTGGTATGAGGCTTTAACGAACCCTGCTATCTGGATTGTTTTCATTTTTGTTTATATTATTATCTGGCTTTATCTCATTTGGCAAATGCATATGAGAACACAGCGTATTAATCAAGCTTTACTGCATCGTCGAAGCCAGAAAAAGAAAAGTAATAAATTATAGTAAACTTCAAAAAAATACTCTTTTTCCTCTTGACCCTCACGCCACGTCATAGCCTATACTCTTAATCAGAGAGGAGTTCTAATGAAATCTGTAAAAGAAGTGAGCCAACTATCAGGTGTCAGTGTACGCACCCTTCATTATTATGACGAAATTGATTTGCTGAAACCGTCAGTTGTGGCTGAAAATGGTTACCGTTACTATAATCGCGATGCGGTTGTCCGTTTGCAAGAAATATTGCTTTACCGTGAGTTAGACTTTCCTCTCAAAAAAATTAAGGAAATCGTAGGTCAACCAGGTTATGACAAAGTTCAAGCGCTTAGGGATCAGATTAAGCTCTTAGAGCTGAAAAGGTCCCGTTTAGAAGCCGTCATAGCTCATGCCAAGGCCTTACAAATGGAGGAAGAAGAAATGTCATTTGAAGCATTTGATCAAAAAGCTGTAGAAGCCTTTCAGGAAGAAGCTCAGGCTAGATGGGGTCAGACAGAAGCTTATCAAGCTTTTGCGGCTAAGGGAGAGGAATCCTTCCCTGAAGTTACAAAAGAGATGACTGCAATCATGTCTACCTTTGGACAGCTCAAGGAGTATAATCCTGGGGATGATAGTGTTCAGGAGCAAGTAAAGGTGTTACAAGACTATATTAGTCAGCATTTTTATCCATGTGACCAAACGGTATTAGCTGGTCTCGGTCAGATGTATCAAACAGATAATCGCTTTTCTAGTTTTATTGATAAAGTTGGAGGAGCAGGGACTGCCACTTTTCTCGCAGAAGCTATTCGTATTTATTGTCAATAAACTAAAGCCAAAGTCTTAGGGACTTTGGCTTTTTTCATGCCATAGTGACATTTATGTCACTATTTTTATAATCATTTAATGATTATAATTAATGTATCGTTTTAGAAGGCGATTAGTTAACGGTTTTTGTTATTTTGCTTGAAAATTTCTTGCAGGTAATCAGATAGAAACTAATCAAATTCTAATCTAAACCAAATTTACGGAGGAACTCATGTCCATTTTAACCATCGACCACATCTCAAAGTACTATAATCTCGACGGTACGAACCAAGAGCGCGCTTTGAACGATGTTACACTTGAGATTGCACCAGGAAAGATCACTGCTATCTACGGTCCATCTGGCTGTGGTAAGACCAGTCTGCTTAGTATTATTAGTGGTCTGGATAGTCAGTATCAAGGAAATCTTTATTTCAAAAATCAAAACATGCGAGATTTTTCAGAGCGTGACTTGACCTATTTTAGAAAGGCTCACATTGGCTTTGTCTTTCAAAATTTCAATCTTATCTCTCATCAATCAGTCCTTGAAAATGTCAAGATGCCTCTTTACGTTAAAAATATGACTGATAAAGAGATGGCCGAGATTGCGGAAAGGGAGCTTAGCCGTCTTGGAATCGGAGACTTTATCAAGAAAAATGTTAAGCAGCTTTCTGGTGGGCAAAAACAACGTGTGGCCATTGCCCGTGCCCTAGTCAATAATCCAGAAATGATTGTGGCTGATGAACCGACAGGTTCTCTTGATTCTCAGTCTCAGGAAAATGTTCTCGACATTTTTAAAGAGCTAGCCGAGGCAGGTAAAACTGTGATTATCGTAACCCATAACCCTGAAGTGGCGGATTATGCGGATGTTGTCATTAAAATGAAGGATGGTGAAGTCGTTGAAACAATCGAAAAATAAGGGGTTGACCCTCAAGAACAAGCTCAAATTGTCATTGAACAACTTTATGGAACGTAAGTGGCGTAATCTTTTGATTGCGACGGCAACTTCCATTGGTTTTATCGGTGTCCTAATTTCCTTTGGTTTGGGAAATGCTATTGTTGGTATGATTAATGACAGTACCGATGGTGGCAACATTCCATCCCAAATTCAGATCAGTCTTAGTGCTAAATCAGCAGCCAGAGGGGTTCTAAATGCGGATGATGAGAAGTTTATTCGTAATCAGATTAAGAGTGATGACATTAAGTATTTGGAGAGTCCCTTTGGAATGAATATGGCAAGTCTTACCCTTGATGGCAAGACCATGGATTTCAGTAAGGACCTTCCTAACTATTCTCAGGTTATCAGTCTTTACAAGAACACAAAAATCTCTACATCTCGCAATGATAAGGATAAAATTTCAGCTGGGAAACCTTTTAAATCTGAAGATGAAAATGGCTTAACCCTTCCGATGAGTTTTGTCAAACGCTACAACCAAGAAACAGGGAAGAAGCTCAAGGCTAAAGACTTTATCGGTAAAGAAATTTCAGCTCAGATTGTTGAAAATACTGCTGAGGGAACTAAAGTAGCGGATATCAAGACTAAGATTGTCCGTATTGTTGATGACAGCGAGGATGCTGAAGAGAGCAATAGCTATATGCCAGCTAAACAATTGGAAGAATTGCTCAAAGAAAATGGCTTTACCAAAACAGTCTCTTACATGCTTTTGGAGCTCAAAGATCCAGCCAAGACTAAGGAAGTCACTAAAAAATTGCAGAAAAACAAGAAGTATCTGGTTCTTTCACAGCAGGCCATCCTAGATGTCATTATTAAATTCATCCGTGTGATCCAGGCCCTCTTGATTATCCTTTCGTCACAAGCTATCCTAGTTTCAGCTGTTATGATTGGAATTATCATCTATATTAATATTATGCAACGCTCAAAAGAGATTGGTGTTATGAAGGCTGTCGGTTATCTTAATCGTGACGTGAAAGCTATCTTTGTTTATGAGGCCCTATGGATTACGGGTACCTCACTAGCTCTTGCCCTCCTTGTATCGCAGGGTATTGGAAGCTTAGCCAACATGATTGTTTCACATCTCTACCCAAGTGTCAGCAAGGTGTTTGACCTAAATCTGACCTCAATTCTCATCATGTTTGGCTTCTCACTCTTGATGGGCTATGTGTCAGCCTACCTTCCAGCCCGTAAAATCAGTAAAATGGACCCTGTCGAGTCCCTAAGATATGAATAGAAATAAAGAGTAGTCTCCTCGGGCTACTCTTTTTTGTCAAAACAAGCATTAGAAAATTCGGAAAATCCAAACAATAATTAACTTTCTGAAAAGTGGAGACAATTGCTCAAAAATGCTATAATAGTCAGCATATACAGGCTATTAATAACAAAAAAAGAAGTACCTATTCGATAGGAGGAATTCCATGTATAAAGATGACAGTTTAACCTTGCACACTGACTTGTATCAAATCAATATGATGCAGGTTTACTTTAACCAAGGTATTCACAATAAAAAGGCCGTTTTCGAAGTTTATTTCCGTCAACTTCCGTTTAAAAATGGCTTTGCTGTATTCGCAGGTCTGGAGCGTATTGTCAACTATCTTGAAAATCTGACCTTCTCAGAAACTGATATTGCTTATCTAAAAGATTTAGGTTATCCTGAGGATTTTCTGGACTATCTAGCCAACCTAAAACTCGAGTTGACTATCAATTCAGCACTTGAGGGTGATTTGGTATTTGCTAATGAACCGATTTTCCAAGTGGAAGGTCCCTTGGCTCAGTGTCAGCTAGTAGAGACTGCCTTGCTAAATATCCTCAATTACCAGATTCTTATTGCTACCAAGGCAGCTCGTATTCGTTCTGTCATTGAGGATGCTCCTTTGTTGGAATTTGGGACACGTCGTGCACAAGAGATGGATGCAGCAATCTGGGGAACACGTGCAGCCGTGATTGGTGGTGCTGATGCAACGTCAAATGTACGTGCCGGCAAGATTTTTGGCATCCCAGTTTCTGGTACACATGCCCATGCTCTTGTTCAAGCCTATGGCAACGATTATGACGCCTTTAAAGCCTACGCATCTACTCATAAGGACTGTGTATTCCTTGTAGATACCTATGACACCCTTAAGATTGGTGTTCCGAATGCTATCCGTGTCGCTAAAGAGCTAGGTGATAAGATTAATTTCTTGGGTGTTCGTCTTGATTCAGGTGACTTGGCTTATCTATCGAAGCAGGTCCGTAAGCAACTGGATGCAGCTGGTTTCCCTGATGCCAAAATTTATGCTTCAAATGACCTTGATGAAAATACCATCCTCAACTTGAAGATGCAAAAGGCCAAGATTGATGTCTGGGGAGTGGGTACTAAGCTTATCACTGCCTATGATCAACCAGCCTTGGGTGCTGTCTACAAGATTGTCTCAATGGAAGATGATCAAGGAGTCATGCATGATACTATCAAGTTGTCCAACAATGCTGAGAAGGTTTCGACACCAGGTAAGAAGCAAGTGTGGCGTATTACGAGTCGTGCTAAGGGCAAATCAGAAGGTGACTATATCACTTTCGCAGACACGGATGTTAATGCTCTAGAAGAAATTAATATGTTCCACCCAACATACACCTACATTAATAAGACTGTTCGTGATTTTGATGCAGTGCCACTCTTGGTCCCAATCTACGACAAGGGGCAACTCATCTATGACTTGCCTAGTCTTAATGAAATCAAGGCTTATGCGACTAAGGAATTGGATGAGCTTTGGAATGAGTACAAGCGCGTGCTTAACCCTCAAGATTATCCAGTTGACTTGGCTAAAGATGTCTGGGAAAACAAGATGACCTTGATTGATAATGTCCGTAAGAAAGCCCATGACTTGTCAGAGTAAAAGGAGAAATTATGACTTTGCAAGAAACTATTATTGCTCAACTAGGCGTTAAACCTAGCATTGATCCAAAAGAAGAGATTCGAAAATCTGTTGATTTTTTGAAGGCCTACATGCTAAAGCATCCTTTCCTAAAAACCTATGTTTTGGGAATTTCAGGAGGTCAAGATTCTACATTGGCTGGTCGTCTGGCACAACTTGCGATTGAAGAGCTCCGTGCAGAGACAGGAAAAGACTATCAGTTTATCGCCATTCGTTTACCATACGGTGTCCAAGCAGATGAAGATGATGCCCAACGTGCTCTTGCTTTTATCAAGCCAGATGTGAGTCTTGCAGTTAACATCAAAGAAGCTGTTGATGGTCAGGTTTCTGAACTTGCCAAGGCAGGCGTAACCGTTTCTGACTTTAACAAGGGGAATATCAAGGCCCGTCAACGTATGATTACCCAATACGCGGTTGCGGGAGAAAATAGTGGGGCAGTTATCGGGACAGACCACGCCGCTGAAAACCTTACTGGCTTCTTCACAAAATTTGGCGATGGTGGTGCGGATATTTTGCCGCTCTTTCGTCTAAACAAGCGTCAAGGTGCCGCCCTTCTTGCAGAACTTGGTGCGGACAAGGCCCTTTATGAAAAAGTGCCAACAGCTGACTTGGAAGAGGACAAACCAGGAATCGCTGATGAAGTGGCACTTGGTGTGACCTACCGTGAAATTGATGATTACCTTGAAGGCAAGGAAGTCTCAGCCAAAGCTCAGGAAACTATTGAGTCTTGGTGGCGTAAAGGTCAACACAAACGTCACTTGCCAATCACTATTTTTGATGAGTTTTGGAAATAAGAGGAGAAATGAATTATGATCAAAGCTTATATTGATTTTTGGAAACGTGCCTTTGATTTTAGCGGACGTTCGACTCGTCCAGACTACTGGTGGGCTTACTTGGTTAATGTCATTATTATTACTATTCTTACTGTTTTTTGTGTTCTTATTCCTTTCTTCAGTAATGTTGACCTTAGTGACCCAGCTCTGTTGAATAATCAGACTGAACTGCAAAAAATAATTATTACCTATGCTTGGCCACTAATGCTTTTTAGCTTAATTGAACTTATCCCTCAATTGTCTCTACAAATCCGTCGTTTAAGAGATGCAGGCTTTCATCCGGCTTGGGTACTTCTAAGTTATATAGGGCTTGTACCAATCTTGGTTATCTTCTCATTGATTGGAAGCATTGTCCTCCTTATCATGTCTTGTCAACCAACGAAACCAGCACCTGAAACGCAGTTTGATAAAGTTGAATAAGATTGTCCTACCCCTAGGTTTAACCTAGGGGTATTTTTAAATTGAATTTTCAGAAATTAGTGATAAAATAGAGAAGAATAAGGCTTAAAAGGAGGAATCTTATGACTTCACTATCAACAGATTTCACAGATAAACTATTTGCAGAATATGAGGCCAATGCCAAGTACAGTGCTATTGAGAATGCTGTAACTCATAATGGCTTGCTCAAATCCATCGAAACACGTCAATCAGAAGTTGAAAACGACCATGTTTTCTCAATCGATTTGACTAAAGATGAGGTGTCTAACCAGAAAGCTTCAGGACGTTGCTGGATGTTTGCGGCACTAAATACTTTCCGTCACAAATTAATCTCAGACTTTAAATTGGAAAGTTTCGAACTTTCTCAAGCCCACACCTTCTTCTGGGACAAGTATGAAAAATCGAACTGGTTCTTGGAACAAATCATTGCTACAGCAGATCAAGAGATTGGCAGTCGTAAGGTTAAATTCCTTTTGGATACCCCACAACAAGATGGTGGACAATGGGATATGGTCGTATCACTTTTTGAAAAATATGGTGTTGTGCCAAAATCAGTTTATCCAGAATCTGTAGCTTCAAGCAATAGTCGTGAGCTTAATCAATACCTCAATAAGCTTCTTCGTCAAGATGCTCAAATCTTGCGTGATTTGATTGCTGGTGGTGCTGATCAAGCTGCTGTTCAAGCTAAGAAGGAAGAGCTTCTTCAAGAAATTTTCAATTATCTTGCCATGACTCTTGGTTTACCACCACGTCAGTTTGATTTTGCCTACCGAGATAAAGATGACAACTATCAATCTGAGAAAAATATCACACCACAAGCTTTCTTTGAAAAATATGTGGGTCTAAAACTCAGCGACTATGTGTCAGTCATCAACGCTCCAACAGCTGATAAACCTTTCGGGAAATCTTATACTGTTGAGATGTTGGGTAATGTTGTGGGTGCACCAAGTGTTCGTTATATTAACCTCCCAATGGATCGTTTCAAAGAGCTTGCCATTGCACAGATGAAGGCTGGAGAGACTGTTTGGTTTGGTTCAGATGTTGGTCAAGTTTCAGACCGTCAAAAAGGTATTCTTGCAACTAATGTTTATGACTTTACAGCTAGCATGGATATTAACTTGACTCAAGACAAGGCAGGACGTTTAGACTACAATGAATCTCTCATGACTCATGCCATGGTATTGACTGGGGTTGATTTGGATGCTGATGGTAAACCTATTAAATGGAAGGTTGAAAACTCTTGGGGAGACAAGGTCGGACAAAAAGGTTACTTTGTCGCTTCCGATGCCTGGATGGATGAATACACTTATCAAATCGTTGTTCGCAAAGACTTCCTTACAGCTGAAGAATTAGCAGCCTATGAAGCAGAGCCACAAGTACTTGCTCCTTGGGACCCAATGGGAGCCCTTGCTTCAAAATAAGACAATATATAAAACCACTGGAAATGATGCTAGTGGTTTTATATAGCTTCTTTAAATTTTATCGGTAAAAAAAGAGTTATCCATTCGGATAACCCTTTTATTTCTTATTCTTCTGCTGTAGCAGTGTTTGAATTTGAATGTTCAGAACCGTTAGAGGCCGATGTCGATGGATTTGTTGAAGCATCAGGGCCGTACTGTTGACTATCTTGTGAACTTGATGAGTCACTGCTTTGGCTTGAGTCTAAACTTGATGATGAGCTAGATGTTCCAAGTGATCCTGTGTAAACATTTGATGTTGAAGAACCAGTAAGGAAGACATAGCTACCATTATTATAAACACCGCTAGGCATATCGAAATCTTCAGAACCCGCACCATACATCTGGTTAAGGTAGCCACTTGTTACACCGTAGATTTGTTTAGCAATGTCAAGGTCTGAATCATGAAGTGGTGTTTTACGGTTTTTGTAACCTGTCCAAATCGCCATTGAATACTTAGTATTGTAACCAACGAAAGTTTCATCTGGAACCATAAGATAAGCATAGACGCCACTTTCTTTTTGTACCTTGTAGTATTCATCGTCATCATAGTTAGATGTACCAGTCTTACCAGCATTGAATGTACCAGGGACATAAGCTTCAGTTGCTGTACCACCTGTCATTACTTGTTTCAACATGCTTGACATCATGTAGGCTGTTTGTGGCGACATGGCCTCGACACCTTTAGAATCAAATGATTTAGTTGAACCGTCTTCAAACTTGATTGATTTAATGTAAGATGGTTTATAGTAAGTACCACCATTTGCAAAGGCTGCATAAGCTGCGGCCATCTTCTCACTTGATGCACCATACTTAGAATCTGATGATGATGTTGAAGATGAGATGGCATTTGAGTAGTACATTTCTGGATACTCGATACCCAAATCTTTCAAGAAGGATTGTGCATATTCCAAACCAGCAGCTTGGAGAGCTTTAACGGCTGTAACGTTACGTGACTGTTGAAGCGCATAAGTCAATGAAATGCTTCCGTAATACTTACGGTCCCAGTTGTAAACTGGTGTTGAAGAACCTGGGAAATTGTAAGGATTATCGTAAACAGTCGTACCAGTGTTTGTATAAACACCTTTTTCAATAGCAGGAGCATAGTCAGTGATTGGTTTCATTGCAGAACCCCAGTCACGGTCTGTTTGAACAGCTTGGTTGGTACCAAGTGCAACGTTTTCGTCTTGGTGACGTGAACCCAATTGGGCAACGACACGACCATTAGTAACATCAATAATAGTAGAAGCAACTTGGAGACTATCGTTTGGATAGTATACGTAGTCGTTAGTATTATAGACGTTCCAGATATATTTTTGAATATCTGGATTAAGGTTAGTGTAGACGTCGAGACCTGCTGAGTAAATATCAGTGTTGGCATCGGTAGATACCTGTTCAATAACTTGTTTGATGTAGTTATCTAAGTATGGCTCATAGCTAGCTTTCTTCGTAAGTGGAAGAAGGCCATCTGATACATCAGTTGCTTTAGCTTGCTCGTACTCTTCTTTAGAAATATTCTTGTCTTCATACATTTCGTCAAGAACAGTGTTACGACGTTCTTTGGCAGCATCTGGATTAGCATAAGGGTCATATTGTGTTGGTGCTTGTGGAATACCAGCAAGAAGAGCCGCTTGGGCAACAGAGAGGTCACTCAAGTCCTTACCAAAGTAAGATTTAGCTGCAGTCTTCATACCGTAGTAACCATTACCCATATAAACCTTATTAATATAGAAGGTCAAGATTTCTTGTTTTGTGAATTGACGCTCCATTTGGAGTGACAACCAGATTTCTTGTGACTTACGTTTAAGGGTTTGGTCAGAAGTGTTAGTTGAGAAGTAAGCCAACTTAATCAACTGTTGGTCGAGCGTAGACCCCCCTTGGGTGCTGCTACGACGAAGGTTGTTGATAGCTGCCCCCATGATACGGTAGACGTCAATCCCACGGTGAGTGAAGAAACGTTTATCCTCGATAGAGGTGATGGCATTAACTAGAGTTGTTGGAATTTCATCTGTTGATGCACTCTCACGTTTCTCAGCTCCCAAGTCGGCAACAAGACTACCATTAGCGTCGTAAATCTTACTTGAGTTTGTTGATTGCAGTTTGTTCTCGGTAAGTTTAGGAACACTGCTAACATAGTAGGCAAAGAGGCTACCACCAGCGATGACACAGACTACAAAGAAAGTAAGCAGTCCAATAAATCCGTATTTTGCAATACGCCAGCCCAAACTTTGGTCTGAAGCGGCAGAGCGTTTTCCTTTGCCATAGCGAGAAGAATCTGAACGCTTGACCTTGATGTTTTTAGCACGTTTAGTCAAACCGTTAAGTGATTCTTTAAAGTTGCTGAAATTAAATTTAGCCATTATGTGTTACCACCTAATAATTTTTCAATGATTTCTAAGTAAGGAACTTGAGGATAAGCTGCTTCTGCAATTGCATAGCCTCTTTTTTTGATATAATCAAGAGGCATTGATTTCGTCCCTTTATCAATCTGATAAAAAGCGATTAAGTCTTTGGCAGGCAGAAGGTAGGTTTCCTTAAGCGTCGAGAAGTGAAGTAGCACGAAGCAGATCCCATCTTGACTGATGACCTGAGACATGTGCTCAATTTGATGCGCATGAAAGTTTTTCATAGGCATGGATGTCTTTTGTCGTGTCTCTTTGGCTTCAAAATCAATGTAGTATCCTTTGTAAACGCCGGAGTAGTCGGTAGTAGAAGCTTGTCTAAAGTAAGCTTCTACAATCTTTGCCCGTGAGCGTTTGGGATAATCGACTTTGACAATTTGAACAGGGGTAGGTTTTTTATGAATAACGGCTAAACCACGCGACAAATAGTAATCATTAGTCGCGTTAATAGCAGATTCAAAGCTCATCCCCCGATTGGCAAAGTCAACTCTATTTGATTTTTTAGGACGTACTTGTGCTATCTTACGAGATATCTGATGGGGATAGTTTACCATTTCTTTCCCTTCTTCTTTATAAGATATGCATAAAGACTATTTTATTATACCATAAAATGAACGAGGAAAACAATAAATGACATCACTACTGGTAACTGGTTATAAGAGCTTTGAACTCGGTATTTTTAAAGACAAGGACCCTAAAGTAACTATTATCAAGAAAGCAATTAAACGTGATTTTAAGCGTTTCTTGGATGATGGTGTGGATTGGATGATTTTTACCGGCAACCTCGGTTTTGAATTTTGGGCACTAGAAGTGGCCAAAGAACTTCAGCAAGACTATCCTTTGAAGTTAGCGACACTCTTCCCTTTTGAAACGCACGGTCAGAATTGGAATGAAGCGAATCAAACGAAACTAGCAGCTTTTAAGCAGGTTGATTTTGTCAAGTATAGCTTTCCCGCTTACCAATCTCCAGCTCAGTTTAAACAATTTAATCAGTTTCTCATTGATAATACGGATCAAGCTTATTTATTTTATGAACCTGAAAATGAAACAAATCTGAAATATTTTTACGATATGATGATAGAAGCAAGTGATTATCCTGTATCACGTTTGACTTTTGATGACCTCAATGAGGTTATGTCAGAATAGGATTTAGTTGAATTTTAAACTTGCATTTTTATCATTTTTTCTGTATCATAAAAACATTAGACAGTAAAGTATTAGTAAGTTAGAAAAGACAAGTATTGGAGAATAAAAATGGCTAAGATTAATTTAACGCCCAAGAAAATCTACGAACAAGAATTTAAAACAAGCATGCGTGGATACGATAAAAAAGAAGTTGATGAGTTTTTAGATGATGTAATCAAAGATTACGGTGTCTATATTGCTCTAGTTAAGGAATTGCAAGAAGAAAATGCAAAACTTAAGGCTAAAACTTCTTCAGCTCCTGCAAGTCGCCCAGCATACGCAAGCGCGACAAGTGAGCCATCACGTGCGAATGCCAATGTTGCTTCGGCTTCAAACTATGATATCTTAAAACGTATCAGTCGTTTGGAAAAAGAGGTCTTTGGAAAACAAATCGTCGAATAAAACTGGTTTGTGCAATTTTTGGATAATCGCATGGTTGCTAGTCTTCCATGAGGAAAGTCCATGCTAGCACTGGCTGTGATGCCAGTAGTGTTTGTGCTAGGTGAATTAATAAGCCTAGGGACTTGATTTTCAAGTTACGGCGAGTGAACTGGCTAAGTCTTCGGATAGGTTTTAGTAGCTCTGAAAGTGCCACAGTGACGGAGTTTTTAGGGAAACCTAAAAAGTGGAACGCGGTAAACCCCTCAAGCTAGCAACCCAAACTTTGGTAGGGGCATGGGATGGCTGGAAACGAACGGACCATCCTGACTGCTTTGCAGTAGACAGATGATTATCGAAGGAAGTGGTACCTAGTCACTTCTGGAACAAAACATGGCTTATAGAAAATTGCATATAGGTGAGGCTGGGACACATGTCTCAGCCTTCTTTTAGCAAGAATTCTCTCTTTTACAACTATATCTAAAGAAAAGAGTGGAAAAATAAGCCATCAGTTAAGAAAGTTTGTACTTGTAACAATGAGATAAAAGGATGACAATGAAAGAAACATTTACATTAGTAGCAACTGCAGCAGCAGGTCTTGAAGCTGTGGTTGGACGTGAATTGCGTGAGTTAGGTTATGACACTCAGGTTGAAAATGGTAAGGTGCGTTTCCGAGGCGGTGTTCGTGCAATTGCTGAAACCAACCTTTGGTTGAGAGCAGCAGACCGTATCAAGATTGTAGTAGGTGAATTTCCAGCACGTACTTTTGAGGAACTCTTTCAGGGAGTTTTTGCCTTAGACTGGGAAAATTATCTTCCGCTAGGTGCAAAGTTCCCGATTTCTAAAGCTAAATGTGTTAAATCAAAGCTTCATAATGAGCCATCTGTTCAGGCGATTTCCAAAAAAGCTGTCGTTAAGAAATTGCAGAGGTATTTCCACCGTCCAGAAGGAGTGCCTCTTCAAGAAACAGGAGCGGAATTTAAGATTGAAGTTTCTATTTTAAAGGATAAGGCTACGGTTTTGATTGATACCACAGGTGCTAGTCTCTTTAAGCGTGGCTACCGTACTGATAAAGGTGGGGCACCTATTAAGGAAAATATGGCGGCTGCTATCCTTGAACTTAGTAACTGGTATCCAGATAAACCGTTGATTGACCCGACTTGTGGTTCAGGGACCTTCTGTATTGAGGCTGCAATGATTGGTATGAACATTGCACCAGGATTTAATCGTGATTTTGCCTTTGAAGCATGGAATTGGGTAGATAAAGATTTAGTACAGTCGGTACGTGATGAAGCAGATAGCAAGGCAAACTATGATGTTGAATTAGACATTATGGGTTGTGATATTGATGGCCGTATGGTTGAGATTGCAAAAGCCAATGCTCGTGAGGCAGGTCTTGAAGATGTTATTAAATTGAAACAAATGCGTTTACAGGACCTGAAAACAGATAAAATCAATGGTGTCATTATTTCAAACCCTCCTTATGGTGAGCGTTTGTTGGATGACAAGGCTGTGGATATCTTGTATAATGAAATGGGTCAAACTTTTGCGCCACTTAAAACTTGGAGCAAGTTTATCTTGACCAGCGATGAACAATTTGAAAGCAAATACGGTATGAAAGCCGATAAAAAACGTAAGCTTTATAACGGGACCCTCCGTGTTGATTTGTATCAATATTTTGGTGAGCGTGTTCGCCGTTCTGAGGCTAGAAAGGTAAATTAAACGTGTCAGAAGATAAAACACAAAATGGCTATGAAGGTAGCCAAGAGCTAGATTTCCAAGATGCCAAGGAAATGACAGTCGGTGAGGCTGTCCGCAAAGAAGCTGAGATTAATGCTGGTGTAACAGAAACAGATAGCATTTTGGATAAGTATATCAAGCAACACCGCGAAGAAGTTGCCTCACAAAAATTTTCAAAGAAAATTGAAGCTGATGGCGACACATCACCTTTGGATGCTTTTATTCAAAAGCAACGTCAGGAGTTTGCAGATTCAGGTTTGATTGGTCAATCAATGGCTAATGAGTCAATCAACTCAACAGCAGCTACTGAAGAAGTAACACCAGTCACATTTGGTTTTGGTGCTACAGATAACAAGGCTGATGAAACTCAATCTCATATTGACAAGCAGTTGCCAAATGCTCCTGTTGAACCTGAGGTTATTGCAGAACCAGAAAGTCAAAGTTCTGAAGTTATCATTACATCAACGAATGCTGATCGTTTCATCACGTCAGAAACAGAAAAATTTGACCTTGGTGATGCACTTGCAGATTCAGCTACTTCAACTAATCAGCCAACGCCAGCCTATAACGATGCATTGATAGATAATATTGATGATAACAATCCTTTGATTGCTAACATCGATGATCCAGAACCACAAAATCCTGTTGTTGCCAATGTTGACGATACTGAGCCGCAAGCTTCAAAACCATTGTTGGATGATGCTGCTATCTCAGACACTATCGATTTGGCGGCTATTGCATCAACAGTGGCAGGCGTAACTGGAGCAAAAGCTGACGAAGAAGAGACAACACCAACAGTGTCTATGACAGTTAATCGCCCATCTGCAGAAGACAGAATCTCTTCAGAGTCTATTTCACCATCGCATAAGAGTGCCTTTGATGGTGACATTCCAGTTTACCGTCGTAAAGGTGTTGTTATCGGTGCTCTAGCAGTTCTTGCTTTAGCTATTATTGGTGGTAGCTATGCTCTTTATAAAGGAACACATAGCCAATCGGCAAAAACAACAAGCACAGCTTCTTCAGCAGTGACGTCATCATCAAGCAAGGACACGGCAGCTGCTGATAATAAGGCCTTCGAAGAAATGTATAAGAATTTCTTCACAGATGACGAGCAAACAAAACTCGCTAATGATCAATTTGGTAAGCTATCAGATTTGGAAAAACTGCTCAAGAAATTGGAGAAAACCAAGTATTATGATGCAGCTAAGAAAAAATATGATAACTTGAAGAAACAAATTGAAGCTGTACAAAAGATTAACAGTCAGTTTGAGTCAGATGCTCTTGTAGATGGTAGCTATAATGCCTCTATCGCTGTTAAATCAGATGCTAACTTTAATAATCTTCCAGAAAGCGTAACAACAACTGGGAATGCGAGTCTTGATAGCACTATCCAAGAAGCGATTAAGGGTGGTAAGACTCAGCTTGAAGAAAAAGCTAAGGCTGCGAGCGCAACATCTGCAGCGACAGCTGCTGATAGCGCCAATACTGCTAGTCCTGCTGCACCTTCAGGTGATAACACGTCTGGAGCAGCTTCTACTGGTGGTGGTGCGGCTGCATCAAATACATCTGGAGCGCAAAATGGAGCAGCTAACTCAGCAGGTTCAACAGGTTCAGCTGGTGCGACTGGAGGAACTACTGGTGGCTCAGCTGCAGCTTCAACAGTTGTAACACGCGGAATCACAAATTATAACCCATCAATCCTTCAACGTGACCGCTCACGTGTGCCTTATAATGCAAATGTAGTAGCAGATACAAGTAACCCAGCTTGGACTTGGGCTGATGGTGTTCTTGATAAGATCATAAATGAATCACACTCACGTGGTTACTTCTCAGGAGATAACTTCATCCTTGAGCCAGTTAACATCATCAATGGTAATGGTTACTACAACTTGTACCTTCCAGATGGAACTTACCTCTTCAGTATCAACTGTAAGACAGGTTACTATGTTGGTAATGGTTCAGGTCACTCAGATAAACTTGATTATTAATAATAATCTGCGACACTCCCTAGGGAGTGTTTTTTGTTTTATCTTGGTGAAGGCCTAGTTTATAAGGATTTTGTGCTATAATAGAGGGATAAGATAGGGGTGAATACTATGGCAAAATTGATGCCGGGTAGAGTCCGTAATGAGGGTATTGAACTTTTTGAAAAGGATCTCATTACCATTCATCAGGTCTCAGAAACTCAGTTGGATACAACAGTTGACCAACATCATTTAATTTATGCACTCAATGATTCTGAAATCACGTGTGACTGTGATTATTTCGCTCAAAAAGGCTATTGTCCCCATTTGGCAGCGGTTGAGTATTATCTAAAAAATGATAAAGAAGGCCAGCGCCTCTTGGCAGAACTGGAAGAGGAACAAGAGTCCTCTCAAGGCCAAGAGCGAGGTCACTCTTTTGGTGGTTTATTTTTAGAAGGTCTTTCCCTGAATGAAGATGATACCGTTAGATATAGCTTGATGGTAGAGGGAGAGGAATCTACCTTTGGTTCAGAGATTTGGTGGAGTATACGTTTACGTCGCTTACCAGATGAACGTTCTTATGTTATTCGAGATATTCCTGCCTTTCTCAAACTTGTAGAGGCTGAGGGTTATTATCAGATAGGTAAGAACTACTATGAACCCCTATCACTTATTCAATTTGACCAGGCTTCACAAGAATTTTTAGACTTTCTAGGACGGATGATTCCAGATGAAGCCAAGACTAATTTAGATTTTATTTTACCGAATAATGCACGTCACCTTTGTCTCCCTTACGGTTTTTTTGAAGAAGGTTTGAGACGGATGCAAGATTTGGATGGCTTTAGGTTTGAATGGGAAGGAGCCGAATATCGCCAACTTTTGGTCGAGGATTTGACTGCTGATGCTCAGCTCTTCTCGTTTGATATTTGTGTCGAGCCCAAGATGATTGAATTGACTGTCGCTGAGAAGAATAGTCAGGCCTTTTTTAATAATCGTATTCTCTTTTATCAAGGTGTTTTTTATCGTCTGAATCGAAAACAACAAAAACTTTTGGTTGGCTTACGCTCTCTTCCAATCGGAAGCGATTTGAATAAGCACATCAGCTTTAATCTCGATGAACAAGTCATCTTGGCTGCTAGTCTTTTTGATTTTAGGACTATGGGACCGGTTAAGGCACCAAAAGCTTTTAATATCAAGGATTTTACACCGAGATTTCGCTTTGATCTGAAAGGTGACAGTGAGGTTATTCTTACATTAGCCTTTGATTTTGATGGTTTCTTGGTACATGATCGCCAAGAGTTGAGTCATTTAGGATTTACTAGTAACTATCGTCATGAGCAGGCTGTTTTTCGTTTGATGTCTAAACATGGATTCACCCCTGATTTTCAGTCATCTAAACGATTAGGTAGCAGTCAAGAGCTCTATGATTTCTTTACAAATACTCTACCAGATTTTGAAAATGCAGGAACGGTTCTGATTGGACAGGAGTTGCGTGACTTACGGGTTGAACAGAGTCCACAGGTTCAGGTAGAGCGTCAGGGAAATTTATTAGATATTTCCTTTGATTTTTCGAGTCTTGACGACGAAGATGTGGATCATGCTTTAGCAGCCTTAATGGAAAGCTCGCCCTATTTTATCAATCGTAGTGGTCAGTTGATTGTTTTTGACGAAGCGACGCATCGTATTAGTGAGAGTCTCAAAACTCTGAGAGCTCGTTACTCAGGAAAAGGTCACCTAGAGCTCAATCAATTAACTGCCTATCAATTGATGGATGCTCTTTCAGAAAGTGATTCTGTTCGTTTTTCAAAAGATTTCCAACTCTTAACGCAACATTTGAGTAAGCCAGAGACCTTTGATTTGCCAACCTATAAGGTAGAAGCTGGCCTTCGTCCCTACCAGGAAAGAGGTGTTCAGTGGCTATCGATGTTGCATCACTATGGTTTTGGCGGTATCTTGGCCGATGATATGGGGTTGGGGAAAACTTTGCAAACTATTGCCTATCTCTCTGCACATTTAGAAGAAGGACAACGAGTTTTGGTTTTGTCACCATCAAGCCTGATTTACAATTGGCAGGATGAGTTTAAAAAGTTTGCCCCTCAGTTAGATGTAGCGGTTTCTTATGGACTCAAGCCAAAACGTGATGACATCATTGCTGAAGACCACCAGATTATTATTACAAGCTACGCTTCCTTCCGTCAGGATTTTGATGCTTACAAGGCTGGCCAATATGACTATCTCATTCTCGATGAGGCTCAGGTCATGAAGAATACACAGACAAAGATTGCCCAATATCTACGTGATTTTTCTGTTCCACATTGCTTAGCACTATCTGGAACGCCTATTGAAAATCATTTGTTGGAGATTTGGTCTATTTTCCAGATTATTCTACCAGGACTTTTACCAGCTAAAAAAACTTTCCTTAAGTTAACACCTAAGGAAGTGGCTAGGTATATTTCTCCCTTTATTCTAAGACGTAAAAAAGAAGAGGTCCTTCCTGATCTACCAGATTTGATTGAAATCACTCACCAAAGTGAATTGTCAGATGCTCAAAAGGCTATCTATTTAGCACAATTGCAACAGATGCAACAAGGATTAATTTCGGCAAGTGATCAGGAAATCAACCGTCGTAAGGTGGAAATCTTGTCAGGAATTACCCGCTTACGACAAATCTGTGATACCCCAGCTCTCTTTATGGACTATGCGGGAGATAGCGGAAAATTAGATAGCCTTAGAGAGTTGCTTAGCCAAATTAAGGAATCAGACCATCGTGTCCTTATCTTTTCACAATTTCGTGGGATGTTAGATATTACAGAGAGTCTCTTACAAGAATTAGGAATTTCCTCATATAAGCTAACAGGGTCAACGCCATCTGATAGTCGTCAGGAGATGACCAGAGCCTTCAATCAAGGAAGTCGAGATGCCTTTTTGATTTCTCTGAAAGCAGGAGGAGTGGGACTGAATCTAACTGGTGCTGATACGGTTATTCTGATTGACCTTTGGTGGAATCCAGCGGTAGAAATGCAGGCTATTAGTCGTGCTCACCGTATTGGTCAGGAACAAAATGTCGAAGTTTACCGTTTGATTACAAGAGGGACTATCGAAGAGAAAATTCTTGAGCTTCAAGAAGGCAAGAAAAACCTGGTAACAACCGTCTTGGATGGCAATGAAAGCCGTGCCAGCATGACCGTTGAGGATATTAAAGAAATTCTTGGTATTGCAATATCTTAATTTGTTATATTTGATATTGAAATACTAAGAGGTAAAAATGCTACTAGGCAAATCTTTTGAATTAGGCTATAATAGAATATTGCAAGACGTATCTTCCCATTCCCGATTGTTTATATTAAGATACGCATCATCTCGAAAATGAAAGGAAGTCTTTTATGCATCGCCAAAGACGACAATTTCCGCTGATCCCAGACGGGGAACCTTGCTTGCAAGAACCGGTCTCTATGCGCCTATACGAAAATGAAGATTTAATCACAAATATCCGTGGCCCTTACCAAGATAAGGACTACAATGATTTGTTGCCGAACTATGATTTCTTGTCAGCTAAGCCTAGCAATCGTAAGCAGGCTCCAAAACGAGTGGAGACACAAGAGGCTGGCATGACTTATGCTGAGGAAGCCCGTGAAAAGGCTAAGCGTGATGTACGTGAGAAACGACAAAAATTCCTCCGCCAAGAAGTTCAACAAACCAAACATACTAATAGCCGCCAACTGACTGCTAAGCCTAAGGTAGAAGCTAAACCAAGCTTTGAGGCCACTGTTGAGCCAGCTGCTGTAACAACGGATAAAGGACCAGTGACAGCCTCTATCTTGGGAGCTCCTGTAAGTGCTATCAAGCGAACTTTAGCGCCTAATGGGAAGCACTCAAAGATCCATCACTTGGCAAATCGTCTGCAACAAGATTCTTACATCTTGGCAGAAGTGGCTCCAACCTATCAACAGCCTAGTAACCCATCTCGTAAGAACGTCAAGAAAAATAGCTATGACTTCTTGAAACGTAGCCAGGTTTATAATTACCCAGAACGTCAAACTTACCGTGAACACCGAGTTGCTCAAGAATTAAATTTGACGCATTTAGAAGACGCAAACTAATCGCAGTGCGATTGTAAGGAGAAACTATGTCAAAAACTTATCATTTTATTGGAATTAAAGGATCTGGTATGTCAGCTTTGGCTTTGATGCTCCACCAAATGGGACACAAGGTTCAAGGTTCAGATGTGGAAAAATATTACTTCACTCAACGTGGTCTTGAGCAAGCAGGTATTCCTATCCTTCCTTTCGATGAAAAAAACATCACAGAAGATGTTGAATTGATTGCTGGAAATGCCTTTCGTGAAGATAACAACGTTGAAGTTGCTTATGCAATTAAAAATGGCTACAGCTTTAAGCGTTACCACGAGTTCTTGGGTCACTTCATGGATCAATTCACTAGCTTTGGTGTGGCAGGTGCACATGGTAAGACTTCTACAACAGGTCTCTTGTCACATGTTATGAAAAATATCACCGACACGTCATACCTTATCGGTGACGGAACTGGACGAGGTTCTGCTAATGCACAATACTTTGTCTTTGAGTCTGATGAATATGAACGTCATTTCATGCCATACCACCCAGCATACTCAATCATCACTAACATTGACTTTGACCATCCTGATTACTTTACAAGTATCGATGATGTGTTCTCTGCCTTTGATGACTATGCTAAGCAAGTGCAAAAAGGACTCTTTGTTTACGGTGAGGATCCACACCTTCGTAAGATTACAGCCAATGCGCCAATCTATTACTACGGTTTTGAAGAAAATGATGACTTTATGGCAACAGATATTGTGCGTACAACGACAGGGTCTAATTTTAAGGTGAAACATGATGGACAAATCCTTGGAGAATTCCATGTGCCAGCCTATGGTCGTCACAATATTTTGAATGCAACTGCGGTTATTGGGAACCTCTATGTAGCCGGTTTTGACATGGACTTGGTTGCGGAACACCTTAAAACTTTCTCAGGTGTTAAACGCCGTTTCACAGAGAAAATTATCAGTGGTACTGTTGTCATCGATGACTTTGCCCACCATCCAACTGAAATTATTGCAACGCTTGATGCAGCACGTCAAAAGTACCCATCTAAAGAGATTGTTGCTATTTTCCAACCACATACCTTCACACGTACCATCGCCCTTCTTGATGAATTTGCTGAAGCTTTGAACGAAGCAGATGCTGTTTATTTGGCACAAATTTACGGTTCAGCGCGTGAGGTTGACCATGGTGATGTTAAGGTTGAAGATCTTGCCGCTAAGATCAATAAATCTGCCAAAGTGGTTACAGTTGAAAATGTCTCACCTCTCCTTGACCATGACAATGCTGTTTATGTCTTTATGGGAGCTGGAGACATCCAACTTTACGAACGCTCGTTTGAAGAGCTCCTAGCAAGCTTGCAAACACATATGTAATAGATTAAGGGCTGTAGCGATTTCGCTCAGCTCTTTCTCTTAATAGAAAGGAATTTGATATGCTTATTCGACATGCCCGAGAGGATGATTGGGATGATGTTGTTCGTATCGAACAAGAAAATTTTTCGCCTGAAGAGGCTGCAACTCCAGAGGCCATTGCGGAGCGTTTAGAGACGATTTGTGATACCTTTCTAATTGCTGAAATTGATGGCGTTGTAGCTGGCTACATCGAAGGACCTGTGATTGCGGAACGTTACCTCACAGATGACCTGTTCCATAAGGTGGCTCCTAATGCTAGTCAAGGAGGTTTTATTGCAGTTACTAGTTTGTCTATCTCCAAAGATTTTAAAGGGCAAGGTATTGGAACAGCCTTGATTGCAGCGCTTAAAGATCTGGCTATTGCTCAAAAACGCCAAGGTATTAGCTTGACTTGTCATGATTACTTGATTGCCTACTATGAGATGAATGGTTTTACTGATGAGGGAGAATCAGAATCAAATCATGGTGGAAGCTCTTGGTATAATATGGTCTGGGAGAACCCAGAAACCCATTGATTTCAGTGTTACGTTACTGTGACAAAGGACCAATTGATTTGCATTAACTGACTTTTTAAGATATAATGGCGTTTGTTACTATAGAGGAGGTATGCCTTGACGGACAAGTTTAATGAACACTCGGAAGCTTCTGAAGATAGCCTAAGCTTCAAAAATCAGATTCTCCGAGACTTACAAGAAGCGACACGGCTCCGTTCTCTTCGTGAGGAGGAGCATAATAAAAGTGCAACTATGCCCGAGACACCACTTTCAACGTCAGCTGAGAGCGCTACAACTCGTAGTGATTCAGCGTCTAATAAAGTAAGTAACCAAGATTTTAGTTCACATTCTGTTTCACACAGTGCCTTTGCTAAATCTATGACTTCTGAGACAGCCCAAGATTCTCAACAAGATAGTCTTGGCTTGTTTTCAGATTCCCAAGCGGAGTCTTTAGTATCTGATGCTCATTCAAACCTAGCGTCTATTCCTAAAGAGCCAATTGAGGAGGAGACAAAGGTAAATATTCCTCAGGAGACTGAAACGTCGAAACGCCGTTTTAAACGTCCAGTTTGGGAGACTAGTCTTAACGAAGCATCTGAAGAGGAGTATATTCCTGCAGATGTGGCTAAGGAGCTCATTGAAGCTAAGTCTAACGAAGCTATTTATACAGACCCTAAAGAATTGGAGGCCAAATTGACCTCAGAACGTCAAAAAGAAGCATTCTTGCAGGAACATCATGAAACAAGTGACCAAGCGTCGCAAGAAAAGGTTCAATCAGAGCTAGTAGCTGATGGTAATGAGGATGATGAGAGTATTGCTCTAGAACCCTCTGGAAAGCCTAAGAAAAAGAAAGGCAAGAAAGTGAAGAAGAAAAAGTCTTCACCAAAAGATGGTAAACAGGCTGACATTGTCGACGAAGAGCCGATTTCACGTTCTAACCGAAATCACAAACGCAATAAAAATAACCGCCGTGCTGGGAAAATTGCAAGAAATATTATTATCTTCTTGCTTCTTATCTTGTCAGTAGCGACATTCTTTGGTTATCGTTATGTTAGTGATGCTGTTGGCGCAAAAGATGTTAATTCAACTAAGTTTGTTAGTGTTGAAATTCCCGAAAATTCAGGTAGCAGTTATATTGGCCAACTCTTGGAATCAGCTGGTGTTATTAAGTCTGGTAAGGTCTTTAATTACTATACCAAGTTTAAGAACATCTCAAATCTGAAAAGTGGTTATTACAACCTTCAGGCTAGCATGACCATGGATGAAATTATTGAGGCACTTCAGAAAAAAGGAAGTGATAAACCTCAGGAGCCATCTCTTGGTACGGTCTTAGTCAAAGAAGGATATACCATTGATCAAATTTCCAAGGCAGTTGAAGTTAATTCTTCAGCTAAAAAAGGCAAAAAATCATCAACTGGACTTAAGGCGAAAGATTTCTTGAAATTGATGAAGGATGATGCTTTCATTACTAAGATGAAAGCGAAGTATCCAACCTTGTTGGCAAACCTTCCGAATTCTACGGATGCTAAGTATGTCCTAGAGGGTTATCTGTTCCCAGCGACTTATAACATTCATGATGATACGACGGTGGAGTCTTTGGCAGAGGAAATGTTGTCAACGATGGACACCTACCTATCACCTTACTATGCGACGATTTCATCTAGTGGACACAATGTTAATGAGATTTTGACCCTAGCTTCTCTTGTTGAAAAAGAAGGAGCTACAGATGACGACCGTAAAAATATTGCTAGCGTCTTCTATAATCGTCTAAACTCAGACATGGCTCTACAAAGTAATATCGCAGTTCTTTATGCTCTTGGAAAACTTGGTCAGGAAACGACCTTGAAAGAAGATGCAACTATTGACACAAACATTGACTCCCCTTATAATGATTATGTTCATAAGGGGTTGATGCCAGGTCCTGTGGATAGTCCTAGTCTGTCTGCGATTGAAGCGGTTATCAATCCATCATCTACCAAGTACATGTACTTTGTGGCAGATGTAACCACTGGTAATGTCTATTTTGCTGAAAGCTATGAAGAGCATCAGCATAACGTTGAAACTTACATTAACAGCAAACTAAAAGATAAATAGTCTGATTGGCTCATTAAAACCAAGCAAACGAATAGTGATTTTGATGATGCAGCCAACGGCTCAAAAAATAGAAAAGAGAAAAAAATGGCAGAAAAAACATATGTAATGACACAAGCAGAGAAAGAACAACTTGAAGCGGAATTGGAGGAGTACAAACTCGTCCGTCGTCCAGAAGTTGTAGAACGTATTAAGATTGCACGTTCTTATGGTGACCTTTCAGAAAACTCTGAGTATGAAGCAGCCAAAGACGAGCAAGCCTTTGTTGAAGGACAAATTCAGATTCTTGAAACAAAAATTCGTTATGCAGAAATCGTTGATAGTGATGCTGTTGCTAATGACGAGGTTGCAATTGGTAAAACTGTTGTTGTTCAAGAAGTTGGTACAAACGACAAAGATACTTATCATATCGTTGGGGCAGCCGGTGCTGACATCTTCTCAGGTAAGATTTCAAATGAAAGCCCAATTGCTCAAGCTTTGATTGGTAAGAAAGTTGGCGACAAAGTCGCTATCGAATCACCAGCAGGTAGCTACTCTGTAGAAATCCTTAGTGTAGAAAAAACAGCCTAAGTGACTGTTGGCGTTAAAGTGTCTAATATTTGAAACTAGTGGGAGTGAGACAAAGAAGTTGTTCTGTCTCACTCCCTTTTTGGTTGCCGGCGCTAGTAGGAGTTAGGCTAGTCTGAATTAATCTATAAGAAAAGCACTCTTGGCAAATGATATGATACCTCTTAAGTAGACAAGGTAAA
>NZ_KV794077.1:0-1794 GCF_001808655.1 Streptococcus sp. HMSC078H03
GATATGCCCCCTGTCAAGTAGACAGGTTAAATATCTAAAAAAGTGTCTGTTTTTGAAGGTCAGTCGTACATAATAAATGTACGGCTGTTTTTTTATGCAGACCACTTAGACTTGTACTTTTCAATTTTGTTATTCTTAGCGATTGGGTATGACAAAGGATGTTCTGATGATAAGGCAGCGTTTCTTACTGCCAAAGGCGTTTTACAGTCATACCTACTTTGTGGACGCTCTTGACAGTAAAATCGGATATAGTCTTTGATGGCATATCGGAGGGAGGCCTCATCTGAAATCTCATACATCTGATACATTTCCGATTTTATAATTCCCCAAAAACCTTCTATTGGTCCGTTATCAATACAATGGCCCACTCTTGACATGGATTGAATCATATCAGTATCTTTCAGCTTTTTTTGAAAGTTCTTATTGGTATATTGAAACCCTCTATCGCTGTGAAATATAGGCTTCGCTGCGGGATTTTTTTCAATGGCTTTGTCAAATGTTTTGAAGACCAGCCGATTGTCATTTCGACCACTTATGACAAAAGCAATAGGATAGCGGTCATATAAATCAAGTATGACACTAAGATAGAGTTTCTTATGAGAGTTAGGAATCTTAAACTCTGTAACATCTGTTACCCATTTTTTGTTCGGAGCAGTTGTATAGAAGTTTCTTGCCAACTTATTTTCTGCAGTTTCTTTAGGCTTGGCAGTCTTGTATTTTTTCCTTTTCTTACGGATAAAAGCGTGGATATCGAGTACTTTCATAATTCGGTGAATTCTCTTTCTTGAGTAATTCGTATGATTGAAATGATTGATCCAATCGGTCATTCTTCGGTATCCCAAGATGTGTGAAAAACGTTCGTCATATTCTTTAATTAATTCCGCAATTTCGCTGTTTAATTGTTCTTGTTCTGGAACTATTCTATGTTTCCATTTATAAAATGCAGACCTCGTAATGCCGAGCTGATGACACATCCAGCTAATGCTCCACCCTTTGTTGGTGTTGAAGTCTTCGATCGCTAAGTATTTTGATTCGTGGCGCTGTTTGCCTAGCCTCACATCCTTCCGAATTCTTTCACTTTTTTTAAGAGTTCAACAGTCATATCCTTTTCTTCTAACTGACGTTTTAAGCGCACATTTTCTCTTCGTAAACGTTCTAATTCATCAACCTCATCATCTAGTTTGTGATGACCCCTTTTGTCAACTAAACCTTCTTCACCATCACTATCATACTTTTTCACCCACGAATACACTTGGCTATAAGAAACATCATAAAGTGATGCCGTTTCCTTATAATTGCGATTATGTTCAATACAATAGTTGACAATCTCTTTGCGTTCATCAATAGTGGTTTTACGTCTTGCTTTTGCCATATAGACCTCCCGTTTTGGATTGTAATCCTTAAGTTCTATATTGGCATTATACATCCTAATCCACTTTCTTAAAAGTCCTGAAGAAATATCATACTGATGACCTAAATCAATAGATGAAGCCTCACCACTAATACATTTTTCTACAAGTTCCATTTTAAATTCTTTTGAATAGGAACGGTTTTTTGTTTTCTTTGTGAATCCTAAAATCCCATATTTTTTATAGATGGCAGCCCAATCTTGAATCGTCCTTGTGGAAATATGGAGACAGTTACATATCTCAGATCTGGAACGATTACCATTAATATAATCGAGACAAGCTTGTTCTTTCTCGTATGGGGTGAACCTTTCTCTTCTAGACATAAAAATACCTCTTAAGTAGATTTTAGGTATTTACCTTGTCTACTTAAGAGGTATCATATCAT
>NZ_KV794078.1:0-98214 GCF_001808655.1 Streptococcus sp. HMSC078H03
AGTTTTACCCACTACAGAAATTATAGAGCCTAAAAAAATCAGCCAGATGGCTGATTTTTTTAATGTCTAATAGTTTTTTGTAATTGTCCCTTGCTGACCTGTGTAAGCGTAGAAGAGAGGATAGTACTCCCATTTTCCGACATAGCTATCTTTATCTGGGAAGGCCCACTTGTCGTCTTTTTTAGTAAGCTCGACTGAGTAATTATCAAAGATATTAGTTCCTTCTGTCTTTGGTGCTGATGGGCTTACTTCTTTGATTGAATTTGGTAGGTAAGTTTCCATGTAGTATTGTCTTGTTAGTTGGTCGACATTTCCAGCGTTGGCACCATTGCTTTGTAGGTAGTTTTTAAGGTCATCTGTGAGATTTGGGTGATTAGCACCGTAGGCATCGTCTGCAGCTTTCATACTGATAGTTGACATGCTGACGTTAAACTCTGCTTTATCTTTAGCGACGATAATGTTATCAACAGTGTAGCTACCGCGTTCACGGTTAGCAGTTTGGACCCAACCAAAAACTTTTGGAATTTCATCACCAGTTGGTTTGATATGATCAGTTTCATTATAGCTGTATTGAAGGCTATCTGAGAAATATTGGTTAAGTTCACCCTTGGCTTTATCCAAGTCATTAGAAACAAATTTACTGTAGTCTTTGCTTTCACCACCTAGAAGAACTGCATTGAAATAAGCGTCAATAGCCTTTTTAACATTGGTAGTTGTTTTACCATCGAAATCTTTTAGGCTAGTAGAAACTGTTTGTCCCTCTGTTTTTTCATCTTTTGATTCAAAATAGAGTTTATAGCTTTCATTGTTGTTAACTTCGAAAAAGAGTGAGACAGTCTTGTAGTCGTCAGCTTCAAGCTTTCCAAAGTCATCTGTAGCGTCCTCTACGTTCTTATTTTTATTGAAGAGAGTAGGTAGGTCGCCCTTATCGAGCTTGCTTGCTGTGACTTTTTTACCATCTTTATCTTTGAGGTAGAATTGTTTAGCAGATGTTTTGAGCTCATTTTCCATATCTTCCGAAGTATTCTCGAGTTTGAATGAAACTTCGACTAGGGTTTGGTCATCCTTGAGCTTGAGGTCGCTTCCTGACATATAGACAATATCGTTAACAGAAAGCTTGGCATCAAGTTTTGGCTTGGCACATGCTGAGAGTGTTAAGATGGCTGCTAGAGCAAGAGCCCCAGAGTAAAGATATTTTTTCATAAATAATCCCCCATTATTTTATTTAGGTTATAGGTCTATTGTATCATGAAATATGCCTTGAGATTATTAGAAAATTGGGTTTCAAGCCTTTTCTTATGCTATAATAGGATTACTATTGTAAAAAAATGGAGAATCAAATGACAAAAACACCTTTTATTACGGCTGATAAACTTGAACAAATCACTGCAGAGTTTCCAACACCTTTCCATCTTTACGATGAAAAAGGTATTCGTGAAACAGCGCGTGCAGTTAATGCAGCCTTTTCGTGGAATCCAGGTTTTAAAGAATTCTTTGCTGTAAAAGCTACACCTAATCCAGCAATCCTCAAAATCTTGAAGGAAGAAGGGTGTGGTGTCGATTGTGCGACCGATACAGAGCTTGTCATGAGTAAGAAAATTGGTTTTGATAGTAGCGCCATTAGCTTTACGTCTAATGATACACGTGCAGAAGAGTTTGTTTACGCGCGTGATATTAATGCGACAATTAACCTTGATGCTTACGAAGATATCTTTTTCTTGGAAGAGGCTGCAGGACTTCCTGAAACCCTTTCTTTGCGCTTTAACCCAGGAGGCGTCTTCTCTCTTGGTACTGATATCATGGATCATCCTGAAGAATCAAAATTTGGGATGACTAAGGAACAGCTCTTCAAAGGTTATGCCTACCTTAAAGAAAAAGGAGTGAAATCATTCGGTTTGCATGCTTTCTTAGCGTCAAATACAGTAACGAATGAGTATTACCCAACCTTGGCTGCTCAACTGTTTGAATTGGCGGTAGAAATCAAGAATGAACTTGGTGTTAGTCTTGACTTTATCAACTTATCAGGTGGTGTTGGAGTGGACTACACACCAGCCAATAAACAAAATGATATTGCCGTTATCGGTGAAGGGGTTCATACTAAATTTGATGAAATCCTTGTTCCGAATGGTCTTGGACACATCAGTATTTACACTGAACTTGGGCGTTTCATGACAGCACCTCATGGCCTTGTCGTTACTAAGGTTCTTCATATTAAAGACACTTATCGTCGCTATGTTGGTGTAGATGCTTCTGCGGTCAACTTGCTCCGTCCAGCTATGTACGATGCCTACCACCATATCACGAATATGACTAATCCAGATGGTGACATTCAAGTAGTTGATGTGACAGGTTCGCTTTGTGAAAATAATGATAAGTTTGCTAAGAACCGTGAATTGCCAGAAGCTCGTATTGGAGATACCTTGGTTATCCACGATACAGGTGCTCATGGTTTTTCAATGGGTTACAACTATAACGGACGTCTTCGTTCTGCAGAAATTCTCTACCAAGAAGATGGCACAGCTCGTATGATTCGCCGTGCAGAGACGATGGATGATTACTTTGCCACTCTTGATGGTTTTGATTTTGATATTTAACAAAAAAATAAGCTAGGCCTTAAAGGCTCTAGCTTATTTTACTTTAATGATGACAGCTTCAAGAATGATATCGGCTAACTCCTCAGGAGATTCGATACAGCCTTCTTTGAGCCATAGTGTTAAAATGGTAACAATGGTGCTAACATAAACTTCCAATGAATATTTGGCAGGGATATGATAGCTTTGTTCCATGAGCTCTGTAACATTTTCAATATCAGAGTTAAGGATAGTCTCGATAATGAATTCACGAATCATCTCATTGATGTTTGGAATGTGTGTCATCAAGGTGAGACAGAGTTTTTGATTTTCCTTAAGATATCGTAGCATTTCAGTGACAACACCCTCTTGGTAGGTCATGTCTTCCTGAAGAATACTTGAGATTTTATCTAAAATCTTTGAGAAGGTTGTTTCAACCAAATCTTCCTTATTTGAATAGTAGTAGTAGAAGGTCGGTCTGCTGAGATTTGCCTTCTTGATGATATCTGTGATGCTGATTTGTTCGAGTGAACTCTCCTCTAAGAGTTCAATAAATGCGTTGACAATTTTTCGTTCGGAAATAGTTGCTTCCTTGAGCATAAATAAACCCCTTTATATAAACATAATAATAATTCCACAACCTATATAATAACCTATTTTTGTTCTAGAAATCTTACAAGTCCTTTACAGTTGTAAGTGAAAAATACTGAAAGTCTCATTTTATCGGTATTTTAAACGAAAAAACTATTTTTCTAGACGTTTTTAAGAATCAACGTCTTATTTGTCAGTAGGGGCCATTTTTGCTATAATATAAGGTAAATCAACGTTATAGGAGAAATGAATTTATGAACACCGTCCTTTGGATTATTCTTGTTTTTGTAGCCCTTTTGGGTGGTTTTTATGGAGGCGCATACTTTGCCCGCAAACAAATGGAGAAAGAATTGGCTGAAAATCCTCGTTTGAATGTGGACGCTGTTCGTACCATGATGTCAGCTGCGGGTCAAAAACCAAATGAAGCAAAAGTGCGTCAAACATATAACCAAATTATCAAACAACAAAAACAAGCACTTGCAGATAGCAAGAAAAAGAAAAAATAATGGTGGGGAGCTGGGACGTGAATCTCAGCTTTTTACATGTAACCTAGGGGATAAGGAGGCAAGATGGATAATCGACCTATAGGATTTTTAGATTCTGGTGTCGGAGGACTGACGGTAGTACGTGAACTTAAACGTCAGTTGCCTCACGAGTCTATTGTTTATATTGGTGACTCTGCTAGGGCACCGTATGGTCCTAGACCGGCAGAACAAATCAGAGAGTATACCTGGCAGTTGGTTAAATTCCTTCTGACCAAAGATGTAAAGATGATTGTTATTGCCTGTAATACGGCAACAGCAGTAGTTTGGGAGGAAATCAAAGGAGCCTTGGATATCCCAGTGCTAGGTGTGGTTTTGCCTGGTTCTAGTGCGGCTATTAAGTCTAGCCAATCGGGTCATATTGGTGTCATTGGGACTCCAATGACGATTGCCTCTAACATCTATGAACAAAAAATTAAGCATTTGGCACCACAAATGAATGTCTTGAGTTTATCTTGTCCTCGTTTTGCCCCTATTGTTGAATCCAATGAAATTAACTCAAGTGTGGCTAAAAAGATTGTTTATGAGAGCATGGCACCTTTAGTCGGTAAGGTAGATACCTTGGTTTTGGGTTGCACCCATTACCCACTTTTACGTCCCATCATCCAAAATGTTATGGGGCCAAGTGTCAAGCTAATTGATAGCGGAGCGGAAACAGTTCGTGATGTTTCTGTTTTGCTCAATTATTTTGAGATTAATCGCAGCCGTGAAGTCGAAGACAAGACGGAAGAATATTACACCACAGCTAGTGTGCTAGGTTTTAAAGAAATCGCAGAACAATGGCTGGGTGAAGAAGTTGCTGTCCAACATGTCGATTTGGACAAGGAGTTAGAAAATGACTAAATCAATTTTTGAATATAAAGACGAACAAGACTGGTATTTGGCTAGTTTTGGAAGCTACAATCACTTGACTTGTTTTGGTGGTGATGAGGCCTATGAGCAATTTGTTGACTTTTTCCAAGCTTTGACTAACGTTTTGGCTGTTAGTGGCTTTCAGTTACATATTGCGAAACATTCTTCAGACCTTCGCTTGGTATCCTTTATTTTGGATTGCTTGAAAGAGGAAACTGGTCGTGACTTAGCTGTTACGCAACATCAAGGGGCTTTGGTAGTTAGTGAAGCAGATAAGCTTGTCTATGTGCATGTGCCTAGAGAAGGTGTTTCCTTGAGTGATTTCTTTGGTTCTGATAACAAATCAGACTTTGGTGATGTCCTATTGATTGCGACACGCAATGAAGGAAAAACCAAGGAATTTCGTAAACTATTTGGAAAACTAGGCATTAAGGTAGAGAATCTTAATGATTATCCAGACCTTCCTGAAGTTGCTGAAACGGGTATGACCTTTGAAGAAAATGCACGCTTGAAGGCGGAGACCATTTCTGAATTAACTGGTAAAATGGTCCTTTCAGATGACTCTGGTTTGCAGGTAGATGTTCTTGGAGGTTTACCAGGAGTTTGGTCTGCACGCTTTGCAGGTCCTGATGCTACGGATGCTGAAAATAATGCTAAATTATTGCACGAGCTGGCTATGGTGCTTGATGATAGCAAACGTACTGCGAACTTCCATACAACCCTAGTTGTTGCGGCCCCTGGACGTGATAGTTTGGTTGTTGATGCCGAATGGAAGGGTTATATTGGCCGGGAACCTAAAGGTGACAATGGTTTTGGTTATGATCCACTCTTTTTAGTTGGTAATACAGGTAAAACGGCAGCAGAGCTTTCTGCAGAAGAGAAAAATGAACAATCTCACCGTGGACAAGCTGTTAAGAAACTTATGGAGGTCTTCCCAGCATGGCAGAACAAACAATAATCGTAATGAGCGACTCCCATGGAGAACGTGACATTGTAGTAGATATAAAAAATCGTTATCAAGGGAAGGTAGATGCTATTTTCCACAACGGAGATTCTGAGTTAGAATCAAGTGATCCTGTCTGGGAAGGTATCCATGTGGTTCGTGGTAACTGTGATTATGATTCAGGTTATCCAGAACGTTTGGTCGTTAAACTTGGTGATGTGATTATTGCACAAACCCATGGTCATCTTTATGGCATTAATTTTACCTGGGACAAGTTGGATCTTTGGGCGCAACAAGAGGATGCAGATATTTGTCTCTATGGCCACTTGCATGCGGCAGCAGCTTGGCGAAATGGTAAGACAGTGTTTATCAACCCAGGTTCTGTTTCGCAGCCACGTGGACCTATCCATGAGAAACTTTATGCTAAGGTGATTATAAACAGTGCAAAAATTCGTGTAGAATATTACACACGTGACCATAAACTTTATTCAGAACTTACACAGGAATTTGAACGATGATTGCTAAAGAATTTGAAGATTTTTTGTTGGCTCATTTAGATAATTATTTAATTCCATCAGATCAGGTTGCTATTTTTATTGATAGTCACAACGCTGATCATGTGGTTTTGCTTTTGACAAGCAATGGTTATTCGCGCGTTCCCGTTTTGACTAAGGATAAGCACTATCTTGGGACCATATCTTTAACGGATATTAAGCGTTATCAAGATGAACATAACTTGCAAGAGTGGGAGATGGTTAACCGTGATATCGGGCCGATGACATCAGATGTTGTGGAAACAGTGGAAGATAATGCCAATCTAAATGAGGTAATGCATAAGCTAGTTAATAATCCTTTCCTTCCTGTGGTTGACAGCCAAGGTATTTTCAAAGGAATTATCACACGAAAATCGATTCTAAAGGCGGTTAATAGCCTCTTACATGACTTTACACATGACTATATCATCATTCCAAAAACAACTGACAACTCAGATCACTGATTTTCTGGCTACTAAGATCATTTCGGAGAGTTCAAAGCAAGCTTATGCTTATGATCTTAAGCAGTTTGCAACATCGATTTCAGGACAAATTGATCAAACCAGTCTTAAGCTCTATGAAAACCAACTGAAGGAATGGAAGCCATCTGTACAAAAGCGTAAGCGCTCTGCGGTCAATCAATTTTTGCTATACCTCTATCAAAAGGGTGAATTAGAGAAATTTTTCAAACTATCAGAGAAGGTTACGATACCTTCTCAGGAGGATAAGTTGCGAATACTGGATCTTTCATCGCTTTATGAGGGGCGTGAAGGGGTTGGTAAGCTGGCTTGTCTGCTGATTCTAGAGTTGGGGCTCTTACCTTCAGAGATTTTGGAGTTGGACTGGGCCGATATTGACTTGGATTTTGGTGTTGTAACTGTGGCCAAGGGAAGCACTAAGCGTGTTCTCAGACTTGAAGCAGATGTGAAACAGTATTTGTTGGCTATTAAAGATGTGAACAGTCAGGGCTTGCTTTTGGGTAAGGTATATACTCGACAATGGCTGTATAAGCAAATCCAGACTTATGTTAGTGACTGTGGCTTATCGAATGTAACCGCTCAAGTCTTGCGTCAGCAATTTATTCTTAGACAGATTGAAAAGGGAACGGGCGCCTTTGAACTTGCTCGTTTACTGGGACTAAAAAGTCCAGTGACCTTGGAGAAATACTATAAAACCTAATGGATATTAAGTTAAAAGATTTTGAGGGGCCACTGGATTTGTTGCTCCATCTGGTTTCTAAGTATGAGGTAGACATTTACGATGTTCCCATTGTTGAGGTTATCGAGCAATACTTGGCTTATTTGGCAACCTTGCAAGCCATGAAGCTTGAAGTTGCTGGGGAATATATGCTTATGGCTAGTCAGCTCATGCTGATTAAGAGTCGTAAGCTTCTGCCGACAGTGGTGGAAGCTGAGCCAGAAGCAGATGATCCAGAACTAGAGCTCTTGAGTCAGTTGGAAGAATATGCACGCTTCAAAGCAGTTAGTCAAGAGTTGGCTAAGCAGCATGAAGTGCGAGCTCAGTATTTTTCAAAACCAAAAGTTGAATTAGTTTATGAAGATGTGACGCTGAATCAGGATAAGACCATTCAAGACATTTTCTTGGCTTTTTCAAAAATCATGACTGAAAAGCAAGAAGAAATTCGTCGAAATCACACGACCATTGCGCGTGACGATTATAAAATTGAAGACATGATGCTGATTATTGAGGAAGCATTTGGCTCAAAAAATGAGCTATATCTGGATGAACTTTTCACAGATGCTAAAGATATGAATCAAGTAATCACCCTCTTTTTGGCAACTCTTGAATTGATTAAGGTCCATCGCATATCAGTACAACAGGAAACAATTTTTGGCACAATCACACTAAGAAAGGAATGGACGAATGAGTAGTCACTTAGCACGATTAGAAGCTTTACTTTTTGTGGCTGGTGAAGATGGTCTTAGTCTACGTACTATGGCACAGCTTTTGGAAATGCCAGTGACGGGTCTGACTCAGTCTTTGGGGAAATTGCAAGCTAAGTACGAGGCAGATGAGGATTCAGCTCTGTGTTTATTGGAATCATCAAATACCTATAAGTTAGTGACTAAACCAGATTTTGCAAGTCTCCTTCGTGACTATTCTAAAACGCCTATTAACCAGAGTCTATCACGAGCGAGTCTTGAGGTCCTCTCTATAGTTGCGTATAAACAGCCCATTACTCGTGCTGAAGTCGATGACATTAGAGGTGTTAATTCTAGTGGCGCTATTGCTAAACTTCAGGCCTTTGATCTTATTCAAGAGGCTGGTAAAAAGGATGCTGTCGGTCGTCCTAACCTATATGCGACTACTGATTATTTCCTAGACTATATGGGCATTAACAGTTTAGACGAGCTTGTGGCGATTGATCAACTAGAACTTGAAGATCAAGAAACGAGTCTCTTTAGGGAAGATGCTTCAGAGGA
Organism: Streptococcus sp. HMSC078H03; assembly: GCF_001808655.1. Taxonomy (NCBI): domain Bacteria; kingdom Bacillati; phylum Bacillota; class Bacilli; order Lactobacillales; family Streptococcaceae; genus Streptococcus; species Streptococcus sp. HMSC078H03. Next base: position 8,476 of record NZ_KV794078.1, read on the forward strand.
GCTTGAGGACTTGGACAATTAAGAGTAAACCTTGTTGAAACTAATCATTAAAAATAAAGAAACATAGCAGAGATGCTAGGTAGAAAGGATACAGCTTAAGCTGTAGAAAAAGAATGCGAATTAATAAATATATTGCCCACGCTGGTGTGGCCAGCCGTCGTAAGGCTGAGGAACTGATTAAAGAGGGTCGTGTGACCCTAAATGGTAAGACCGTTACGGAATTGGCAACAATTGTCAAAAATGGTGATATTGTAGAGGTAAATGGTAGCCCAATTTATAATGAAGAGAAGGTCTATTATCTTCTTAATAAACCACGAGGGGTTATTTCTTCGGTATCTGATGAGAAAAATCGTAAAACGGTGATTGACCTCATGCCCCACGTTAAGGAACGTATCTATCCTGTTGGTCGTCTTGACTGGGATACGACGGGGCTTCTTATTTTGACTAATGATGGTGACTTTACCGATAAGATGATTCACCCACGTAATGAGATTGACAAGGTTTATTTGGCGCGTGTCAAAGGTATTGCGACCAAGGAGAACCTTCGTCCTTTGACTCGTGGTGTGGTCATTGATGGTAAGAAAACAAAACCAGCACGTTACAATATTATCAAAGTAGACCATGAAAAGAACCGTTCAGTTGTTGAATTGACAATTCATGAAGGGCGTAACCACCAGGTTAAGAAAATGTTTGAATCAGTGGGCTTGCTTGTTGATAAGTTGTCACGTACGCGTTTTGGTACCCTTGATTTAACAGGGCTTCGCCCAGGTGAATCACGCCGTCTGAATAAGAAAGAAATCAGTCAGCTTCATAACGCTGCTGTCAATAAGGTTAAATAATGAAAAGATTTCTGATTGCCTTAGTAAGGGCTTATCAGAGATGGATTTCTCCACTATTTCCACCCTCTTGCCGTTTTCGTCCAACTTGTTCGGTTTATATGATCCAAGCCATAGAAATGCACGGTTTAAAGGGAGTTCTTATGGGAGTTGCCCGTATCTTGAGATGTCACCCTTTATCAGAGACTGGCGATGATCCGGTGCCGGATTATTTTAGTCTAAAACGTAATAAAACTCCTTTGGATAAATGAATCCAAAGGAGTTTTTCTATGCTTAAGTTTTTGACCAAGTTTTTGGCAGGAAGAGGAGTAGTAAAGGATAAATTTCCAAACGTCCTGCAATCATAGCAAATCCCATGATAAGCTTAGACAAAGGACTGAAAATAGCAAAGCTATCACTCGTTCCAAGTAAAGGTCCAATATTGTTAAAGGTTGAAGCAGCAGCGCTTGTCACAATCAAGAGGTCTTGATTATCCAGTGATAAAACAGTGACTAAACTTAGTATAATGAGTACATATACAGCTAAATATTTAAGAACACTGTGTTGAGTTTCTTTATCGAGAACACTTCCATTGATATGAAGTGACAGGATACGATTAGGATAGAGACTAGCCAGGGTCTGATTTCGTGCAATCTTAGCAATAATCATAGCACGGATAATCTTGAAACCACCGGCAGTAGAACCTGCTGATCCCCCGATAAACATCAGGAGGAGTAGGATATACTGAGAAAAGAGTGGCCATTTGGTAATATCCGTTAGACCAAAACCGGTTGTTGTGATGATAGTTGACACTTCGAAAAATGAGTATTTGAAAGAGTCAGCCAAATTGTGGTAGATCCCAAAAATATTGAGGAAAATCAAACCTGTTGAAATAGCCACAATCGCAAAGTAGGTACGTAGTTCTTCATCTTGGAAGAAAAACTTGATTTTGCGAAGGAGGATATAGAAATAAAGGTTGAAGTTAACCCCAAAGAGTAGGGTACCAACAGTAACCACATAGGTAATCAGATCACTGTGGTAGTGGGCGATAGAGTCATTATAGACAGCAAATCCCCCAGTACCTGCGCCCCCCATAGCAGTGATGATACTATCAAAGATTGGCATACCGCAAAGCCAGAGAATAACAGCAAAAATAACAAACATAGTCAGATAGATGATGTAAAGAATCTGAGCTGTATTTTTGAGCTTGGCAACGACTTTACCAAATACTGGACCAGGCACCTCTGCACGCATAACCTCATGGTGACCATTTTTACTGTTGTTCATGATGGCTAGGGCAAAGACCAATACCCCCATCCCTCCAATCAAGTGGGCGAAGCTTCGCCAGAAAAGTAGGGAGTGGGTAAGTACTCCAGTATCTGTGAGAATAGTAGCCCCCGAGGTTGTGAAACCAGAGCTCATCTCGAAAAAGGCATCAATGACACTTGGGATCTGACCAGCAAAGACGAAGGGCAATCCTCCAAAGAAAGACCAGAGCACCCAACAGAGGGCTACAATAAGCATTCCTTCTTTGGTGTAAATATGGTAGTTCTTTGGTTTAAAGAGAGTACCAAGCACCCCGAGAAAGAGGAGAACCCCCATCGTACCCAAGATGCTGGCAAATACTTTAGCATCTTCTTGATAAATAAGAGCGACGATAAGTGGCACAACCAAGAGAGCAGCCTCAATCAGTAGGAGCTTGGCAATAAGAAAACGGACAATAGATCGATTCATGGCAGCTTACCTCTTCAACAAGTCGTAAATGTGAGTTATATTTTGTAAGAGTGTAACAACCACGATTTTATCCCCAATAGCGAGCCTGTCTTCTCCTGTTGGGAAAATAGATTTTCCATTGCGGATAATAGCAGCGATAAGGACACCGTTAGCAAATTCAAGCTCAGAAAGTTTCTTTCCAGCGATTTTGTTATTTTCCTTAATTTGGAATTGCAAGGTTTCGATACGACCATTAGCCACATGGTGAAGGGCATCAAGACTAGAGTCTTTGGCATTAAAACGCCCGCGTACAAAGTGCATTACAGTGTCAACAGCGATACTCTTAGGAGTGACAATTGTTGTTGTCTCACGTGGATCGATAATCTCTAAGAGACTAGTACGGTTAACCTTAGTAATATTCTTGTGAATACCAAGGCTTTCGAGGAACATAGAGGTAATGATATTTTCCTCATCTACTCCAGTTAGGGTAGCTACGGCATCATAACTGGCTGCGCTTTCCTCGAGAAGAAGGTCTTTAGCAGTACCGTCACCTAAGATAACAGAAACTTCAGGGAAGACCTGACTAAAGGTTTGCGCACGGTCCATTTTTTGCTCAATCAATTTGACCTTAATACGATTGTTTTTCAAGATATTGAGCAAGTAGTAGGAGATGCGCCCAGCACCAATCAACAAAAGTTTTTTGATGCTTTTTGGCTTGATGTAACTGTGGAAAAGTGCCATATCAACACGTTTACCAGTGACATAAATCTTATCCCCAATTTGCATGGTAGCATTTCCATCTGGAATGATGAGTTCACCCTGACGGTGAATCGTACAAACTAGAATATTGCCGAATTTCCTACGGAATTGTTCCATTGTCATACCAGATAATTGGCTATTTTCAGTAACTTTAAATGCCATAAGAATAACGCGTCCATTAGCAAAAGTTTCAACTGATAGGGCGTTTGGAAATTCAACTGTATTGGCAATATAGCGAGCTGTTAAAAGTTCAGGGTTAACTACTAATGAGAATCCAAGAAAGTTCTTGTCTTTGAAATAAGCATTAGAGTATTCTGGGTTACGTACGCGAACAATAGTTTCTTTGGCACCCATTTGTTTAGCCAGAACCGCTGAAATCATGTTCACTTCATCTTTATCAGTCATCGCGATAAAGACGTCACAGTTGCTAACTTCGGCTTGTTCCAAAATTTTAAAATTAGCTCCATTTCCAGCAAAGCCCATAACATCATAGCGTTTGCTGAGGCGTTTGAGGACCTCTTCCTTTTCTTCAATTAAAATAACATCGTGCTTCTCTTCAACAAGAGAACGACAGAGTGCGGTACCGACTTTACCGGCACCTACGACAATAATACGCATGAGTTACCTCCAAATAATCATTACTATGATACTCTATTTTAGCGGAAAAATCATCCTTTTCAGCTAGCTTTATCAACTATTCCTATTTAAGTGAATAAAGGTGAAATTTTTCTTTAAATAGTATTGACTTTTAGACCAGAAGTGCTAAAATATATTCAAAGATTCGTTATTTTAAATCTAACCTGTCATGATTTAAGCTAATGAACGTCCACAACCATGTCGTCTGCTGAGCTTGACTCCGGGCGGCATGGTATTTTTTATGTCTAGGAGAATTGAGATGTCACGTAATCATATTGTCTTGTTTGAACCTCGTATTCCACAAAACACCGGAAATATTGCACGTACCTGTGCAGCGACTAATAGCCCTCTTCATATCATCCGTCCTATGGGCTTTCCAATTGATGACAAGAAAATGAAACGTGCAGGTTTAGACTACTGGGATAAGCTTGACATCACTTATTATGACAATTTGGCAGATTTCATGTCTAAAAATCAAGAGGGTCGTTTGCATTTAGTCACGAAATTTGCGGATAAGACTTATTCAGAAGAGGCCTATGCCGATGGTGAGGACCACTATTTTATGTTTGGTCGTGAGGATACAGGCCTACCTGAAGATTTTATGCGTGAGCATCCTGAAAAAGCTATTCGTATTCCGATGAATGATGAACATGTGCGTAGTCTAAATGTGTCCAATACTGTTTGTATGATTGTTTACGAAGCGCTTCGTCAGCAACAGTTCGAGGGGCTAGAGCTGAGTCACCGTTATCAGCACGATAAATTAAAATAGATACTTCATTTTGTTTTAAAAGAATAATTATAGTCATTGACTATCAACAGATTAGAAATCCATAATTTGAAAACCTTGTCACCAAGGTTTTTTTATGTTATCCTTAAAAGGTCTTCAGGGCAGGGTGAAACTCCCGACCGGCGGTGATTCTTTGGATAAGTCCGCGAGCGCAAGCTGATGAGGTGTGATTCCTCAACCGACAGTACAGTCTGGATGGAAGAAGACCAGTCTTTTTGCGTAGGCTTTTTTTGGCATGGGCAAATCCATTGGGAACTTCTTTCAAATTGTTAAAATTTGGAGGAATTTTTTTATGACAAACACACGTAAATTGGCTTACATTGCCATTTTATCCGCAGTTTCATTCTTGTTGCTTTATTTTTCATTTCCATTGATTCCAGCAGCAGATTTTTTGAAGGTTGATTTTTCAATCCTTCCTGTTCTTATTGCCTTGGTTATCTTTGATTTTAAGAGTGCCATCGGTGTTCTCTTGCTTCGTTCATTGTTGAAGCTCTTGCTAAACAATGGTGGACCAGGATCAATGATTGGACTTCCTATGAATTTTGTTGCTCTAGGCGTCTTTGTTTGGGGCCTAAGCTATTTTTGGAAGAAAAATCAAACAAGCAAGAATTATATTCTTGGTTCTGTTTTAGGAACTGTTTTGCTTACAGTTGCTATGGTTATTCTTAACTATATTTATGCAGTACCACTCTATGCTAAATTTGCCAACTTTGATATTGCGCAATTTATAGGTCTCTATAAATACCTTTTCGCTATGGTAGTACCTTTCAACTTACTTGAAGGATTAATTTTTGCAGTAGCCTTTGCTTTAATTTATGCTCCACTTAAGTCTATTCTAGTAAAATTATAAATATGAAACACACACACACACATTATATTTATGCTTCTTTTGCCTTATTGTTATTTGTTGCTCTCGGTTATTTGGTTAAGTTCTATCCTGAAGCCTTGACAGGGTTTGATAGCAACATTCAAACTTGGGTTCGAGGAGGCTTACCAGCAGGATTGACACGCTTTTTTAAAACTATTACCATACTTGGGAATACGCCTGTACAGGCTATTATTGCAATCGTAGCAGTCATCTGGCTTTATCTACGTCAGTATAAATCAGAAGCTATCTTTGTGGGAGCTAGTGGGCTTCTCGCTAGTATCTTGATTGTAAGTTTGAAGTATATTTATCAGCGTCAGCGTCCATCAATTACGCATTTAGTGCATGCTAGTGGTTATTCTTTCCCTAGTGGTCATTCTTTGGGAACTTTTATGATTCTTGGAGCAATTGCCATTGTCCTTGCTCAGCGTTTGGAGAAAAAAGAATCTAAAATAGTAGTTTATGCTATTACTGGGCTTCTGATTTTCCTTGTTGGACTTTCGCGTATCTATGTGGGTGTTCATTATCCAACAGACGTTTTAGCTGGCTTTACCCTAGCCTTTGGGTTGCTTAATGCGATTTATCCAACTTATGACCGCATTCGCTTTGAATGGCGATTCCAAAGTAAACAGAAATAAAAAAACATGTAGTTTTGAACTGCATGTTTTTTGATACAAAGGAAGGTCTTTCCTATATAAAATGTATAAAAATAGCTTATTTTCACTATTGTTCTGTTAAAAATGCATTAACTGTATATTAATTATATTATAATTATGATATAATGTTTTTAAAATTTCGAAATAAAGGAGTGTCTCTTGAACATAAAAGACAGCATTGGACTAAGAATCAAAACTGAGCGTGAACGCCAGCAGATGTCACGTGAAGTGCTATGTTTAGATGGTGCGGAATTGACTGTTCGTCAGTTAATTCGCATTGAAAAAGGGGAGTCGCTCCCGTCTTTGGATAAATTATCTTATATTGCAAAACGTCTAGGAAAAAATATGACCGATTTATTGGATCATGATAATATTACTATCCCTGACGAATACTACGAGATGAAGAATCGTCTGATTAAGTTTCCAACGTATAGAAATCCAGAAAGAATAAAGGCTAAACTTGCCTTAATTGAGGAGGTCTATGAGAAATTCTTTGAACTTCTTCCAGAAGAAGAATTGTTAACTCTAGATATTTTGGAAAATATTTTGAGTTTTACTAGTTGGGAAGAGAGTCCTAAAGTTGAGGAGATATATGAAGACTTGTTTGAACAAGTCAAAAGGAAGAGGAAATTCTCAACTAACGATTTATTAGTTATTGACTACTATTTCTTCCATCTTTATGGAAGAAAACAGTATGATAAAAAACTTTTTGAAAGAATCGTAAAGAGAGTATTAAATCAGGAAATTTGGACAGATGATGTCTATAATATTGTTTTGTTTAATGATTTGATGGCTATCGCTGCTTTGAAGATTTTTCACAATTCCTTCTCAGACTTCTTAACAGTTGTGGATAAAGCCTTAGCTGTTATAGAAAAATCACAATTCTATAGCTATAAACCTAGTGTTTTTGTTCTCAAAGCCAAATATGAACTTCTTCATAAAGGAAACAAGAAAGAGGCTGCAGAAAATTACGATAAGGCCATAATGTTTGCTTCCGTTTTAGAAGACTCGGTACTAGAAGAAAGTATAAAGGCAGGTAAAGCGGCAGATGGTTTATAGAAATGGTGGTGACATAAATGTCACTACTTTTTTAATGGTTAAATGTTTACTATAGAAACATAAATAACAGTTAAAAGGAGTTTTATTTTGAAAAAACTAAAATTATTTACACTATTCTCACTACTTATCACTATCTTGCCTTATTTTGCAGGTTGTCTTTAATAAGGAGTCACCATGTCAAAATATCCATATATTTCACAGGTTGATCAGCGTGATTGTGGTGTCGCTGCCTTGGCCATGATTCTTAAACACTATGGTTCATCTTATAGTTTAGCTTATTTGCGAGAGTTGGCTCAGACTTCTCGTGAAGGTACTTCTGCGCTTGGTTTGGTGGAAGCGGCCAAGCAGTTGGGTCTTGAAACTCAGGCTATTCGTGCGGATTTAGACTTGTTTAAACAAGGAAACCTATCTTATCCTTTTATTGTACATGTGGTTAAAGAAGGTGGGCTGCAACATTATTATACGGTGTTTGGTCAAATCAAGGGGCAGCTTGTTATTGGTGATCCAGATCCTAGCAAGAAGGTCATTAAAATGCCCTTAGAGGAATTTGCCAAAGAGTGGACGGGAGTTGCTCTCTTTTTTGTTCCAGGAGAAGCCTATACTAAATACAAAGAAGATGTACCTGGACTTCTTTCATTTTTACCAATTTTGTTTCGTCGTAAGGGGTTGATTGCAGTTATTGTCTTATTAAGTTTTCTAGTGACCCTTGTTAATATTATTGGTTCTTATTATTTGCAAGCTATTATCGACCGCTTGATTCCTCAGGGGGCCTATAATCTTCTGACCATGATTTCGCTAGGCTTATGTATCTCTTATCTTGCTCAACAAGTTTTTACTTTTTTCAAAGATTATCTTCTACATCGATTGGGTAATTACCTGTCCATTGCTGTCATTCTTCCTTATATCAAGCATGTCCTTTCCTTGCCTATTAGTTTCTTTAGTTCACGTCGTACTGGTGAAATCACGTCACGTTTTGGAGATGCCAACACTATTATCGATGCTCTAGCTTCAACGATTTTATCGATTTTCCTAGATGTGACCATTGTGATGACTCTAGCTGTGGCTCTTATTGTACAAAATCAGTCACTTTTTTTGATGACTCTCACGGTAGTTCCTCTTTATGTTTTAATCATTCTGGCATTCTATAAGCTTTTTGAAAAAGAAAATTATCAATTGATGGAGGCAAATAGTCAGGTCAATACCGCTGTTATTGATGATTTGCGAGGTATTGAAACCTTAAAATCCTTGAGGGTTGAGGAAAGACGCTATCGGGAAATTGAGGTGAAATTCCATGACTATTTGAAGAAGTCCTTGTCTAAGGCCAAGTGGCAATTAACGCAGGATGGGTTAAAGACAGGGGTTCAGTTAGTTTCTAATGTCTTTATCCTCTGGTATGGGGCACAATTGGTTATGGAAGGGCAACTATCTGCAGGTCAGTTGATTACCTATAATATGTTGTTGAATTATTTTACAACTCCTTTAATTAATATCATCAATCTCCAATCTAAAATTCAGCAAGCCAAAGTCGCCAATAATCGTCTTCAAGAAGTTTATGTTGTAGACAAGGAAGAAAAAGGAAAACTTAAAGAGTTATCTTTTAAACAACTTGCTTTTAAAGGAGTAAGTCACCGTTTTAGTTATCAGCAAGAGACTCTTAGTAAGATTGATTTAACGATTCATAAGGGTGAGAAAATCGCCCTCATGGGTAAAAGTGGATCTGGAAAAACGACCTTAGCTAAAATGTTGTCAGGTTATTATACGAAATCTAGTGGTCATGTAACCCTAGATAAAGATACCATTAGCCATGCGGAGTTGCGTCAAATGGTGACTTACGTTCCCCAGCAGACCTATGTGTTTACGGGGACGATTTTAGAGAATCTTCTATTAGGATTTGAAGGAGAAGTTGACGAGAAAAAGCTTATTAAAGTTTGCCAACAAGCTGATATCTTAGAGGATATTCAAAGAATGCCACTAGGCTTTCAGACCCAAGTATCTGAAGACGGTGGTTTGTCTGGCGGTCAAAAACAAAGATTAGCTATAGCAAGGGCTCTATTGTCCAAACAACCTATCTTGATTTTTGACGAAGCTACCAGTGGTCTCGATAGTGATACTGAAAGCAGGGTCATGGCTAATCTTGCTAAGATTAAACGAACAATGATTTTTATTGCTCACCGCAATAGTGTACGTCAACATGTCAGTCGTGTAGTGACCATGGTGAGTGGCCAGATTGAGTCAGACAGTGCTAATTTCAATCCATTCCAGTTTATTTAAAATAATCTTCCTATTATGTATGTAGATAACTTAAGAAGTCTAAATTTTCACATCTTGCACCTATCTTATTAATATAGTATACTGGTAACAGACTATTAAGAGGTGTAAACATGTTAGAGGCATATAAAAATTTTTGGTTAGGCTATCTCGATTTTTATGGTCGTACAAAACGATCAGACTATTGGTGGGTTGTCTTGATTAATGGAATTATCGGTAGTTTGATTTTCCTACTGATGGACTTACTTGGGGAAACAAGAGCTGCTGGCTTTACATTGACAGCTTTCATTCTATTTATAGCAGCAACGGCGCTTCCTACCATTTCTATGCAGATTCGACGTCTACGTGATGCCAATTTCAATGTTGCTTGGATTGTATTAAAAGCGACACCACTACTAGTAGTACTTTGGGTGATGTATGCCTTTCCTACAAGAGATTCAAAATAACTCCAATATAAAAAGGGTGAAACTAGTTAATCTAGTTCCACTCTTTTTTCTTATAAAATAAAGCTACCTAAGAGGCTAACCAAGGTGAAGCTGATAGTTGCATAAAATACAGCGAGACGGGTTGCCTGGATAGGCTTATAAAGTCTAATAAGTGTTAGGACACACCAAATAAAGAGTACTGTGACAAGCCAACCTGACAGTAAGCGACGTGGCGTTACACCATAGAGTGCTATATAAACGCCAAAGAGTTTCCAGCCGGCGATAAGGGCAAAGAGGCTAGCAAAAGTAAAGAGTAGGGTACTCAACAAACGAAGCCCCTTGTGGGTGAAGAAGTTTTCTTTAGAAAAAATGTAAAGTCCAGCTAGGATTCCCAAGTTAAGGGTAGAGACTCGAACTAATTGCCAGAAGCCCTGAACAGCAATATGTGAGGCTTGATGAGCTGGAATGTTGACTTGGTTGAGAGAAAGGAGTTCTCCCATTTGACTAGTGGCAGTTAATATGAATAGGGCATAAGTAAGGCAGAGGCTTCCGAGTACGATATAAGCTGCTACTTTTGGAAACTGACGGGTTGTTTTAAGACGGCCTTCAAATCGTTTTTGACTAAGTGGCTTTTCTTTTGCCAAATAGGTTGCAACGAGTTGAGCAAAAAGTCCTAGAGCCAGAGGGATACTGGTTATTAAACGAGAGAACAATAATCCGTTATCCTTGAAGGTGATAGTGAAATCAAGTAGAGTAGCAAGTGTCTGGAAGAACTGTTGCCAAAGTTGTCCGAAAGCAGGCAAGACCTGACTAAGCTGACTAGCAGCGAATACAGTCAGTACCAAGGCAATCATGATACTAATGAGAATCATCCATTTGTGGTTCTGAACTGCGTGTTTTTCTTCTTCAGAGAGCTCTTGTTTAGGTGCTGTTTTATAGAGTAGTGTCCAGGCTCCGATAAAGAAATATTTCAGTGGGAAGATGCAGCTAGTGTATATGAGGTCTAGCCAAACCATAATTCCCAAACGGTCTTGACTACTTTGTCCAGTACGTGCCATTAAGTAAAGGAGGATACTCGCATGAAGGCAAAGAATCTGAGCGCTCCCCCAGTTGTCGTGCAGACCCCAAAGACTAATTTGTAAACCTTGTAGTAGACTAGTGACCATAAATATTGCCGATTCAAGTCGCATTCCCTTTGCTTTTCCACCTAATAGACGACAGCCCAGTTCAATCGTACTTATCAAGACAACGGTTGCTGGAAAGGCAAAGGAAAAATGGGTCAAGTAAGTGACATATAGGAAGCAGGCAACGAGACAGGCGACAACCAGTCCCTTAATTTTCCAAATGTCTTTTGGTGAAAAATATTCCAAGAGTTTCTTGGTTTTGGTTTGAAGACTAGTCTTTTCGTCGGAATATTCCTGGGAGACTAGCTGTAAATTAGTAGTATAGTTATTTGTTTCCATCATAATTCTCCTTTTGGATGTTAGTCCAAAAAAGACTTTATCATAAAAAATGTTCGATTTTGTTACCCAACTGTAAAATTACTAAAAATAGGTCTATGGACTTAGGTCTGGAGAATGAGTTGGGAAAATAGGTGAGTAAAAAATATTATGCTCACATTGAATGATAGATTGTACGGGCTATATTGTCAGAAACTGTCAAATGCTAAAGATAGTTTTTTAGAGATTAACTGTTTGTTTATCTGGGATTGAGCAAAGGACTCCTATTGAGAATTACCAAAGGTGATGTCATTTTTTGACACTATATGTTAGATTGACTGCCATCTAAATGTTGCAAAATTTCTGAAAATTCGTTGACATGTGTTGTCAAAGTAGTATGATATTAACATAAAAAACTTAGGAGGTTCTTATGTTAGGTGTCATCCTACTCTATGTTGGTATGGTTTTGATGAGTAATGGACTCCATCGTTTAGAGGGTATTCCTGATAAATCAAATGTTGTCATGAATATCTTTACGGGTGGTCTGGGTTTGATTCTCAACATTATTGTCATTGCTTATGGGGCTTGTACAGGGCAAGGCGCTGAATGGTTTTATGGTAGCGCTACTGGTCTTTTATTTGCTTTCACCTATCTTTACTCAGCAATCAATACGATTTTCGATTTTGATCAACGTTTGTATGGGTGGTTTAGTTTATTTGTGGCAATTAATACGCTACCAGCAGGGATTCTTTGCTTAACATCTGGATACGGTGGTAATGCTTGGTATGGTATTATTTGGTTCTTGTGGGGTATCCTATGGCTAACTGCCTTTATTGAAATTAATCTTAAGAAGAATCTAGGAAAATTTGTCCCTTACCTAGCTATTTTTGAAGGAATTGTAACAGCTTGGATTCCAGGGCTTTTGATGCTTTGGGGCAAGTGGTAAGCATTGATTTAAGGAGGAAAAACGATGCAATTGACAATGCGCGAGCAGGAAAAAATGATGATTAGCCTTGCGGCTATGATTGCTCAACGACGTAAAGACAAAGGAATCAAATTGAATCATCCAGAAGCAGTTGCTTTAATCACTGACTATGTGCTTGAAGGTGCAAGAGAAGGTAAAACTGTTGCCCAACTGATGGATGAAGCTCGCAATCTCTTAACACGTGAAGATGTTATGGAAGGTATTGCAGAAATGATTCCAATGATTCAAGTTGAAGCTACTTTTACGGACAGTACAAAACTGGTTACTGTTCATGATCCTATTCAGTAAGGAGAAGTGTAATGATTCCAGGTGAATACCATGTGGCGAGTGAGCCAATTGATTATAACGGTGGTTACGAAGCCATTAGTCTTGAAGTGAAAAATGTGGGTGACCGTGCTGCTCAAGTGGGTTCTCACTACCATTTTTATGAAGCAAACGAAGCTGGTCTTCAATTTGATCGTGAAAAGGCGCGAGGCAAACGTCTAGATATTCCAGCAGGTACAGCCATTCGTTTTGAGCCAGGTGAAACGAAAACAGTACAACTTATTGACTTTGGAGGGAAACGTCGTATTTTTGGTTTCAATAACAAGGTCAATGGTTTCTTAGACTAGAAAGAGGACAAATCGATGAGTTTTAAAATGGATCGTGAAGAGTATGCTCAACACTATGGACCAACTGTAGGTGATAGCGTACGTCTTGGAGATACCAATCTTTTTGCAGCCATTGAAAAAGACTTTACTGTTTATGGACAGGAATCTAAGTTCGGTGGCGGTAAAGTTTTGCGTGATGGTATGGGTGTTAGTGCTACGGAAACACGTGACAATCCATCAGTTGTTGATACCATTATTACAGGTGCAACCATCATTGACTATACAGGTATTATTAAAGCAGATATCGGTATTCGTGATGGTAAGATTGTTGCTATTGGTCGCGGTGGTAACCCAGATACAATGGACAATGTGGACTTTGTTGTGGGTGCTAGTACAGAAGCCATTGCTGCAGAAGGTTTGATTGTGACTGCTGGTGGTATTGACCTCCACGTACATTATATTTCTGCTGACCTTCCTGAATTTGGTTTGGATAATGGAATTACGACCCTCTTTGGTGGTGGTACTGGTCCCGCTGACGGTAGTAATGCAACAACATGTACACCAGGTAAATTCCATATTACTCGTATGTTGCAAGCTGTTGATGATATGCCTGCTAACTTTGGTTTCCTTGCCAAAGGTGTTGGTTCTGAGACTGAAGTGGTTGAAGAGCAAATTAAAGCTGGTGCAGCAGGAATTAAGACACACGAGGACTGGGGTGCGACTTACGCAGGAATCGATAATTCCCTTAAAGTTGCGGATAAATACGATGTTTCCTTTGCGGTCCACACTGACTCTTTGAATGAGGGTGGATTTATGGAAAATACTTTGGAATCCTTCCAAGGTCGTACCGTTCATACCTTCCATACCGAAGGTTCAGGTGGTGGACATGCTCCAGATATCATGGTCTTTGCTGGTAAGGAAAATATTTTGCCATCATCAACTAACCCAACTAACCCATACACCACAAATGCTATTGGTGAGTTGTTAGATATGGTTATGGTTTGTCACCACTTGGATCCAAAAATCCCAGAAGACGTCTCTTTTGCTGAATCACGTGTACGTAAACAAACTGTGGCTGCAGAAGACGTTCTTCACGATATGGGTGCCCTTAGTATCATGACTTCAGATGCCATGGCAATGGGACGTGTCGGTGAAGTAGCAATGCGTTGTTGGCAACTAGCTGATAAGATGAAGGCTCAGCGTGGTCCACTTGAAGGGGATTCAGAGTTTAACGATAATAACCGTATCAAACGTTACGTGGCTAAATATACAATTAACCCTGCTATCACTAACGGTATTGCAGACTATATCGGTTCTGTAGAAGTTGGTAAATTTGCAGATTTGGTTATCTGGGAACCAGCACAATTTGGTGCAAAACCTAAGTTGGTGCTTAAGGGTGGTATGTTAACTTATGGTGTTATGGGTGACGCTGGTTCAAGTCTTCCAACACCTCAACCACGTATCATGCGTAAATTATATGGTGCTTACGGTCAAGCGGTTCATGAAACAAATCTTACATTTGTCTCTCAATATGCTTATGATCACGGTATCAAAGAAGAAATTGGTTTGAATAAGATTGTTCTTCCTGTTAAGAATACGCGTAACTTGACTAAGCGTGATATGAAGCTTAATGACTACGCTCCAAAAACAATCCGTATTGATCCACAGACCTTTGATGTCTTTATTGATGATGAGTTGGTTACTTGTGAGCCAATCCATACGACATCATTGTCTCAACGTTATTTCTTGTTCTAAGGAAAACGCTATATACATGAGGCTGGAATTTTTCCTCCAACCTCTTTTGTATTTTACAGCCATAACGTTTTTAGTACTTTATTAGGTTGCTATATGAGTCTGATGCTAGACTTTTAAAATGTAATAGAAAAGGAAAAAGTATGATTTTTACAAAAGTAGATGCTCTTGTTAAGGATATCGATGTGGACAAATACCATATTGAAACAGTCATTCTTTCGAGTGACGATCTTAACAAAAAAATTATTCGAGTGAAGAGTGATCATGGGAATGAATTTGGTATTCGTCTTGATAAGGGACAAAAATTGCAAAATGGATCTGCCTTTTTTATCGATGATCACCATGTCCTAGCTATTGGTGTTGAGTCACAGGATTTGATTGTCATCTCACCTAAAGATATGGATGAAATGGGAATCACAGCTCACATTCTTGGGAATACTCATAAACCGATTGAGGTGAAAGATGCCAAGATTTATTTAGAGGTTGACCCAGTTGTTGAGCAAGTCTTGACTCAAAAAGAGATTGCCTACACGATTGAAGAAGTGGTCCTTGATAAACCCCTACGCCATGTGAATTTAACTGCCCATGAACATTAATCCCTTTGCTAATGTGTCTTTGCAAGATTATCTTGAAATTGTGCAAATTGTCGATTCCACCTTTCCAATTGGATCATTTAACCACTCATTTGGGATGGAAAATTATCTACGTGAAGACACTGTAACAGATGATAAAGGTTACGAAGAGTGGCAAGAAGCCTATTTAGCTAGTCAGTTTAAATATGGTGAAGGTCTTGTAATCAAACTGGTTTATGATGCTATGGTTACAGATAACATAGAGCAGGTCTGGCATTATGATAAGGTCTTGACAGTTTCGACGCAAGCGCGTGAAACAAGACAGGGGACTAAAATGATTGCTAAGCAAATGCTTCGACTCATTCAAAGGCTTCATGCTATTCCGGTATTGGATGACTATCAGTCTAAAATACGTAAGGATGAGGTTTTCGGCAATCCAGCTATTGTCTTTGCGCTCTATGTGTTTAACAAGGGCTTGGGATGTAGTGAAGCCATAGCACTTTATGGCTATAGTGTGATTTCGACGATGGTTCAAAATGCTGTGCGTGCCATTCCCCTTGGACAGTTTGCTGGACAGGAGATTGTTTTACGTAGCTTTTCGCAATTAGAAAAAATGACACAAGAAATTCAAGAATTGGATGCGTCCTACCTTGGGGCCAATACGCCTGGTCTTGAATTAGCTCAGATGAAACATGAAACACAGGTATTCCGCCTATTCATGTCCTAAAATATCAACAAGGTTGAGAGGAAAAAACAATGACAAAACGTACTGTAATTATTGGAGTTGGTGGACCTGTTGGTTCAGGTAAAACCCTTTTGCTTGAGCGTCTTACACGACGTATGTCCGACTTAAATTTAGCAGTTATTACTAACGATATCTATACAAAAGAAGATGCCCTTTTCTTGGCTAAAAATTCAAGCTTAGACGAAGACCGTATCATTGGTGTAGAAACTGGTGGATGTCCTCATACTGCGATTCGTGAGGATGCCTCTATGAACTTTGAAGCGATTGAAACTCTTCAAGAGCGCTTTAACCATGATTTGGATGTTATTTTCCTTGAAAGTGGAGGAGACAACTTGGCTGCAACCTTCAGCCCTGATTTGGTTGATTTTACCATTTATATTATTGACGTTGCTCAGGGTGAAAAAATCCCACGTAAGGCTGGTCAAGGGATGATTAAGAGTGATTTGTTCTTGATTAATAAGACTGACCTTGCACCTTATGTTGGAGCCAACCTAGACCGTATGCGTGAAGATACCCTTCATTTCCGTAACGAAGATTCTTTCATTTTCACAAATTTGAATAATGATGACAATGTTAAGGAAGTAGAAGAATGGATTCGTAAGAATTTCCTACTAGAGGACTTGTAAGATGACACAAGCATATGATGGCTTTGTCCATCTTGGATTTTCAAACAGAAATGGTCGTACAATTTCCCACAAGAAATATCAAGAAGGTAACTCTCGAGTATCGGCAGATAATTCAGATGCCAATGGCGTTCCTTACTATTTCCTAATTAATATGGGTGGGGGCTTTGTCGAGGGTGAGCAGTATCAAGTGATCATTGATGTTAATAAAGATGCTCATGCCTTGGTGACCACTCAGACACCTACTTATGTTTACAAGTGTGAGAAAGGACAGTTGACACAACAGAATACGTCTATCACACTTGAAGAAAATAGTTATTTGGAGTACATGGCTGATGAAGTTATTCCCTATTTAAAGTCACGCTATTTTCAAACAAGTCGTATTGATATGGATAAGTCTGCCCACTTGATTTATTCAGATGGTGTAACGGCAGGTTGGTCTCATGAGGATCTACCGTTTCAATACCATTATTTTCGTAATTTGACACAGATTTACCAAGATAATGAGCTTGTTTATAGCGATCAGACTCTCTTAGAACCTCAGAAACAAGATATGTTTAAACTTGGTTATTTTGAAGGCTGGCGTAATTACAATAGTTTGGTAATGGTGTCACCAAATATTGACGAGGCTTTTGTTAAGGCTTTGCAGAAGCACTTAGAAAATCTGAATTTAGAGTCTGATTTTGCTATTTCATCCTTAGATATCCCGGGTCTGGTGTTACGTATCTTAGGAAAAACTGCCGAGGATAATCGTCGCGTCATTTATGCCTGTGCAGACTATTTTAGACAAGAAATACATGGATTAACCCCTTTGAATTTGAGAAAAAATGATATGAGGAGATAAAAAATGCATATTCCTGAAAATTACTTAAGCCCTATGACTTGTGCGGCAATGGGGGCAGTTATGTTGCCTATTTGGTATAAGGCTGTCAAGGAAGTGAAGGTAAAGGTTGACACTGATAAAAAAACAATTCCTATGTTGGGAATCGGGACTTCCTTGTCCTTCCTTATCATGATGTTTAATCTTCCAGCCCCAGGTGGAACGAGTGCCCATGCTGTTGGGGCAGTGCTAATTGCTATATTGTTAGGACCTTGGGCCTCCTGTTTAGCAGTTAGTGTGGCTCTAGCTATGCAGGCTTTGCTATTTGGTGATGGTGGGATTTTGGCCTTTGGTGCGAATGCCTTTTGTATGGCTGTTGTCATGCCATTTGTGGGTTATGCTGTTTATAAACTCTTGAATAAGTGGACAAAGAATAGGATAATTGCTAGCTTTTTTGGAGGTTATATTGGAATTGTAGTTGCGGCCCTGACTGTTGCGGTTTTACTAGGAATTCAACCGATTCTCTTTAAAGATAGCAGTGGTAATCCGCTTTACAATCCATACCCTTTGAGAGTGACGCTTCCAGTAATGGGGTTGACTCACCTGCTTATCGGCTTGGTAGAAGGATTTTTTACAGCCGGTGTTCAAGAATTCATTGAACGTTTGAATATTGATAATACTCAGGAAATAACGACTAAAAAACTACGTCCTTTATTGCTCTTTATCCTAGCCTTAATTATCCTAACGCCACTTGGTTTATTGGCGACGGGAACAGCTTTTGCAGAATGGGATGTCAAAGAGTTGGTAGAAAAATTGTCTCATTACCATGTGGAAGCCCAAGCGCCAAAAGGAATGTTGAATGGTTTTTCATTCAATGCCCTCTTCCCAGATTATAGTATCGCAGGCATTCCAGAAGTTTTGGGTTATATCCTGAGCGCTGCCTCTGCTGTTTTGATTTTCTTCATCCTCTATCGCTTGATTTTCGGTAGAAAGGTTGAAAAATGATTCTTCCAGATTGGATGTCGGAAGAGCGCCCAGTAGTCACTAAAGTCGGTAGAAATAACTTTCTTATCCGGAATCGTCACCATCTGGAAGCTCTTCTTCAAAAGTTTGAAACGCATCCTTTAAAAGTAGCATCAGTCTTTCATCCAACAGCTAAGGTTTTACTTCTCTTTTTCTTACTTGTTTCAGTGGGAATTAGCCGAAATCTCACAGTTTTGTGGATTGTAGCCTTGTTTTTAGGAGCTGGCGTGGCTTTTTTACCGCATTCTGTTTTAGTAAGAACCTTGAAAAAAACTGTAGTGTTGTTGATTTTCCCTCTAGTTCTTTATCTACCGCATCTCTTACTTAGCGGAGGTCAATCGCTCTTTCTGTTTAGACTTCCTTTGATTGCCGTAGCCATTGCTTATTATTCAGAGACGAGTACAATAAGTGAGATGTTAGTGGCATTAAAAGGGTTACATTTTCCTGATCTTGTTCTGCTCCAGTTAGATATCACCATAAAATATATCGATGTCTTTGGAAAACAATTAATGGATTTGCTCAAAGGGATTGAAGCACGAAGCTTTGGCGGCAACCATCGTTTCCGGATTGGAAGTAATATCTGGGGAATTTTATACCTTAAAGCCATACGCTATGGTGAGGAACTGACTCAAGCCATGGAAGCACGTTGCTTTATTGGTGAGTATGTCAAGTCATCACAGTCATTCACATGGAAAGACTGGCTGGCCTTGATAAGTCTAGTAGCAGTGATTTTAGGACAGATTCTGTTAGGAGGATGAGATGTTTCAATTGAATCAAGTGGCCTGTGCCTATGAACAAAAAAAAGTCTTTACTGGTCTTGATTTGGAGATTAGACAAGGACAATATGTGATGTTGATGGGGGAAAATGGAACTGGAAAATCAAGTCTTATCAGTTTATTAACTGGCTTCAAGCAGGAAGAATCTGGACGCATTCTTTTCTTAGGTAAGGACCTCAAAGAATGGCTGAAGGACAAACGTCAAAAACGAGATTTTTATAGCCGCCTCGGAATCCTCTTTCAGGATGTGGATAGTCAGTTATTTAATAGTACTGTCTATGATGAGATTGCTTTTGGTCCTCGTCAGCTAGGTCTGACCGAAGAAGAAGTCTCACAGCGGGTCCAAGACACACTATCCCTGCTGAAAATTGAAGATTTAAGGGATCGCGTTCCCTATCAACTGTCTGGTGGAGAAAAGAAGAAAGTGGCCTTTGCCAGTATCATGGTAACGAATCCAGATGTCTATATTCTTGATGAACCCTTCAATAATCTTTCTAAAGAATATGAAGAATTTTTTAGGGAACTTCTACATGAGCTTCATTCAGCTGGGAAAACCATTATCATGTCTGCTCATCACTTTAAGCACCTTCATCATGAAAAGGCTGATGTTCTTCTTTTTGAAGATGGCAAAGCTGATTTCTTTCCTGCCCAGGAAGTGCTCAATAACCAGCAAGTGATTGAGCGTTTGTCACATTATTAATTAGGAATAAGGTAGAAAATCGTTATTGGTTTTCTGCTTTTTTCTTGTCAAACAATTGATATTTTTAGGTGATAGTATTTTCTTATCACCTTGATTATGTTTAAGTATTAGTTAAGCTTAGTGAATTCTGTTACAATAAAAACAATCAATCTCAAAGGAGAATATTATGAAACTTAAAAAAATTCTTGGAATTACAGGTGTAGCCATTGCTTCAGTAGCATTGCTTGCTGCATGTTCATCTAAATCATCAAAAGAAGCCTCTAAATCTTCAGGTGCTAAAGAAACAATTAACTTTGCCACTGTTGGGACAACAGCACCGTTCTCATATGAAGAAAACGGTGAATTGACTGGTTACGATGTGGAAGTGGCCAAAGCTGTCTTCAAAGACTCTGACAAATATGAAGTGAAATTCCAAAAAACAGAATGGTCTTCAGTCTTCACAGGTCTTGACTCAGCTAAATACCAAATGGCTGGGAACAATATCTCTTATTCAGAAGAACGTGACCAAAAATACCTCTTCTCATATCCAATTGGTACCACACCAGCTGTTTTGACTGTTCCAAAAGATAGTAATATTAAGAAATATGATGATATTGCTGGACACTCAACGCAAGTTGTTCAAGGAACATCGACAGCTACTCAATTGACAGAGTTTAATGATAAACATTCAGACAAGCCAGTTGAACTTAACTACACAAATGAAAATATTACACAAATGTTGACAAGTTTGAATGAAGGCAAGTACGACTTCAAGATCTTTGATGCACCAACTGTTAATGCAATCATCAAAAACAATAAATTGAGCAACTTGAAGACGATTGAACTTAAATCTGATCAACAACCATACATCTACTTCTTGTTCGCAGATAACCAAAAAGACCTTCAAAAATTTGTAAACAAACGTTTGGAAGAACTCCAAAAAGATGGTACTTTGGCTAAGTTGGCTGAAAAATTCCTTGGAAATAAAGATTATATTCCAACTAAAGATGCTTTGAAAGTTCCTAGTAAAAAATAATAAGGAAGGCTGGGAGTGATTCTCAGCTTTTTCATATAATTAAAATCTAGGACGCGTTATAGTTAAAAACTATAGATATATACAATTATAAACAATTTGATACAATTCTCATCCTATGGGATAATAATTTTATACTTAAAACAATTAAAGGGAGTTCGTTATGAAACTTAAAAAAATTCTTGGAATTACGGGATTGGCAGTCGCTTCAACAGTAGCTTTGGCTGCTTGTGGTGCTGGTGGTAATAAATCAGCTAAAGATGATAAAACTTTGACAGTTGGTATTATGACTTTGGATGATACAACTGAGCCATTGTGGGATAAAGTCAAAGAATTGGCTAAAGACAAGGGTGTTACTATCGAGTTGAAAGAGTTCACAGACTACAACCAACCAAATGAAGCCCTTAAAAACGGTGAAATCGATGTTAATGCTTTCCAACACATTTATTTCTTGAACAACTGGAATAAAGAAAATAAAGGTGATGTTGTTGCGGCAGCTGACACACTTCTTAGCCCAATCCACCTTTTCTCAGGTACTGAAAACGGAAAAGCTAAGTATAAAGATGTTAAAGAGCTTCCAGAAGGAGCTACAATCTCAGTACCTAACGATGGTACAAACGAAAGCCGTGCGTTAACACTTCTTCAAACAGCTGGTTTGATTAAGTTGGATGTTAAAGATGGTGAATTGGCAACTATCAAGAACATTTCTGAAAATCCAAAGAAACTGGATATCAAAGAAATCGCAGCTGAACAAGCTGCCCAAACTCTTTCATCTGTTGATGCAGCAGTTGTTAACAACTCATACGCACAACAACAAAACGTTGACTATGACACAACTCTCTTCCAAGAAGATCCAAGCCAAGATTTAAAAGATTGGGTCAATATCATTGCAGCTAATAAAGATTGGGAAAAATCAAATAAAGCTGATGCTATCAAGACTTTGATTAAAGCCTACCAAAATGATGAAGTAGCGCAAATCATCTATGATGCATCTAACAAGGTTGACCTTCCAGCATGGAAAGGCGCCCCAACACAAGATCAATTGAAAGCTAATTCAAAGAAATAAGCTAAGGACAGAGGGCGTGTGAGAGCACGCCGTTTTGTCGTGTATTAAGGAGACGATTTGATGGCATTTTCAAGTGAAGAAGAGCAGTTACGAAAATTTCGTAACGATGAAATTGCTCAGCACTATTTTGAAGTTTTGCGGACTTTGATTTCTAAAAAATCTATTTTTGCTCAAAATATTGGTCTCTATGATGTAGCTGCTTACCTTGGTGAGATTTTTTCTGGTGTTGGCGCAGAGGTGACAATTGACGAGACCCATACGGCACCTTTTGTCTTGGCGAAATTCAAGAGTCCAAATCCAGATGCGAAAACAATTATTTTCTATCAACACTATGACACTGTTCCTGCGGACAATGATCAGCCATGGACCGACGAACCTTTCCGTCTGACTGTTCGAAAGGGATATATGTATGGTCGTGGTGTCGACGATGATAAGGGCCATATCACAGCTCGGTTGACAGCTCTTCGTAAGTACATTCGTGAGGTCGGAGATCTTCCTGTAAATATTACATTTATGATGGAAGGGGCTGAAGAATCTGCATCAACCGATCTTGAAAAGTATTTGGAAAAATACCGAGATGACCTGCTTCCAGCAGACCTATTGGTTTGGGAGCAAGGAAATCGAAATAGCAAAGGTCAATTGGAAATCACAGGGGGCAACAAGGGAATTATTACCTTTGACTTGTCTGTCGAGAGTGCTGATGTTGATATTCATTCTAAATTTGGTGCCGTGATTGAATCGGCCTCATGGTACTTGCTCAATGCTATCTCAAGCATGAGAGATGACCAGGGACGTATCCTTATCGACGGCATCTATGAAAAGATTGTCCAACCAAACGAACGAGAGATGGATCTTATTGAAACTTATGCCATTGAAAATGCAGATAGTCTTCGTAAGATTTACGGCTTAAAACTACCCATTTTAGAAAGTGACCGCCGAGCTTTCTTAAAAACTTACTATTTTGCACCTGCCCTTTCCATTGAAGGCATTTCAACAGGTTATCAGGGGCAAGGGGTTAAGACTATCTTGCCAGCTCAAGCCAGAGCTAAGATGGAGATGCGTTTGGTCCCTGGCTTGACACCTGAGTACGTTTTGGAGTGTATCAAGGCACACCTCAAAAAAGAAGGATTTGACCGTATCAAGGTAACCTTCACTCTTGGTGAAGAAAGTTATCGAAGTGATATGTCTGATCCAGCTATTGTCAATGTTATTGAGTTAGCAAAAGGCTTTTATGAAGAAGGCGTTGCTGTGCTTCCAACGGCAGCAGGTACAGGGCCTATGCATATGATTCATCAGGCTTTGGGTGTTCCTATGGCAGCCTTTGGTATAGGGAATGCCAACAGTCGTGACCATGGTGGGGATGAAAATGTTAGCTTAGCAGATTACTACACCCACATTGAACTAATTAAGGAGTTAATTGCAAGTTATGAGTAATGTCATTATTGATTTGAAAAATATTGATATCACCTTTACGCAGAAACGCCGCACTATTCAAGCGGTTAAGGATGTGTCTATCCAGATTGAAAAAGGTGATATTTACGGAATTGTTGGTTATTCAGGGGCTGGTAAATCTACCCTTGTGCGTGCGATCAATCTTTTGCAAGTGCCTACCGCTGGTAAAATCACTATCGGTAAAGATGTGACTTTTGCAGATGGTAAGGTCCAATTGTCGACAAAAGAATTGCGTCAGAAACGTCAAACGATTGGGATGATTTTCCAACACTTTAACCTTATGGCTCAAAAGACGGCTTATGAAAATGTAGCCTTTGCCCTTCGTCATTCTAAATTAAGCAATGAAGAAAAAGACAAGAAAATTCGTGATCTTTTGGAATTGGTTGATTTGGCTGATCGTGCGGAAAACTATCCTGCACAATTGTCAGGTGGTCAAAAACAACGTGTAGCGATTGCGCGTGCCTTAGCTAATGATCCTGAAATCTTGATTTCAGATGAGTCTACATCAGCTCTTGACCCTAAAACAACTAAGCAAATTCTTTCACTTTTGCAGGATTTGAATAAAAAACTTGGGTTGACAGTGGTTATGATCACCCACGAAATGCAAATTGTTAAAGATATTTGTAATCGTGTTGCCGTTATGCAAAATGGTCAACTTTTGGAAGAGGGCAGTGTCCTTGAAATCTTCTCAAATCCTCAAGAAGATTTGACACAAGAATTTATTGAAACTGCTGCAGGGATTGAAGATGCCTTGGCTAAGATTAATGCACAACCTTTGGTGAAAAACTTACCAAGCTCAGCCCTTCTCGTTCAACTTAAATATGCTGGTTCTTCAACAGATGAGCCACTCTTGACGGAAATTTTCAAAGATTACGGAGTTTCAAGTAACATTCTTTATGGTAATGTTGAGATTCTAGGTGATACTCCTGTTGGTGAATTGGTCGTTGTCTTGGATGGTGAAGCGGATCAGGTTCTTGCTGCTCAAAAAGCGATTGAAAATGCAGGTGTCAGCTTGCAAGTACTTAAGAAAGGAGCCCAATAATGGCAGATTGGATTCAACAAAACTTTCCAGATATTTATCGTATCGGTATGCAGGGGGTTAACTCTTGGCCAGACGCCATCTATGCGACTCTCTACATGACGGTTATTTCCTTCATCATTGGGGGACTTCTTGGTCTTGTTATGGGGCTCTTCTTGGTATTGACAGGTCCTCGTGGAGTTATTGAAAATAAATTTGTTTTCCAAATCTTGGATAAAATCACTTCAATCTTCCGTGCCATTCCTTTCATTATCCTCTTGGCGATTTTGAAAGGATTCACTTACTTTATCGTGGGGACTAACCTCGGTATGACAGCGGCCTTGGTTCCATTGTCAGCTGCAACCTTCCCATTCTTTGCACGTCAAGTACAGGTGGTGCTTGCAGATCTTGACCGTGGCGTTATTGAAGCAGCACAAGCAAGTGGTGCAACACTTTGGGATACGATTAAGGTTTACCTTAGTGAAGGTCTACCTGAGTTGGTTCGTGTATCAACCGTAACTCTGATTTCCCTAGTCGGTGAGACTGCAATGGCCGGTGCTATCGGTGCCGGTGGTCTTGGTTACATCGCCATCTATTATGGATATAACCGTTCTAGTACATCAGTTACCATTTTGGCAACTTTCTTGATTTTGATTTTGATTTTCCTTATCCAATTCTTAGGTGATTTCTTGACACGTAAATTGAGTCATAAATAGAATTTGAGAGCCTGTTTGCCACAGGCTTTTCTCATGCCTTGACGATTTCAGATATTTATCATAGTATGGAAGCTATCGAATGCTTTATGGTTGGCTAACCATAAAAAAGGAGTTAATGAGTTATGAAACGTTTTATTTCAACTTGGAATAGGACCAGTCTAATTAAGCGTATTGCCATTGGTGTGGTAGTGGGTGCTGTGCTTGGTTTGCTTGTTCCTAAGTTTACGGTTATTGGTCTCTTGGGAGACATGTTTGTTGGTGGTTTGAAGGCAATTGCCCCACTTTTGGTCTTTGCCTTGGTTGCCAATGCCCTTTCCCAAACGCGAGAAGGTCAACAAAGCAATATGAAGACAGTTATTGTTCTTTATCTCTTTGGGACCTTTGCGGCTGCTTTGACGGCTGTTATCTCTCACTATATTTTTCCAATTTCTCTGAAGTTGGGAGCAGCTGCAGCGACTAAAGCGACAGCACCTCAAGGTGTGGGAGAAGTCTTTAAAGATTTATTGCTTAAGATGGTGGATAACCCTGTCAATGCCTTGGCTCAAGCTAACTATATTGGTGTTTTGGTATGGGCAGTTGTCTTTGGTTTTGCCATGCGAGCAGCTAGCAATCACACGAAGGATTTGCTTAATACCTTGGCAGAAGTGACTTCACAAATCGTTCGTTGGATTATCAACTTGGCCCCATTTGGTATCCTTGGTCTTGTCTTTAATACTATTTCTGAGAATGGTGTTGGTGTTTTGGCAGATTATGGGGTCCTAATCCTTGTTTTAGTGGGAACAATGGCCTTTGTTGCCTTGGTTGTTAATCCAATCATTGCTTTTGTGATGATGGGCAAAAATCCTTTCCCACTAGTTTTCCGTTGTTTGAAAGACTCTGGGATTACAGCCTTCTTTACTCGCTCGTCAGCAGCCAATATTCCAGTTAACCTTCAACTTTGTAAGGATCTTGGTTTGAATCCTGATACCTATTCGGTTTCTATCCCTTTGGGGTCAACTATTAATATGGCTGGAGCAGCCGTGACAATCAATGTCTTAACGCTTGCTGCAGTAACGACTTTGGGAATTCAGGTCGATTTTGCGACAGCACTCATTCTTAGTGTGGTTTCAGCTATTTCTGCTTGTGGTGCTTCAGGTATTGCTGGAGGATCCCTCCTATTAGTGCCAGTGGCATGTAGCCTCTTTGGTATCTCAAATGATTTGGCCATGCAGGTTGTCGGTGTCGGCTTTATTGTAGGTGTTATTCAAGACTCTTGTGAAACAGCCCTTAACTCTTCAACAGATGTTCTCTTTACAGCAGTAGCAGAAAAGAGCCGTTGGAAGAAAGCATAGCTAATTGTATAAGGTCGGCCTATTTGGCTGGCTTTTTGATTTAGAGAAAACATAGTCAAAGACTATAGCTAGCTCAAGAATCTATCATCTTTAAAAAGCCCTTAAAATATGGTAAAATAAACCGTTCAAAGAGAAAAGGTAAAACATTTATGACTAATAATTTATTGGTGCTTCAATCAGACTTTGGTTTGGTTGACGGTGCTGTTTCGGCTATGATTGGTGTGGCCCTTCAGGAAGAACCTAGTTTGGGAGTTCATCACCTGACACATGATATTACTCCCTACAACACTTTTGAGGCTTCCTATCGTCTGTTTCAGACCGTTGAATACTGGCCTGAGGGGACAACCTTTGTTTCGGTAGTTGATCCGGGTGTAGGTTCCTCACGTAAAAGTGTGGTTGCCTTAACAAAGACGGGGCAATATATCGTCACACCAGATAACGGGACACTTTCTTATATCAAGAAGGTTGTTGGTATCGAGGCTGTTCGTGAGATTTCCGAGGTTGAGAATCGTCGTAGTAATACAGAGCTTTCTTATACCTTCCATGGTCGTGATGTTTATGCCTATACAGGTGCCAAATTAGCTTCTGGTCATATCAGTTTTGAAGAAGTTGGTCCTGAGTTACCTGTGGACAAAATTCTAGAACTTCCAGTGGTTGAAACCATCATAGAGGATAATTTGGTTCGTGGGGCGATTGACATTTTGGACGTCCGTTTCGGCTCTCTGTGGACCTCTATCACACGTGATGACTTTTACGCGTTGGAACCAAACTTTGGTGATCGATTCGAAGTAACCATCTTTAACAATGATATGTTGGTCTACCAAAACCAAGTTACCTATGGGAAATCTTTTGCGGATGTTCGTATCGGTCAGCCAATTATTTATATCAATTCCCTCTATCGTGTTGGCTTAGCCATTAACCAAGGGTCTTTTGCCAAGGCCTATAATGTTGGTGTAGGGTCTAACTGGCACATTGAAATCAAACGTTTAGGAGATTAAAGTAAGATTATGAAAAATAATTCAATTCGTACAGTAGTTGCGACAGGTATTGGTGCAGCACTCTTTATTATCATTGGTATGTTTGTTAATATCCCTATTTTTGGGAATACTAGCATCCAACTTCAGTATGCTGTTCAAGCCCTATTCTCAGTGATTTTTGGGCCTATTACAGGTTTCTTTATGGGCTTCATTGGCCATGCGCTTAAAGATGGCATCCAATACGGAAATATCTCATGGGCTTGGGTACTTGCAAGTGCTATTACAGGACTTGTAATTGGTCTATTCAACAAAAAATATGATGTGACAACTGGCAAGTTTTCTTTGATGAGTATGATTTGGTTTAACCTAGTACAAGCATTGGCCCTCCTTATTGCCTATGGTATCGTTACCCCTATTGGTGATAGACTCCAATTTGCACAAGCCTGGTCATACCTTTATGCACAAAGTTTTGTAGCTGGCGTAGCTAACTTTATTACAATTGCAATTGGAGGAACCCTCCTTCTTGCAATCTATGCTAGCTCACGTACACAATCTGGTAGTCTTACAAAAGACTAGCATGAATCATAGGAGAGTGGGACTGTCAGTTTGTTTTGATACCTCCTCTCTTTTTTAGTAGAAACATGGATAAATACATTAGTTTTAATCAGTTTACATTTCAATATGATGCGCAAGCAGAAGCGACGCTTAAAGATATCAGCTTTGATATTGCCAAGGGCGAGAAAGTCCTCATCTTAGGTCCTTCTGGCAGTGGAAAGTCGACCCTAGCTCAGTGTCTCAATGGTATCATACCTAATATTCATAAAGGTCAGGCACAAGGCCAGGTAAGGATAGATGGTCAGGATATTTTCAAGCAATCTATCTATGATAAGTCACAGTTGGTATCTACGGTATTGCAGGATCCAGATGGTCAGTTTATTGGCCTAACAGTAGCCGAGGATTTGGCTTTTGCTTTGGAGAATGATTGTGCTGATCAAAGTGAGATGAAAGATAAGGTAGCCCTCTGGGCTGAGCGTCTAGACTTGACCTCTCTTTTGAATCACCGCCCTCAAGATTTATCAGGTGGCCAAAAGCAACGAGTCAGTTTGGCTGGTGTCTTGATTGATGAGAGTCCTATTCTTTTATTTGATGAGCCTCTGGCAAATTTAGATCCTAAATCAGGACAGGAAACCATTGATCTCATTGATAAGATCCACAAGGAGGTGGGAGCTACGACGATTATTATTGAACATCGCCTAGAAGATGTTCTTTATCGTCCCGTTGACCGCATTTTATTGGTCAATGAAGGAGAGCTCCTCTTTAATGGTAGCCCAGATGAGCTCTTATCGAGTACGCTCTTGCTAGAAAATGGGATTCGCGAACCTCTATATGTGACGGTTTTACGTCAGTTGGGATTTGACACAAGGAGTGCACAAAATCTTAGTCAATTAGATGCTTTAGACCTATCTGGCCTTGCTCTGCCAGACAGAGTTTTGAAGGATAAAAAAGACAGTTCGAGTGACTCTATTTTGAAGGTTGAGGGGCTTAGCGTTTCCTATGGAGATAATCCAGCAATCATAGAGGATCTGTCCTTTAGCTTGAAAAAAGGTGAGCGACTAGCGATTGTCGGTAAAAATGGGGCTGGAAAGTCGACTCTTGCCAAGGCTCTATGTGGTTTTGTCCCAAGTCAAGGAAAATTAACTTACAAGGGGCAGGATATTAGCCAGGATAGCATCGCCGAGCGTTCAGAACGTATAGGCTTTGTTTTGCAAAACCCAAATCAGATGATTAGCCAAACTATGATTTTTGATGAGGTCGCTCTTGGTTTGCGTTTGCGAGGTATTGAAGAGGCTGAGGTTGAAGCGCGTGTTCATGAGGTCTTGAAGACTTGTGGTCTCTATAGTTTTCGTAAATGGCCCATTTCTGCGCTTTCCTTTGGTCAGAAAAAGCGCGTGACCATTGCGTCTATCTTAGTTTTGAAACCTGAAATCATTATCTTGGATGAGCCAACGGCTGGTCAAGATTACAAGACTTACACAGATATCATGAATTTCTTGGACAGTCTTCAGAAGCAAGGTCATACGATTGTGATGATTACCCATGACATGCAGCTCATGTTGGAACATAGCGATCGTTGTCTCGTTGTGGTTGAGGGTAAAGTCATTGCAGACGACAACCCTGTTACAATTCTTAATCAGAAGGATTTACTAGAGTCAGCTAATCTCAAGCAGACCTCTCTTTATACTTTGGGTCAGAAATTGTCAAGTGATCCAGTAGAAGTAACCCAGTATTATATCGAAAAAGGAGGCCCTAATGTCTAATCGTTTAATTGGTTATCAGTCCGGTCAAGGTTTCCTCTATGATTTGTCTGGGGCAAGTAAGATGCTTTTCTTTATCTTGGTTTCAGTTGCCTGTATGGCAACCTATGACCCCCGCTTTATCCTAGCAGTAGGCTTACTTTCCATTTATCTCTTTTATTTGGCTAAGATTCGTTGGCGAGATATTTCTTTTGTTGTTAAGATTATTGGATCCATTGCCCTCTTTAATTTACTTATGGTCTACCTTTTCGCACCTGGTTATGGTGAAGAAATTTACGGGGCAAAGACAGTTCTTATTGAAGGCTGGGGACGTTTCTATCTGACCAGTCAGGAGCTTTTTTACCTTGCAAATCTATTGCTCAAGTATTTTTCAACGGTTCCTCTTGCCATCCTATTTCTCATGACTACCCATCCAAGTCAGTTTGCGGCTAGTCTTAATCAGATTGGGATTCCTTATAAATTTGCCTATTCCGTTAGTTTAACCTTGCGTTATATTCCAGATGTCCAAGAAGAATTCTTTACGATTCGTAAGGCTCAAGAGGCTCGTGGTTTGGATTTGTCGCAAAAGTCGGGATTGGTCAAACGTATTCGCGGGAATCTCCAAATTGTTCTTCCACTAATTTTTTCATCTCTCGAACGAATTGATACCATATCGACAGCTATGGAGCTACGTCGATTTGGTCGCTATAAAAAACGTACCTGGTATGTGCATAAATCTTTGATGAAACAAGATTACCTTGTCATCGTGTCAGCTATTCTTTTATTGGGGATTAGTATAGGCTTAATCTTCCTCAATCATGGTCGTTTTTACAATCCATGGGGATGATATTCTTGGCTTTTAGTAAAAGTATGCTATTAAGCACAACTAAAAACGTTCCAGTCTTGTCTAGATGAACGAGATTGGAACGTTTTTTGTTATTTTAAATATCCTAAATAATCAAATTTTTCTAGTGTTCGATTGTCAGCGACAACTAGTATGATCCCTTCATCAGGTAGTTTCTTACTTGGGTCAAAGTGGGTGTTTAACTTGCCACTTTTCTCATCTCTAAAACCAATAACATTGACGTTATAATTTTGTCTTAGATTTAAAGTATGCAAGGACTTTCCAGCCCATTCACTAGGAATTTTAAGTTCAATTAAAGCTACGTCATCCTCTAAATGAAAAACATTTGATATGTTATAGCGGAGGATATTTGAAGCCAATTCTTTTGCTGTGCTACGTTCAGGAGTGATGACCCAGTTAGCACCCATTCCGTAAAGGACTTCCTCATAATTGTTATTCATAGCTTTGGCAATAATATTCTTAATACCAAGTTTTTTGCACTGCAAGAGCGCTAGCGCAGACGATTCTAGGTGTTCTCCAGTTGCAATAATGACTGAGTCGCAAGTATCGATACCAGCAGAACGTAGAAATTCAATGTCAGTAATGTCCCCAACAGCAGCCTTAGTCACCTGATCAGCAAGGTAATCAATTGTTGTAGCATTATTATCTAAGGCAATAACCTCTTGTCCAAAAGAAGAGAGTTCGGTTGCAATAGTTTGTCCAAAGATTCCCAAACCAAGGACCCCAATAATTTGTGTTTTCATATAAAATCCTTTCAGAATATTGTCAATTAATAAAATAGTTTAGCCGACTGAAATGTCAGTTGGGGCATAAGAGATATGTTTTTCTTTTTTGGTCATCAAGCTCAAGAGAACAGTGATAGGTCCGACACGGCCAATGAACATCAGAGCCATGATAACGAGGCGTCCTAGGGTATTTAGATTAGGGGTCAAATCCATTGAAACACCAACGGTAGCAATGGCTGATACACTCTCAAAAAGTAGGCCTAGTGGTGAGAGTGTAGGATTAGTTTCCAGCAAAATAACATAGCCGACAAAGAGCATCGTTAGGAAAAAGAGTATAACAGTGAATGCTTGCAAAATGGTTTTGTTAGATATAATACGGTTTCGAAAAACCACGCTCGAGTTACCAGATAGCTCTGACTTAAAAAGTAGGAACATGATAGAGGCAGTTGTCACCTTGATACCACCCGCAGTTCCTCCAGGGCCACCCCCAATAATCATTTGAATCATAAAAAGAAGATTTGTGGAGAAATCTGCATTGGTATAGGAAATAGTTGCAAAGCCAGCGGTACGCATGGTTACAGTCTGAAAGAAACTTACCAGAAGTTGTTGCCAGATATTGAGAGTACCGATTGTCTTAGAGTTATCCATTTCCAGTAACCAAGCAAGTAGTGTTCCTCCTAATAGGAGACAACCTGTACTTATAAGCACAAGACGGCTTTGATTACTGAAAGGTCTACAAGCTAATTTCCAATTCCTTGGACGATCTTTAATATAACGTCTTATTAGTTGAATCAAATCAATCCAAACTGCAAATCCCAAGCTTCCAGACATGATGAGAAAAGCTACAGCAAGGTTAATGGTTGGATTGGTTGCATAATCTTGTAAACTGTTAGAACCTAAGTTATCAAATCCAGCATTACAAAAGGCAGAGACAGCTAGAAAGAGACTATTAAAGATACCATGACCAAGTCCAAAACGAGGAATGAAATCAGTCATAATCACAAGTGCTGCCATAGCTTCAATAGAAAAAGTTATTTTATAGACCTTAAAAAGATAAGCCTTCAAATCTTTTTGGTTATCCCTACTAAGTGCGGATTGAAGGAGATCTTGATCGCTCAGTCCTAATTTATTTTTAAGGGTATAGGTACTAAAGGCTATAAGAGAGACTAGTCCAAGTCCTCCTGTCTGCATGAGAAGCATAGAGAGAATTTGACCAAGACCATTGTATGCCTTACTGACCGGGACAACAGAAAGTCCAGTTACACAGACCATTGACACAGTATTGAAGAGATGGTCTAGGTAGCTTGTTTCTGGACTGTTAGCATAGTGGCTTATGGGAAGGCTAAGTAAAATACTCCCCACTATAATGACAAAGACAAAGCTGAGCACAAGCTTTTGCGTGACAGAAAGACGATTTATCAATGAAAACCTCCGAGTTATCATAAGAATAAATAATAATCCAAGGAGCAAGGAACATCCTTGGATAAACGTTATAACGGCTTCTTGTTAGGCATCCCAGCACGACGTGGGTACTTATTTGGGGTTTCTTTTTTCTTATCGACAATGGTGATATTACGTCCATCCCCATTTGGCAGTTTATAGTTCTCATTGAGAATAGGTTTGGCAAAAAGCAAGTTCAAGGCATTTTTAGCATCGGCTAGCTCTTCGTCAGCTGCTGCAGCTTTAAGTGCAATAAGTTGTCCACCCACCTTTAAGAAAGGAATGGTCAATTCTGAGAGAACCTGCATGCGTGCAACAGCACGGGCAGTTACAATATCAAACTGAGCACGGAAGCCCTTGTCTTGTCCAAAATCCTCTGCACGTCCATGATAGAAGTGAACACCGCTGAGCTCAAGTTCATCAGCCAATAGATTTAGGAAATTGATGCGTTTATTAAGAGAGTCAATGATAGTCACATCAAGCTCAGGACAAAGGATTTTCATAGGGAGACTTGGAAATCCAGCTCCAGCTCCGATATCGAGAAGTCGAATAGTCTGATTTTTAATATGTCCTTGGAGAACAGGAGCTAGGGAATCGTAGAAATGTTTGAGGTAGACCTCGTCTCTTTCTGTAATTGCAGTAAGGTTAATCTTTTCATTCCATTCTACCAAGAGCTCAAAGTAGCGTTGGAATTGGTCTTTTTGTTTTTGGCTGAGATCGAACCCCAGTTCTTTCAGAGCCTTGTAAAAATCTTCAGGTGTCATTTTATATTCCTTTTATCTAGTTTCAATGCTCTTATTTTACCATAATTAAGAGCTTTCATCTAACGCTATAAGACAGATGGAAACTAGGTCTGAGTAAGTTTCTCATTAGCTTTGAAAAATGTTCTAAGTTTAAGAAATATGTAATATTAAAGGTGTTATTTTTTCTTAAAAATTTGATATAATACTAATTAAGTCTAAAATCATAATCATGCTCTCTAATGAAAAGTGAATGTAGGGGATTATGGTCTTGTGGATTGAAAATAGATCCCTATGGGGAAATTTAATTTGAGGATTAAAAATGATTTATCTTTCAGAAGTTAGAAAGTCTCCAGAAGGGCTCGCCTTTAACGAAGCACCTTCTTTGTTGGAGTCTATTAAAGAACGCTATGATCAAGTTTTAAATCTTGAACAGATTCAAGCAAGTGGGCAGGTAGCCTATG
Organism: Streptococcus sp. HMSC078H03; assembly: GCF_001808655.1. Lineage (NCBI taxonomy): Bacteria > Bacillati > Bacillota > Bacilli > Lactobacillales > Streptococcaceae > Streptococcus > Streptococcus sp. HMSC078H03. The sequence continues at coordinate 42,584 of NZ_KV794078.1, forward strand.
ACAATGGTTTGTACCTTTTGGATTATCAACTTAGCTATGATATTACCTTGCCATCTAGCCGTTCACTTGAACCTGTGACCCTTAGTTTTAACTATCCAGTTTCAGAAACCTTTATACAAGAGGCAGATGCTGCTCTTCAAAAGGAATTAGTCGAAGAAAATCTAGTTCTTATCTTGGATGGGGACACCATTAATCTTGATGAGAGTATTCTAGATAATATTCTTCTTAATATTCCTTTGAGAGTACTAACACCTGAGGAAGAATCAGGACAAATTTCGCTCTCTGGGAATGACTGGGAAGTCTTGTCAGAAGAGGACTTTGCCGCACTTCAACAGGAGAAAAAAGAGGCAAGTAATCCCTTTGCCCAATTGAACGGTCTTTTTGATGAAAATTAATTCAAAAAAACAAACTAAAAATGTTTGACAATTTTAAAAATCTATATTATTATATCATTAGAAGTTAATTTTCGGATTTATTCATTGGGTAGATCTACAGACTTTTTAAGGGAAATGGAAGTCAAAAAATTTTAAGAAAGTGGTAAATACTTATTATGAGCAAACGCATTTTGATTGTTGAAGATGAGAAAAACCTTGCTCGTTTTGTCTCTCTTGAACTTCAACACGAAGGATACGACGTTGTGACAGCAGACAACGGACGCGAAGGACTTGAAATGGCACTCGAGAAAGATTTCGATCTTATTCTCTTGGACCTTATGTTGCCTGAGATGGACGGTTTTGAAGTAACACGTCGTCTCCAACAAGAAAAAGATACTTATATTATGATGATGACAGCTCGCGATTCAATCATGGACATTGTTGCTGGTTTGGACCGCGGTGCTGATGACTATATTGTAAAACCATTTGCGATTGAAGAACTATTGGCACGTATCCGTGCAACCTTCCGTCGCCAAGATATCGAAGCTGCTAAGAATGCACCAGCAAAAGCATCAACTTATCGTGATTTGAAATTGGATGTTCAAAACCGTACAGTTGTTCGTGGTGATGAAGCAATTCCATTGACAAAACGTGAGTTTGATTTGTTGAACACACTTTTGAGCAATATGAACCAAGTGATGACCCGTGAGGAACTCTTGCTTCAAGTTTGGAAATATGATGACGCCATCGAAACAAACGTGGTAGATGTTTATATTCGTTACTTGCGTGGAAAAATCGACGTTCCAGGTAAGGAATCATATATTCAAACAGTACGAGGAATGGGTTACGTTATCCGTGAAAAATGAGTAAATTACAAGATAAATTATTTGGTAAAGTAACCATTAGAAAAAAGTTGACCATGACAACTGCTGTGGTCTTCTTTCTTGTATTGTCGATGTTCACTCTGGTTGTTGTTTTCTCAGCAAATACGCTACTTTTGCAACGTGAACGTCAAAATGTAAACACTACAATCTCAAAAGTTGTTACTTATATCGAAAAGGACTGGGACTCCGACGAAGAGTTGAGTCCAGAACCGCTTTTAGCGGCCCTTTATTCACCTAAAAATATCTATGCATCGATCATTAATGGCGTGCTTTCCGAAAAGCACTCTTTGGATGGTCAGGTTGCGATTTCTAATAAATTATATTCTAACCAATCTGTTTTTGTTTATGACAAAAAGGGAACGTTTATCTTTACTTCTGAGGAGAACACAGATTCGCCTCCAGGTATGTCCGAGGTAAACAAACTGAAGTCAGTTTCCTATAAAGGGAAGCGTGGTTTCTTGCTACAAGTTCCAATCTACGGTAAAGATAAAAAGACCATCGTTGGTTATGCCCAAATCTTCCATGATTTGGAATTCTATTATGCTCTTAAAGAGCGTTTGATTTTCTTATTGATTTTCCTAGAAGTGGGGATGACGGTCCTAGTTATCGCAGCGACTGTAGTTGTCTTGACATCTATTCTGCGTCCGATGAGACAGTTGCACGAAACGATGGGAGTAATCACCGATTCGCCAAGTGATTTGGAACTTCGTTCTAAGATTGAAAGTCACGATGAAATTGGTGATTTGGCGGTTAACTTTAACCGTATGATGGATAAAATCCAAGAAAATAATCAGATGCAGATGCGCTTCTTGAGTGACGTCAGTCATGAATTGCGTACACCGATTGCGGTTATCAAGGGGCATATGGACCTCTTGCAACGTTGGGGTAAAAATGACCCTGAGATTCTTGAGGAAAGTCTTGAGGCTGCCAGTCACGAGGCCAACCGTATGACGATTATGATTAATGATATGTTGGATTCTATCCGTGTCAAAGGATCATTTGAAAATCACAGAAACGATACTTGTGATTTGAATTCTTCAATCCGTACGGTTATTGGTAACTTCCGTGTCTTGCACGAAGACTACCAATTCTATCTCAATGATTTCGAGAGCTCAGAGCGCCCTGCACAGATTTACAGCCAACACTTTGAACAGGCGATTACGATTTTGATTGATAATGCGGTCAAGTATTCTCCTGTTAACAAGGAAATCCAGGTTACAATTAAGGCTCTGGAAGATGAAATGTTGGTACAAGTGCAAGATAATGGTGAAGGGATTTCTAAAGAAGATATTGAGCATATCTTTGAGCGCTTCTACCGTTCAGATAAGGCACGTAACCGTACGACAACGCAATCTGGTGTTGGTATTGGTTTGTCAATCCTTTACCAAATTGTGGAAGCTTATCGTTGTCGTATCGATGTTAGTTCTGAACTTGGTGTTGGAACACGTTTCGACCTTTACATTCCATTTGCGGATGGAGGAACGACGACACCTCAGCTTGAGCTTTAAATCAATTTATAAGAGACTTAAAGTGATTCTTGGTCATGAGCACGCCTCGTTTAGGGCGTGCTTTTTATGTGTTTTTATGGTAAAATAGAGTACCGAATTTCAAAGATTGGTGGTGAAGTGCATGCGTTGTCCAAAATGTCAACATAATAAATCTAGTGTTATCGATAGCCGTCAGGCAGAGGATGGGAATACCATTCGTCGTCGTCGTGAGTGTGATTCTTGTCATGCTCGTTTTACAACATTTGAGCGTGTGGAGGAAGTTCCACTTTTGGTTGTCAAAAAAGACGGTACCCGTGAACAATTCTCTCGCGATAAGATTTTCAATGGTATCTTGATGAGTGCTCAGAAGCGTCCGGTTTCTAGTGAGGATATCGAAAATGCCATCACCCGTATTGAGCAAAACATTCGTCGTAACCATGATGGAGAGGTTGATAGTGATGTCATTGGGAATTTAGTGATGAAAGAACTTGCTGACCTTGATGAAATCACTTATGTACGTTTTGCCAGTGTCTACCGTTCTTTCAAAGATGTTGATGAGATTGAAGAGTTGCTTCAAGAAATCACCAAAACTGTACGTGCGAAAAAAGAGTCTAAAAAATGAGACCTATTGAAGAATTTGTCTATGTTGGCAATCAGGTTATCGTTCCCGATCAGGCAAGTTTGATGCGTTGCTATTATCCCATTATTGGGAGTGAAGGATACGCTCTCTACCAGTATTTCGTGGCTTTTTATGACAATGGTAATCACCGCCATAAGTTTGCGGCTATTCTGAACCATCTTAACTTTGGAATGCAGCCCCTTCAGGAAGCACTGGCGGTTCTGACAGCAGTAGATCTCTTGGCCTTTTACCACTCACCTCAAGGGGTTTATGTTATAGAGCTTAAGTCTCCCTTATCAATTGAGCAGTTTCTAAAACATGCCGTTTATAGTTCACTTCTCGAGCAAAAGATTAGTGAACCAGCAGTAGATGCTTTGAAACCGGCAGGTCTACAAGGCTTGCAAGATTTATCTAAACGTTTTTCGGATGTCTTTACCGATGAGCGTTTGACTCAAAAGTCTGTGTCTGAAATCAAGCCTAAAAATTCGTTTGATTTAAGCAGTTTCAGGAATCGTATGCAGGCTGACGGACTTGTATTTACAGATGAAAAGACAGATGTGCCAGAAATCTATAAATTGTCTGAAACTCATGGCATGAATTGGTATGATACCTATCTCTTAGCGAAAAAGACAGCCGTGAACCACCAGATTATTGTCAAGCGTATGCAGGTGCAATTAGAACAGGCTCAAGCTCAAACATTGGGTGGTGATTCTGCTTTGACGGAGACGGAGAAAAAGATTCTTAAAGCGGTTAGGTCCGAAAAGCCTATAGATTACTTGCAAAGTGCTAAAGGCCCAAGCGGGACTGTGACTAATTCTGAGAAGCAGATTCTCACGGATTTGGCACAAAGAGGCTTTATGGATGAGGTAATTAACCTCATGGTTGCCTACAGTTTGGGACGGACACGTTCAACGAATGTAAATCGAGAGTATATCTCTAAACTTGCCAACGATTTTGCCTTTAAGAATATCGTCACTGCTGAACAGGGGCTTTTAGCTTTGCGTAGTGGTTACGATAAGAAATCACAGCAAGCAAAAGCTGATTCTAAGAAGAAAACAAATGTGCCGAGCTGGAGTAATCCAGATTATGATAATCAAACCAGTCAGGCTGATCAGGCCAAGTTGGATGAAATTAGACGTCGAGCTTTGGCAAAACTAGAAAAAGGAAAGGAGTAGCCTATGGAAAGAGTTGGACAAACCCTAAACCGAACAGGGCATCATGGGTCTGGCAATGCAACAGATTTAACGAAGCAAATTTTAGCGGATCCAAGAGTGGCTAGCTTTATTCAAGAGCATAGCCTAAGCCAGGATGAAATCAAGCGTAGTCTTCCTAAGTTTAATCAATTCCTGGTGGAATGCCGTAAGGTAAAGGAAGGTGATGCCTCGTATATTGCCAAAGGGTATGAACCGATTCTGACCATGAATGAAGGCTACGCTGATGTCACCTATAAGGAGACGCGTCAGCTCAAAGAGCAACAAGAACAGCAGGCTATTGCTAAACGGATTAATTTGGTGAGTCTGCCTCAGTCTTATCGTAAGATTACCTTTGCGGACATTGCTCTAGATGATGTGGCTCGTGTTGATACCTTTGAGAGTCTCGTGGATTTTGTGGCGAATTACCCTAGTCCAGACCAGAAAGGCCTTTATATCTACGGAGACATGGGGGTTGGAAAATCCTTCATGTTGGCTGCTATGGCTCATGAACTTTCAGAGACCAAGAAGGTTGCGACGACCATTATTCATTACCCATCATTTACTATTGATGTTAAAAATGGAATCAAGGATGGTTCTGTCAAGGAGCAAATTGATGCTGTCAAACAGGCGGAAGTTTTGGTTCTAGATGATATTGGTGCAGAACAATTCTCTTCTTGGATTAGGGATGATGTTTTGCAAGTTATCCTCCAGCATCGCATGATTGAGGAGCTGCCTACCTTCTTTACGTCTAACTATAGTTTTGCGGATTTAGAAGCTAAGCTATCCAATGGACGTCAAGGAGACGAGACTTGGCAGGCCAAACGTGTGATGGAGCGTATCCGTTTTCTTGCCAAAGAGGTTCACTTGAAGGGTGTTAATCGCCGTTAGGGTGATCCTAATAATGATAAAGAATAAGAGAGTTTGCTTTCCTTGGTGGAAGTGAGACTGCTAAATGAAGAAAGGAATCCCTATTTAATCAGGGACTTAAACATATGACATTACCTACAGTTGCTATCGTGGGTCGCCCAAACGTTGGGAAATCGACCCTATTTAACCGAATTGCGGGTGAACGTATCTCTATCGTCGAAGACGTTGAAGGGGTAACACGTGACCGTATTTATACCTCTGCTGAATGGCTTAATCGCCAGTTTAGCTTAATTGATACAGGTGGTATTGATGATGTTGATGCACCATTTATGGAACAAATTAAGCACCAAGCTGACATTGCCATGACTGAAGCTGACGTTATTGTCTTTGTCGTTTCAGGTAAGGAAGGCGTGACAGATGCGGACGAGTACGTTGCTCGTATTCTCTATAAGACCAACAAGCCTGTTATCTTGGCGGTAAATAAAGTGGATAACCCTGAGATGCGTGCAGATATCTATGATTTTTATTCTCTTGGACTTGGTGATCCTTATCCAGTTTCATCTGTTCACGGTATCGGTACAGGGGATGTTCTCGATGCTATCGTTGAAAACCTCCCAACAGAAGTTGAAGAAGAAAATCCAGATATCATTCGTTTTAGTTTGATTGGACGTCCAAACGTCGGAAAATCAAGCTTGATTAACGCCATTTTGGGTGAGGACCGAGTGATTGCCAGCCCGATTGCTGGTACTACTCGAGATGCCATTGATACAAACTTTGTGGACAGTGAAGGTCAAGAGTATACCATGATTGACACCGCTGGTATGCGTAAATCTGGTAAGGTTTATGAAAACACAGAAAAATACTCTGTCATGCGTTCAATGCGTGCCATTGACCGTTCTGATATCGTCCTTATGGTTATCAATGCCGAAGAAGGTATCCGTGAGTATGATAAGCGTATTGCTGGTTTTGCCCATGAAGCTGGTAAAGGGATTATCATCGTAGTTAACAAATGGGATACGATTAAGAAAGACAATCATACCGTTGCTAACTGGGAAGCAGATATCCGTGATCAGTTCCAATTTTTGAGCTATGCACCAATTATCTTTGTATCGGCTGAGACGAAACAACGTCTTAACAAGTTGCCAGAGATGATTAAACGCATCAGTGAGAGTCAGAACCGTCGTATTTCATCAGCTGTTTTGAATGATGTTATCATGGATGCCATTGCCATCAACCCAACACCAACTGACAAAGGAAAACGCCTTAAGATTTTCTATGGCACACAAGTTTCGGTTAAACCACCAACATTTGTTATCTTTGTCAATGAAGAAGAGCTTATGCACTTCTCATACATGCGTTTCTTGGAAAATCAAATTCGTCAAGCCTTTGGTTTTGAGGGAACACCAATTCATTTGATTGCTCGTAAACGTAAATAAAAAAAGAGACCAACCAGAATAGAATTTTTATGGGTTGGTCTTTTATCATTGTAAGGAGAAAACGATGTTAGAAAATGTTCAAGCTTATTTATCTAAACAAGGTGTTAAGTATATCAAACCTGAAAAAGCCGGTCCACATCAGGAAGAGATGGAAGACCTCAAGGCACTTGGTCAAGCAGCTCGTAAGGAGATGCAGACTTTAGCAAAACTTCTAGAGGAGCGTTTGGCACCCTTTAAGATGGATCGTGTCAGTAATTGGGCTAATCAAGCACAAATATGTCGTCCGCACTTTTGGTGCTATTACAGGGCCCCTGAGGATAGTTTAGAAGATGTTGCTATGGCGATTCGACTTTATGGTCAGCCTGAAAAATGGGGGATTTCAGTAGAAGTTAGCTTTGTCGAACGGAAAAAATCAGATACTACTTTAGCTAAGCAACATAAGGTCCTAGACTTACCGATTGCACCCTCTCTATACTATTTTGCCCAGGAAAATGGTGTTAGTCATCGTGTGGAAGGAACTGAAGAGAATCGCCAGATGCTTAAAGAAGCAGTTAGAGATGGTCGTGTTCGTAAGGTCTTGGTCAAGTATGATGTCCCTGTGACTGCTAGTGAAACAATGGAAGAGTTGGTAGAAGAACTCGCTGATGGATTCTATAAGTTGAAACCATACTACGAGGAAGCTAATCAAAACTAAAAAAATCTCCAGTTTTTCTGGAGATTTCTCTTATTTATTTTGGTGAAATCACTTCAGCACCACCCATGTAAGGACGAAGAACTTCAGGGATAGTTACTGAACCATCTTCGTTTTGGTAGTTTTCAAGGATAGCGGCTACTGTACGTCCAACAGCAAGTCCTGAACCGTTAAGAGTGTGAAGAAGTTTTACCTTACCATCAGCTTCGTCACGGTAACGGATTTGTGCACGACGGGCTTGGAAATCTTCTGTGTTTGAACATGAAGAAATTTCGCGGTAAGTGTTTTGTGCTGGAATCCAAACTTCCAAGTCGTAAGTTTTCGCAGCTGAGAATCCCATATCGCCAGTACACAAAGTGATGACACGGTATGGCAAGTTAAGTTTTTGAAGGATGTTTTCAGCGTTAACTACCATTTTTTCCAACTCATCATATGAGTCCTCAGGTTTTGAGAATTTGACCATTTCAACCTTGTGGAATTGGTGAAGACGAATCAAACCACGTGTATCACGACCAGCTGAACCAGCTTCTGAACGGAATGAAGGGCTCATAGCTGTGAAGTAGATTGGCAATTCTTTACCGTCAAGGATTTCACCGCGGTAGTAGTTTGTCAAAGGAACTTCAGCTGTTGGGATAAGGACGTAGTCAGTACCGTCAAGCTCGAAAGTATCTTCCTTGAATTTTGGATATTGACCAGTACCGAACATTGAGTCGTGGTTAACCATGTAAGGTGTGATCATCTCAGTGTAACCTTCTTTAGCGTGCTCATCCAACATGAAGTTGTAGATCGCGCGTTCCAATTTTGCTCCAAGGCCTTTGTAGAAGAGGAAGCGAGAACCAGTGACTTTAGCACCACGTTCCCAATCTAGGATACCAAGGTCTTCCCCAAGATCCCAGTGTGCTTTAACTTCAAAATCAAAGTCACGAGGTGTTCCCCAACGACGAACTTCTACATTTTCATCTTCGTCAGCGCCTACAGGAACAGAGTCATTTGGTGTGTTTGGAAGTGTCACAACGATGGCATTAAGCTTTTCATCGATAGCAGCAAGTTCTGCATCAATCTCCTTAATTTCTGCAGAGACTTTTTGCATTGCTGCGATTTGTTCGGAAGCATCTTCTTTGTTACGCTTAGCTTGAGCGATACCATCTGAAGCAATGTTACGTTGAGCTTTGAGTTCTTCAGATTTGATAAGAAGTTCGCGACGTTTAACATCAAGCTCTTTGAGTTCATTTAAAGTTTCAGTAGCGACACCACGTGTAGCCAACTTTTCGGCAAGGGCATCGAAGTCGTTACGAATACGTTTTACATCTAACATAAGTTCCTCCAAAAAGTAAAACACTCCAGTGAAAGTGTTGGAGTGACTTAGGCCACGGTTCCATCCAACTTCACAGGAGTGCACTTGTTTATGTTTTTAATTATTAGAAACGGTAGAATTTCGTAGGTTAACCCTACCTGCTCGCAGCAACCGCAGGCTTTCTGTAAGGGTCTAGCTAGTACTTATCCGTCTGTTATATTATACAAAAATTATGATTTTTTGGCAAATAAACCTTTGAGTCGAGCGCCAATAGTTTGAATAAGAGTTGGTAGCTTGACGACTTTTTCATTGCCAAGATGTTCCCTAGCAATCTTTAGAATTTTCCCAGAATCTTTAGAAGCAAAGAGGAATTTGCTCTTGTCTGTCAACACTTCAAAGTGGCGGCTAATTCTCTTTCCTGAGACATTCGCACCGATTTGTGTGATGCTAGTCCATGGGATTTGAATGTATTGCTCGACATTGACATCTGGGTAGAATTCAAGAGCCACATCTCCTATTAGAAATTTACCGACTTTCCCTCCGATAGCCATGTAGGAAACGCCTGTTGTATGCAGTTCAACTGTTTTGTTTAGTGATTGTGCCATATCTATCTCGCTTTTTGATTGTAGTACCTTTATTATAGCATAAGAAAAGAGTTCAGCTTTGCTAAACTCTTACTCTTTTTACATGATTCCGAAGAAGCTTGCAACAATACCAACTACAAAGAGTCCGATGATGATTGTGATTGGTGAAACTTTCTTCTTAAGCAACCACATACATGCAAAAGTAAGGAGAAGTCCCATCAAACCTGGAATCAATGAATCCAATTGTTTTTGGAGGGTATCCACTTGAATCTTATCGAAGCTAAGTTTGTCATTAACTTGGCCGAGGATAGTCTTAAGTTGGTCACCGCTAACATTGCCTTTAGGCCATTCGATATAGGCACCTTTAGACAAAACTTTACCTGGAAGGTTTACAGTGAAGACGATAGAAACCCAACGTTCAACAAGGACAGCCAAGATGAACATACCAAGGATTGATGCCCCTTTAGTAATATCTTTCAAGATACCACCAGACATGTCTTTAGTGATTTCTGAACCTGCTTTGTAACCAAGTTCTTGAGTGTACCACAAGAAGGCCATACGGATAAGGTTCCAACCGATGAAGAAGATAAGTGGACCAGCGATGTTACCAGCTTGTGCCAATGATGCACCGAGGGCACCAAGGATAGGACGAACTGTGAACCAGAAAACAGGGTCACCGATACCGGCAAGAGGTCCCATCATACCGATTTTAACCCCTTGGATAGCAGCATCTTCGATGTCAGTACCGTTAGCTTTTTCTTCTTCAAGAGCCAAGGTAACACCCATGATAGGAGCAGCTACGTAAGGGTGGGTATTGAAGAATTCCAAGTGACGTTTAAGAGCTGCGGCTTGGTCTTCTTTGTTAGTATAGAGTTTTTTAATAGCAGGAATGAGTGAGTAAGCCCAACCCAAGTTTTGCATACGTTCATAGTTCCATGAACCTTGCAAGAATTGTGAGCGCCACCAAACCTTTTTACGATCCGCTTGAGATAATTGAATTTTTTCAGCCATGAGAGCACCCCTTCCTAGTAGTCTTCCAAGATATCGCCGATTGGGTCGCCTGAACCAGTTGAAGTTCCGCCACCATTTCCGCCACCTTGTTTAGAAAGGTTGAGGTAGATGAAGGCAATAGCGACACCGATAGCACCAAGAGCGATAAGTGTCAATTGGCTAATAGCAGCAAAAGCAAAACCGATGGCGAAGAATGGCCAAACTTCACGAGTTGCCATCATGTTGATAACCATGGCGTAACCAACGGCTACGACCATACCACCACCGACAACCATACCGTGGTTGAGCCAGTCAGGCATCAATCCAAGGGCATGTTGAACAGATTCTGCTGGGATAGCAAGAAGAAGGGCAGCTGGCACAGCGATACGCAAACCTTGAAGAAGGAGGGCGAGGTAGTGTGCACGTTCAACACCAGCGATGTTTCCGCTTTCTGCTGCTTTATCTGCAGCGTGAACAAGGGCAACAGATGCTGTACGAACAAGCATAGTTAGGAAGAGACCGGCAACCGCAAGTGGGATAGCTGTTGCAGTCGCAACACCGATACCTTCAGTTGTGAAGTTACCACCTTTAACCAAAATAATGGCAGCAGCAACAGAGGCAAGGGCAGCGTCAGGAGCGACAGCGGCACCGATATTAGCCCAAGCAAGGGCAATCATTTGAAGAGAACCACCAAGCATGATACCTGCAGTGAGGTTACCTGTAGCAGCACCGATGAGGGTACATGCAACAAGTGGTTGGTGGAATTGGAATTGGTCAAGGATACCTTCAAGACCAGCAAGGAAGGCAACAACTACGACCAAAATTGCAGAAATAATTGACATATCTGACATGGTAATAATTCCTTTTCTATTGAGTTGTGATTAGCTGAGATTATCAACTAATTTATCCGAATGAAGGTTATTGAACGTTAGCTTTTTTGATAAGGTCGAACAAATCTTTCTTAGAATCATTTGGTACCTTACGGACGTCGAATTCAACGCCAAGGTCACGCAATTTTTCGAAGCAAGCAACATCGTCTTTGTCCATAGACAAAACGTTGTTAACCATTGTTTTACCAGTTGAGTGAGCCATAGAACCAACGTTAAGTTCTTTGATTGGCACGCCACCTTCGATAGCACGAAGTGCGTCTTGAACAGTTTCGAACAAGATAAGCGCGTGTGTGTTACCAAAGCGAGGGTCCTTAGAAGCATCAATCAATTTTTGAATTGGAACAACGTTTGCTTTAACCCCATTTGGTGCTGCTTGTTTGATCAATTCTTTACGAAGCTCATCTTTAGCAACGTCATCTGAAGCAACAATGATACGGTCTGCTTTAGAAGCAGGTGTCCAGTTAGTTGCTACCTGACCATGCAAGAGACGTGTGTCCAAACGTGCCAAGTTAATCTTGAGTTTACCATCTCCGATAACTGTCCCTTCTGGGATAGCTCCTTGAGGTGCAGCAGCTTCTACAGGAGCTGCTGTTGTTTCCTCAGCTGGATTAAGCTCCTCTGGAAGTGCCTTGATACCACCCTTAGCTTCCTTGATGATATTAGCAGCAACTTGCTCTGCAGTAGCGTTAGCATCCATCATACGTTCAGTGTATGCTTGGATTAGCATTGGCAAGTTAAGTCCTGTGATGATAGCAATCTTGCGATCTGGATTTTCTCCAGCAATTCGGCTAGCTTGGTTAAATGGTGAACCAGACCAAAGGTCAGCCAAAACAAGAATTTCATCATCAGCATCGAATTGTGCAATGGCGTCGTTGAAGTGAGCGTACAAATCATCAGGACCTTCACTTGGCATGAAAGTTACGACTTGAACTTTCTCTTGGTCTCCAAAAATCATAGAGCCTGATTGGTGGATCCCTTCAGCGAACTTACCATGGCTGGCAATAATAATACCGATACCCATTCGTGTTCTCCTCCTTATAAATTATTATTTCCTAGGCTTAAAAAGACTATCTCCGATTTTTTTCAAGACGCTAAAAAAAGCGTCTCTCAATCTTTTTAAACATAAGAAATCAAGAACAATTATATTGTAAAACGCTTTCACGTAAATGTCAATAGCTAGTGAGATAAAATTTCAAAAGAAGTCAATTTCTTTCAAAAATGAGCAAAATATTATAAAAAGATTGCCCAACTATTAGATTGGACAATCTTTTTATAATATTCGGAGATTATTTCTTCTTGACAATGAGTCGGAAAAGATTCTTAAAGCCTTGTTTGAGAACAACGATGAAGCTAGGTGCTTTTCTTAAACTTTCTCGAGGAATTCTTTTTTGAATTTCTTTCAAAGTTATTCGGCTTTTTCGACTGGCAAAACGGAAACGTCCATTTTGCTTAGTACGGATTTCAAAGCGTGGGATGAATTTACCACCGAAGTAGACATCGGCAATCACATAAGTGATTTCATCCCAAGGAATTTGAACGTAGTCTTGTAACTTCGTATCATTGTAAAATTCGAAAGCCTTATCTCCGACCATGATATTTCCGTAAATAGGCCCTTCACGAAACCAAGTTCCCTTAGTTGTGTGAGCCATTTCGGTATTGAGCGATTTAACCATACCTTGCTCCGATTAGAGTACACCAATAATGTGGAGCACAATAGCTAGAACAAAGATACCCAAAATGATAACGATTGGAGAAACTTTTCTCTTAAGAAGGTACATACAGAGGAAAGTCAAACCAAGGGCAGCAAGACCAGGAATCAATTGGTTCAAGTTATCTTGCAATGTTGTTACCTTGTTGGCTTCGAGTGATTTACCAGCAGCTTGTTCTAGGAAGGCTGCTTTAACACCGGCAATACCTTTTGGAAGTTTATCCCAATCGATATAAGCACCTTCTTGTTGTTTAACAACAGAGACAACTGGTGTGAAGGTAATGCTTACCCAACGTTGGATAAGAGAACCGATAACGAACATCCCCATCATTGATGCGCCACGAGTTACTTGTTGGAGAAGGTTACCTGACAAGTCGTCTGTAATCGCAGTACCAGCACGGTAACCAAATTCTTGAGTATACCATTTAACAGCGGCAACCATAACGTTCCAGAGAACGAAGAAGACGATTGGGCCTAGGACGTTACCTGAAACAGCCAAACCTGCTCCTAGTGAAAGGAAGATTGGACGAAGGGTAAACCAGAAGAGAGGGTCACCGGCACCTGCAAGAGGTCCCATCATACCGACCTTAACCCCTGAGATAGCCGCATCATCGATCTCAGCACCGTTGGCACGTTCTTCTTCCAAGGCAAGCGTAACCCCAAAGATTGGGTTGGCCATGAAAGGTTGTGTATTGAAGAATTCCAAGTGACGCTTAAGCGCAGCAGCACGGTCTTCTTTAGTTTGATAAAGTTTTTTGATTGCAGGAATAAGGGTGTAAGCCACACCACCATTTTGCATACGTTCATAGTTGAATGAAGCTAAAAGGAAGTATGAGCGCAAGAAAGCTTTGAAACGATCTGCTTTTGTTAATTTAATTTTTGAATCAGCCATTTTCTTTCCTCCTAATTAAAAGTCTTCCAGAATTTCACCGAGGGGATCACCTGATCCTCCATCATTTGAAGAACCATTTGAACCACTAGCTTCAAGCGCAAGGTACATAACGGCAAGACAGAGGCCGATGATACCCAAGCTAATCAAGGTCAACTCTTTGAGGGCAGCCAAAGCAAAACCAAGGAAGAAGAATGGCCAAACTTCACGACTAGACATCATGTTGATAACCATGGCATAACCAACGGCTACAACCATACCACCACCGATTGTCATACCTGATTTTAACCATTCAGGCATAGCTTCAAGACCAGATTGTACGAGGTGAGCAGGAATCAAGAGCAAGAGGAGGGCAGGGATAGCAACACGGAGACCTTGGAGGGCCATACCGATAAAGTGCCATCTTTCAACACCAGCGATATCAGCAGCTTCTGCACGGCTATCCATAATATGAGCGATGAAGACAGTTGCTGTACGGACAACCATTGTCAAGGCAAGACCGGCAACAGCCAAAGGCACCGCAAGGGCGATGGCAGGACCAATCCCTTTAGTTCCTTGACCACCCAAGATAAGGATGATTGTAGAAGCTACAGCGGCAAGTGAGGCATCTGGTGCCATGGCAGCACCAACGTTAGCCCATCCCATAGTGATCAACTGTAAGCTACCACCCAACATTACGCCGAGTTCGAGATGACCAGTAACAAGACCGATAAGGGAACAAGCCACAACTGGTTGGTATGTTTCGATTTGGTCGTTAACTGAGCTACAACCGATGATGAAAGCAACAATTACGACTAAAATAATTTGTACTAAACTCATTTATGCATCCTCCAAAATTATTTCTTCTCTGCTAATTTAGTTTCAGCTGACTTAATCAAGGCATCAACGTTTGCTGGGCTATCACTTGGTACCCCACGAACGTCAAATTTGACACCCAATGATTGCAACTCTTTGATAGCATCCACATCTGTTTGGTCAAATGAAAGAGCTTTAGTAACATTGACTTTTCCTTCTTTATAAGCTGAAGAACCAAGGTTGATTTCTTTAACATCAACACCTGCTTTAACAGCAGCAAGAGCATCTTCAACAGATTCAAAGAGAAGCATAGCACGTGTATCACCAAAACGTGGGTCATTGTTTGCTTTAACCATGTTTTTAATTGGGATAACGTGAACTTGAACACCAGATGGAGCGGCTTGTTTAATCATGTTTGTACGAAGTTTATCATGACAAACAGTGTCTGAAACAACGATGATACGGTCTGGGTGAGTTGAGTGAGTCCAACCAGTCGCAACCTGACCGTGGAGGAGACGTGTGTCAACACGAGCCAAAACGTATTTGATTTTTCCATCACCAAGTACTGTTCCTTCAGGAATGGTACCCTTAGGAATAGAAGGTTTAGCGTCTGCTGGTTTAGTGTCTTCTTCAGGAATAAGGCCTTCTGGAAGGACTTTAACGCCTTCTTTTGTTTCCTTATAAATGTTAGCGACAATCTCTTCAACCCCAGCATCAGGAGCTACCATACGTTCCGTATATGCTTGGATAAGCATTGGTAAGTTGAGTCCTGTCACGATAACCATCTTGCGATCAGGATTTTCTTCCTTAATTCGGCTTGCCTGGTTAAATGGTGATCCAGACCAAAGGTCTGCAAGGACTAGAATTTCGTCGTCAGCGTCAAATTGAGCAATGGCATCTTTGAAGTGAGCGTACAAGTCGTCAGGACCTTCATTTGGCATGAAAGTAACCACTTGAACTTTCTCTTGTTCACCAAAAATCATAGAACCTGATTGGTGAATACCTTCAGCGAATTTACCATGGCTAGCAATAATAATACCGATACCCATTAGTGTTCTTCCTCCTTTTATATATTGTTTCTTAGGAATAGAAAAATGATTATTGGTATTAGCATTCATGACATGAAAATGACAACAATATTTTTTTAGTCCCTCGAAAATTAGAACACTCTAATTATAGAACGTTACCATGAATTTGTCAATGGTTTTCGTAACAAAAGTGTCATATAATTGAAAAAAACATCAAATTATTGCAAATATACTTTTTTTTCAGACAATAAGTGTTAAGTATAGTTTTAAGCTATATCTAACTAGGGGGGATAGGATTAAGAAAAAATGAGATAAAAGCTTGTAATAGCTGGTGTTGGCTGCTATAATTTCTTCAATTAACTATTTAAGGTTAAATCTATAAGAAAAGAGGGCCTCCTTATGTCAGATTTACTAAGTATTTATAATGAATTGCAATCTAAGAAATGGGTTGACTTGACCCACAAAATTAATGCGGAAAGTCCACATTTCCCAGCCCTTCCTGCTTTGAAACAAGAAGACCTTTTCACATTAAAAGATGGTTTCCATGTTCAAAAATTTACAGTAGTTGGTCAATACGGAACGCATATTGATGCACCGATTCACTTTGTAGAAGGTGGTCGTTGGTTGGATGAGATTGCTCTCAAAGATCTTCTTTTACCACTCTATGTTATCGACAAGTCTAAAGAAGTTGCTGCCAATCCAAACTTTATTTTGAGCAAACAAGATATCTTAGACTTTGAAGCAGAATATGGACAAATTACTGAAGGGGCCTTTGTCGCTTTTCGTAGTGATTGGTCGAAGCTTTGGCCAGATCAAGATGCTATGCGCAACCTTGATGAAAATGGGGTTCAACAGAGTCCAGGGTGGAGCCGTGAAGCTCTAGAATTCTTGATTTATGAACGTAAGATTAAGGCTGTCGGTCACGAGACTTTTGATACAGATGCTGGCATTCCAGCAGCAGAACATGGCTTGGTAAACGAATACTACCTCTTGGAACAAAACATTTATCAGGTAGAAGTTTTGAATCAATTGGATCAAGTTCCAGCCGTTGGTGCTTTGATTTCGATTGCATTTCCTCACTGGGACAAGGCGACAGGCTCCCCAGTGCGTGCAGTGGCTATTTTACCTTAATCATAAGAAAAAACACCGAAGAAATTTTCGGTGTCTTTTGTTATTTATAAGAAGAGTTCCTGGAGTTTGCGAGCAACGCCATCCTCTTCATTAGTCCACTCAATTTGTTCGTTAGCGTGGGGGAGAAGAACAGAGCTAGCATTCTTCATGGCATAACCAGTTTTAGCAAGTTCCAACATCTCTGTGTCGTTGTGTTCGTCTCCAAAAGCAATCAGATCATCCGTTGATTTGCGCATGGCCTTAAGTAAGTAGTTTAGGGCGTAGGCCTTGTTTATGCCTTTAGGCGAAAATTCCAAGATATTAAGCGGGCCACCCCAAGAATCAACTTCAATTTCTTCCTTGAAGTCCTTCTTGATGTCATCGGCAAGTTGGTACTTATCCTCATGACGAGTTTGCATAAGGAGAGCGTTAGGGTTGCGCGTGATTTTAGTTGGTTCTAAACGCATAGCCTCAATAATTTTATCAACACCAAAGAGTTGTGGTTGAATACGCTCTGGGTGATTCATAGTGATATAGAAGTGTTTTCGATATTCACTAGCCAGAAAATCCATCTCTAACTCATCATGACGTTGTAAGAGGCTAATCAGATATTTCTTATCTAATTTAACCGAATGCTCATAAGCCCAGTCTTGGTCTGGAAGATTGGTCAAGGAGCCGTTAAAAGTGATGAGTGGTGTTTCTAACCCTAGCGTTTTGTAATGGTCAATAGCCATACGATAAGGACGACCTGTAGCAATAACGACTTGGTGTCCTTTGTTTTGTACGTCTTTAATCGTTTTTTGTGTAAATTCTGAAATAGTTCCATCTGGGCGCAAGAGCGTTCCATCAAGATCTAGTGCAATCAATTTTTTTGTCATGTTCCTATTATAGCAAAAATCTGTCCTTTGTTGGTGATTAAGAAAGAGCTTTCTAAGAACGTTCGGTTTTTCATAAGAAAAGTCTCAGGAAATAAACCTTGCACCGTCAAATAATTTCAGGTAGAATAGTAATGTTGCATTCTACGTGAGAATGTTCCGAAATTATTCGGATTTTGACAATATTTTTTATTAAGGAGTCTAAACTTTCATGGAAAAGTTTTTCAAATTGAAAGAACATGGTACTGACGTCCGTACAGAAGTGACTGCCGGATTGACAACTTTCTTTGCCATGTCTTACATCCTCTTTGTTAACCCAGCGATGTTGGCTCAGACAGGAATGCCTGCACAAGGTGTTTTCTTAGCAACAATTATTGGTGCGGTTGCAGGGACGTTGATGATGGCATTTTATGCTAACCTACCATACGCCCAAGCGCCTGGTATGGGGCTTAATGCCTTCTTCACCTACACAGTGGTTTTTTCTTTGGGTTACACTTGGCAAGAGGCCTTAGCAATGGTCTTTCTATGTGGTGTTATTTCATTGATCATCACAGTAACTAAAGTACGTAAGATGATTATTGAGTCTATTCCAACAGCCCTCAAATCTGCGATTTCAGCAGGTATCGGTGTTTTCCTTGCATATGTGGGAATTAAAAATGCTGGTTTCTTGAAATTCTCAATTAATCCTCATACCTACACTGTAGCAGGTAAAGGTGCTGACATGGCCAAGGCGTCAATTACAGCTTCATCGTCAGCTACACCAGGTTTGGTTGCTTTCAATAATCCAACTGTAATTGTAGGTTTGATTGGTCTTGCGATTGCGATTTTCTTTATTGTTAAAGGTATTCGTGGTGGTGTTCTTCTTTCAATCCTCGTAACGACTATCATTGCTATTTTTGCTGGTGTCGTTGATCTTGGAAGCATTGACTGGCACGCAGCTAGCTTGACATCATCTATTAAAGATCTTGGTCAGGTCTTTGGTGCAGCGCTTGGATCTAAGGGATTGGGATCACTCTTTGCAGACGTTTCTCGTTTGCCTGGTGTCTTTATGGCTATTCTTGCCTTTTCATTGACTGATATCTTCGATACTATCGGTACCTTGATTGGTACTGGTGAGAAGGTTGGTATCATTGCTTCAACAGGTGATAACAACGAATCAAAAGCTCTTGACCGTGCTCTTTACTCTGACCTTGTTGGTACAAGTATTGGTGCCATTGCAGGGACTTCAAATGTTACAACTTACGTTGAATCTGCAGCAGGTATTGGTGCTGGTGGACGTACTGGTTTGACAGCTCTTGTGGTTGCTGTACTCTTTGCCATCTCTAGTTTCTTTAGTCCAGTGGTATCAATCGTTCCTAATGCTGCCACAGCGCCTATCCTTATTATTGTAGGTGTTATGATGCTCTCTAACCTTAAGAGTGTCGATTGGGAAGATTTGTCTGAAGCTATTCCTGCCTTCTTCACTTCTATTTTCATGGGATTCTCATATAGTATTACCTATGGTATCGCAGCTGGTTTCCTTACTTATACTTTGGTCAAAATCGTCAAAGGTCAAGCTAAGGATGTCCACTTTATTATGTGGATTTTGGATATCTTGTTTATCCTTAACTTCATCAGTATGGCTGTGTTCTAAAGCTTGAAAGTTAAAAGTCTGTATATTTGTCAGGCTTTTTCTTTTGCGATTTTATCTGGGGAATGTGAGAGAGTTTTTTTGATTAACTTTCAAATCTATAGTAAGTTTTACAAAACGATTTCTAATCTATGAGTGATTGATGTGGTTAAAATAAATTGAAGATTAAAATACATATCTTAACTTCTTACTTAAATGATTCAATATTTATAAGTTTCTACTGTATTTTTACAGTGGATTCTAGTCCATATTTTTATTTTTTGATATAATGAAAACATGATTTACAGTCAAAATGAAGAAGAATTGATTAGTATCGGCCAAAAGCTAGGTCGACTGCTCGATTCTGGAGATATAATTGTTCTCTCAGGGGATCTGGGAGCTGGCAAAACGACCTTGACTAAGGGAATTGCCAAAGGTTTGGATATTTCACAGATGATAAAGAGTCCAACGTATACTATTGTAAGGGAGTATGAGGGGCGACTGCCACTCTATCATTTAGATGTCTACCGCATTGGTGATGATCCAGATTCTATTGATTTAGATGATTTTCTGTATGGTGAAGGTGTGACAATCATCGAGTGGGGTGAGCTCCTAGATGAGAGTCTGTTAGGGGATTATCTCCTAATTTCGATATCTCATCATGGAGATGGACGTCAGTTGCTTTTTGAATCTTTCGGTCCTAGAAGTAAGGAGATTCAGGAGGAAATGATAAATGGCTGAGCAAGAATTAGTCATTGAGGAAGCTCAAAGAGAGGATGCTGCCTCTCTAGCTCGTTTACTAGAGACTGTAGCCTTGGAATCGGATTTTCTAGCACAAGATGATAGAAGTTCTATACTGAGTGCTGAACAGTTAGCCACTTATATTGAAAGTCATCAGCATAGGCTTAATGAGATTTGTTTGGTGGCGAAATTGGGTCATGAGGTCATTGGTGTTTGTAATGTTACCTCTGATCAAGATACTAAGACCAGTCATATTGGCGACGTATTTATTGCGGTTTCTAAACCCTACTGGGGGAATGGTGTTGGCCAGTTTCTTATGGAAACAATGATTGACTGGGCAGATCATACACCAACTATCCGCCGCTTAGAGTTGACGGTTCAAGCACGTAATAAACGGGCGGTTCATCTCTATCAAAAATTCGGATTTGACATTGAAGGCACTAAGAAACGTGGTGCAAGAACTAAAAATGGAGAATTTCTAGATGTTTACCTTATGGCTAAACTCATAGATTAGGAAAAAACATGAAACTTGGACGAAAAATTTTATTGATGTTGTTGGCGATTTTTGCAACGACAGTAGTAGCTGCTGGTATTTACCTAACGACAACTTATAATTACGCCACAGGCGAATTGTCAAAAACGTTTAGGGCTTCTAAAGCAACTTCAGGGAATAGTAAGGCTATTCAACAGACTAAGCCTATAACTATTCTCTTGATGGGGGTAGATACAGGATCCAAAGAACGTAAGGAAACCTGGGAAGGAAACTCTGATACCATGATTTTGGTAACAGTGAACCCTAAGACTAAGAAAACAACCATGACCAGTTTGGAACGTGACCTTTTGACAGATATTGAGGGGTCGGGTGAAGCAAAACTAAATTCAGCATATGCTGAGGGTGGTGCTGACTTGGCTATTTCAACCATTCAAAAGGTTTTAGATATTGATATTGACTATTATGCACTGATTAATATGCAGGGTATGATTGATTTGGTAGATGCTGTTGGTGGTATTGAGGTAACGAATCATTTTGATTTTCCAATTTCGATTGCAGAAAATGAACCTGAATTTCAGGCAAAAGTTGAGCCCGGAACCCATAAAATCAATGGTGAGCAAGCTTTAGTCTATTCACGTATGCGTTACGATGACCCTGATGGTGACTATGGTCGTCAAAAACGTCAACGTGAGGTTATTCAAAAGGTTGTAGCTAAGCTATTGAAGATGGACTCTATTGGTTCTTACAAGAAAATTTTGTCGGCTGTAAGTTCAAATGTTCAAACCAGTATCGATCTTGGTGATACCAATACTTTGCGTAGCTTGATGGGTTATAGTGATGCCCTTAAAAATATTAAGTCCTACCAATTGGCTGGTTCGGATGCCATGATCAATGGTGGAAGTTATCAAGTAGCTTCAACTGAGGATATTCTTAAGGTACAAAACCGTATTAAGAAGGAAGTCGGTAAGAAGAAAGTTTCTGAATCTAATCTTAAGACTAGTTTGGTTCTCTATGGTTCTGGTAGCTCTAACTATGGCTCAGATGATTTCGTTAATTCTAAAGGAAGTGCGGCTTCGAGTGAAGCTTCTTCAAATTATGAGGCTGGGACATCTGAGGCAGCTGGTGGTGGATCGGTAAGTACCTACAATGGAGGTACTACCTATAGCAATAACTATAGTGAAAACACAGGTAATTATGTTCAGGAACAAGGTACGACAACCCCTACATACAATAATAATGGATCGGGTGTAACTACTTATAGCACTGTTCCAGCGACGCAATAAATAAGGTTGGGTGATTCCCAACCTTTTTGTTATGAAATGATAGCAATATGGTTATTCCTTGCAATGGCTTTTGAGCTATGCTATAATATAGGAAAATAACGAAAGAGAGGCGGAGTAGAAACTTCGTCTCTTGTGTGTGTAAGGAGGTCATAATGTCGCAAAAAATTATTGATCTCGTGACGGCAGTCGTAGCTCCAGCTATTCCTGAGCCATACGAACTGGTCGATATCGAGTACGAAAAGCTTGGCGGTGACTATGTCTTGTCAGTTTTGATTGATAAGCCAGGAGGTATTACTGTAGAAGATACTGCAGACTTGACTGAAATTATCAGTCCCCTCTTGGATACTATTCAGCCTGATCCTTTCCCGGATCAATACATGCTGGAAGTTTCTAGTCCAGGGTTAGAGCGTCCCTTAAAAACCAAAGAAGCTTTGACAAATGCTGTTGGTCAGTATATCAATGTTAGTCTTTACAAGGCTATTGATAAGATCAAGATTTTCCAAGGTGACTTGGTGGCCTTTGATGGGGAAACCCTAACAATTGATTACCTTGATAAGACTCGCCATAAAACTGTTGAGATTCCCTATCAAACAGTTGCTAAAGCTCGTTTGGCAGTCAAACTCTAAAACTCTTAGTGTAAATAAAGAAAGGATGCCAGTTTTAGCCTTTAGAGGCTAAAACAACAAAGAATATGAGCAAAGAAATGCTAGAAGCCTTCCGTGTCTTGGAAGAAGAAAAACACATTAACAAGGAAGACATCATTGATGCCGTGGTTGAATCGCTTAAGTCAGCCTACAAGCGTCGTTATGGTCAGTCAGAATCAGCTGTAGTTGAATTTAATGAAAAAACAGGTGATTTTCAAGTTTATACCGTTCGTGAAGTTGTAGACGAAGTCTTTGATAGTCGTTTGGAAATTAGCTTGAAAGATGCCCTTGCTATCAGCTCTGCTTACGAGCTTGGTGACAAGATTCGTTTTGAAGAGTCAGTCGATGAATTTGGCCGTGTTGCAGCGCAATCTGCCAAACAAACCATTATGGAAAAGATGCGCAAGCAGATGCGTGAAATCACTTATAATGATTATAAGCAACATGAAGGTGAAATCATGCAAGGAACAGTTGAACGCTTTGACCAACGTTTCATTTATGTGAATCTTGGAACGCTCGAAGCTCAATTGTCACGCCAAGACCAAATTCCTGGCGAAAGCTTTAAGTCACACGACGTCATCGATGTTTATGTTTATAAAGTTGAAAACAACCCTAAAGGTGTTAACGTCTTTGTAAGCCGTAGCCATCCAGAATTCATCAAACGTATCATGGAACAAGAAATTCCTGAAGTATTTGATGGAACTGTAGAAATCATGAGTGTGTCTCGTGAAGCTGGTGATCGTACCAAAGTTGCTGTTCGCAGTCACAACCCTAACGTTGATGCTATTGGTACTATCGTTGGTCGTGGTGGAAGCAACATCAAGAAAGTTGTCAGCCGTTTCCACCCAACACGTTTGGATGCTAAGACAGGAATTGAAGTTCCTGTTGAGGAAAATATTGACGTTATTCAATGGGTTGAAGATCCAGCTGAATTTATCTACAATGCTATTGCACCCGCGGAAGTGGACTATGTTCTCTTTGACGAAGATGATAGCAAACGTGCGACAGTAGTTGTACCAGATAACAAATTATCTCTTGCAATTGGTCGTCGTGGACAAAACGTTCGTTTGGCAGCTCATTTGACTGGTTACCGTATTGACATCAAGTCAGCTTCTGAATATGAAGCACTCGAAGCTGAAAAAGCTGAGGCTGCTACTGAGGAAGTTGTTGACGAGATTGTTGCAGAAGATGCTACACCTGTTGAAGTCACAACAGAAGAAGTAACTGAAACAACAGAAAAAGAATAAGAAGAACATAGAGGTGTTTGATGGCTAAAACACGAAAAATACCTTTACGCAAATCAGTTGTCTCAGGAGAAATCATTGATAAACGTGATTTGCTCCGCATTGTAAAAACTAAAGATGGTGAGATTTTCATTGATCCAACAGGAAAGAAAAATGGCCGAGGTGCTTACATTAAACTAGATAATGAAGAAGCTCTCCAAGCTAAAAAGAAACGTGCTTTTAACCATAGTTTCTCAATGGATGTTCCTGAAAGTTTTTATGATGAACTTATTGCTTATGTGGATCACAAGGTCAAAAGAAGAGAGTTAGGTCTTGAATAACACAGAAAAATTGTCAAATATGTTAGGACTGGCACAAAGAGCTGGAAAACTTATTTCTGGCGAAGAACTTGTCATCAAGGCAGTTCAATCAGGGCAGGCGAGACTAGTTTTTCTTGCCAATGATGCTGGTAGTAACGTGACTAAAAAGACGACTGATAAATGTAACTACTATAATATAGAAGTCTCCACAGTGTTTAACGCACTGGAATTAAGCATGGCTATTGGTAAACCAAGAAAAACGGTTGCTGTAGTTGATGCTGGATTTTCAAAGAAAATGAGGACTCTTATGGACTAAAGAATAGGAGGACATCACGTGTCAAAGAAACGATTATATGAAATCGCAAAAGAGGTTGGTGTAGAAAGCAAGGTTGTTGTTGCAAAAGCTCAAGAACTTGGTCTTTCTGTGAAGAGCCACTCCTCATCAGTTGAAGAAGCTGATGCTAATCGTATCACTTCAAGTTTAAAAGGGGGAACAGCTAAGGCTGAAAGCAAGCCAGCTCCTAAAGCGACACCAACTCCTAAAGAGGAAAAGGTAGCGCCTAAGGTTGATAAGGCACCTGTTGCCAAATCAGCTCCAGCTAAAGAAGCATCGAAGGCTGAAGTCAAAGAAGCCCCTGCGACTCCGAAAAAACCACAAAGCCGTAATTTTAAGGCAGAACGTGAAGCACGTGCCAAGGCAGAAGCAGAGCGTCGTCAAAATGGCGGAGGCCGTGACAACCGTAATCGTAATCGAAATCAACAAGGAAACGATCAAGGTAAACGTCAGAATAATGATCGTCGCAACCAAAATGGAAATGGTCAAGGAAACCGTAACAATGGGAACCGCGATAACAATAGTAATCGTGACCGTAATTTCCAAGGTAAACAGCGCAATAATCAGGGTCGAAATAAACGTAACGATACTGCCCGCAACAATCAGGCAGGTCCACGTATTGACTTTAAAGCGCGTGCAGCAGCCTTGAAAGCAGAGCAAAATGCAGAATATTCACGTCAAAGTGAAACACGCTTCCGTGAAGAAAAAGCTGCAGAGCAACGCCGTGCGAAAGAACAGGAAAAGGCAAGAAAAGAAAAACAACAGGCTGAAGTCGCTGCTCAAAAAGCAGTTGCTGAAGCTAAGCCAGCTCCAAAACCAGCACCGGCTGCTCAACCAGCTCCAGCTGCACAAGCACAAGATACACGTCGTAAAAAGGCACGTCCAGATAAATCACGTGATAATCGTCGCGAGAATGAAGATGGACCTAAGCAAACAAGAAATAATAAGTGGAATAATCAAAACCAAGTGAGAAATCAACGAAATAGTAACTGGAATAAAAACAAAAATAAAAAAGGTAAAAATAACCGTGGTAATTCAGCTCCAAAACCAGTAACAGAGCGTAAATTCCATGAATTACCAAAAGAATTTGAATATACTGAAGGCATGACGGTTGCAGAAATCGCAAAACGTATTAAACGTGAGCCAGCTGAAATCGTTAAGAAACTCTTCATGATGGGTGTTATGGCAACTCAGAACCAATCTCTTGATGGGGATACTATTGAGTTGTTGATGGTTGACTACGGTATTGAGGCAACCAAGAAAGAAGAAGTCGATAATGCTGATATCGAACGTTTCTTTGTTGACGAAGACTACCTCAATAAAGATGCTATGGTAGAACGTGCACCAGTTGTTACTATTATGGGACACGTTGACCATGGTAAAACAACCCTTCTTGATACCCTTCGTAACTCACGTGTTGCGACTGGAGAAGCTGGTGGTATCACACAGCATATTGGTGCCTACCAAATTGAAGAGGGTGGTAAGAAAATCACCTTCCTTGATACTCCAGGACACGCGGCCTTTACATCTATGCGTGCCCGTGGTGCTTCTGTTACAGATATTACTATCTTGATTGTAGCTGCGGATGACGGTGTTATGCCACAAACTATTGAAGCCATTAACCACTCTAAGGCTGCTGGTGTTCCAATCATTGTTGCGATTAACAAGATTGATAAACCAGGTGCTAACCCAGAGCGTGTAATCGGTGAATTGGCAGAGCATGGCGTTATCTCAACAGCATGGGGTGGCGATAGCGAATTCGTTGAAATTTCAGCGAAGTTTGGTCAAAATATTGAAGAATTGCTTGAAACAGTTCTTCTTGTGGCTGAAGTGGAAGAACTTAAAGCTGACCCAACAGTTCGTGCCATCGGTACCGTTATTGAAGCGCGTTTGGATAAAGGTAAAGGTGCGGTTGCAACCCTCCTTGTTCAACAAGGTACTTTGCATGTTCAAGACCCAATCGTTGTTGGTAATACCTTCGGACGTGTCCGTGCTATGACCAATGACCTTGGTCGTCGTATTAAGACTGCAGCACCATCAACACCAGTTTCAATTACTGGTTTGAACGAAGCGCCTATGGCGGGTGACCATTTTGCCGTTTATGAAGATGAAAAAGCAGCTCGTGCAGCCGGTGAAGAACGTGCCAAACGTGCCCTTATGAAACAACGTCAACAAACACATCGTGTTAGTCTTGATAACCTCTTTGATACCCTTAAAGCTGGTGAATTGAAGACTGTTAATGTTATCATCAAGGCCGACGTACAAGGTTCTGTTGAAGCCTTGGCAGCATCACTTCTTAAGATTGATGTTGAGGGTGTTCGTGTTAATGTTGTTCACTCAGCAGTAGGTGCTATCAACGAATCTGATATTACTCTTGCGGAAGCTTCAGATGCTGTTGTTATCGGATTTAACGTTCGTCCTACACCACAAGCACGTCAACAAGCGGAAACTGATGAAGTTGAAATTCGTCTTCACAGCATCATCTACAAGGTTATCGAAGAAATCGAAGATGCCATGAAAGGGATGCTTGATCCTGAATTTGAAGAAAAAGTCATTGGTGAAGCTATTATCCGTGAAACCTTCAAAGTTTCTAAAGTCGGAACAATCGGTGGGTTCATGGTTACTAGTGGTAAAATTACTCGTGATTCAAGTGCCCGTGTGATTCGTGATGGTGTCGTTATTTTTGATGGTAAATTGGCAAGCTTGAAACACTTTAAAGATGACGTTAAAGAAGTCGGAAACGCTCAAGAGGGTGGTTTGATGATTGAAAACTATAACGATATTAAAGTTGATGACGTTATCGAAGCTTACATTATGGAAGAAATTAAACGTTAATTTTGTTAGCTTTTAAGAAAGCTTACTTAGGAGACAAAGCTAGGTCATCTGGCCTGGCTTTTGTTCCATCATAATAAGAGAGAAAGGATAAGACTATGGGAAATTCATTTCGTGTAGACCGTGTTGGTATGGAAATCAAACGTGAGGTCAATGAAATTCTTCAAAAGAAAGTTCGTGATCCACGCGTGCAAGATGTCACTATCACAGATGTACAGATGCTTGGTGATTTGTCAGCTGCTAAGATTTTTTACACCATTCATTCAACCTTGGCCTCAGATAACCAAAAAGCACAAACTGGTCTTGAAAAGGCTACTGGGACAATCAAGCGTGAACTTGGTAAAAAATTGACTATGTATAAGATTCCGGATTTGACCTTTATTAAAGATGAGTCTATCGAATACGGTAATAAAATTGATGAAATGCTTCGTAATTTGGAGCGTAAAGATTAAGAAAAAATTCCTGTCAGTTATGGCAGGAATTTTGCGTTATAATAGAATAAAAAGGAGGACTTCAATGAAAGTAACGGTCTATTTGGGTGCTAATATGGGTGATAATCCTAGCTTTAAGAAAGCAACAATTGCCTTGGGTCAGTGGATTGCTAAAAATGGGCATACCCTAGTCTATGGTGGCAGTAGGATGGGACTTATGGGAGTTCTTGGTGATACGGTTTTGGAAAATGGTGGACAGGCTCATGGCATTATGCCACAATTCCTCAAAGATAGGGAGATAGCTTATGAGGGGTTAACCTCAATGACCATAGTAGAAACTATGGCAGAACGAAAGACTGCCATGCTAGAGCAAGGAGATCTCTTTATCGCCCTTCCAGGAGGTTTAGGGACACTGGAAGAAATCTCTGAAGCTATTGCAGCTGCTCGAGTCGGTAAGTTGGACAAACCCTGTGTTTTCTTCAATCTCAATGGCTATTATGATGCTATGAAAACGATGTTAGATACCATGGTTGCTCATGATTTTTTGGAGGCTGAAACAGCAGCAAAATTCCTCTTTACAGATGATTTTTCAGAAATTGCAGCTTTTGTCCAGTCTTATGAACCACCTCAATTGAGACGTTATCGGTAACTTTATATGATAGGTTAGCTCTCTAAGTTTAAAAGGAGAGCTTTTTTGATGGAGAGACGTTAGTAATTATTTTTTTCTTTTAAATTTCAGAAAATTAACTAAAAAAACCTTAACAAAAATGGTGGATTTGTATATAATAGTGTTTGTAAATTTAATCATTTAACAAATTTTCCTCATCATCTGTGAGTAATATCCATGAATACTTAGTACCCCACTTGGTTAGGAAAACTTTGCCAATCATTTATTTTTATGGGGAATGTGGGATATAGGATGAAATGGAAGGAATGATAAGTATGTCTATTATGGTTAAACATGTGAGTTTTGATGACTATCAAAAAACACAGACAAACTATAAAGATGCCAACTTTTTACAGTCAGCTGAGATGGCTAAGCTTCAGCTAAGCCGTAATCATATCGGAGAAGTAGAGGCTCTGGTTTTTGAAAGGGATGGCCTGCGGATAGGTCAAGCCATCGTTGTCTATAGAAGAAGCTTTCGTATCTTTAGAAAAGCTCTCTTGTTTCATGGACCCTTGCTAGATTACAATTCTATAGCTGATTTGACAGACCTTCTAGAGGCCTTGATACTCTACTTAAAAAAGAAAAATATTGCATCACTTTCTATCCATCCCTATCTTACCGATTTTATTAGGAATGAAGAACTTGAAATCATTGAAGAAGAAAAGGCTGATGAGGTCTCCAAGGTATTTGAAAAATTAGGTTTTGAGCAGTATTTAGATCCAGAACAGGCTCTAGTTGTTAATCAGATGTTTGTAAAACCAATTGATACCTTTACGACTTCTGATGAGATGCTCGCAGCTTTTTCACCATCTTTGAAGCGAGATTTAAAAAAATTCACTGCTTTGCATGTCAAAGTTGAAGAACTACGTGAGGACAATCTCAATCAGTTTTATGACATCCTAGTTCGGACAGCAGAGAGAAAAGGATTTTCAGTTCATCCATTGACCTATTTCCAAGATTTGAAGAGGAACTTTGGAGAATCTGCAAAGTTTATGTTGGCTTATTTGGATTGTCCAGCTTATTTGGCTTATCTTGATGAGAATATTAAATCTTTTGAAGCTAAGATTCAGGCTTTAAAAGATGGCCCACAGAAAAAACGAACCAAGGGTCAGATTGCGGATGCCGAAGATCAGCTTAGAAGTTACTATAAACGTTTAGAGCAATTTAAGACCTACCAAGTCACTGGTGACAAATTACCTCTTTCGGCCTATCTTTTTATGGATTATGGTTCAGAAATTGTCAGCTTTTACGGTGGGAATGATGAAGCCTACCTTAATTTTGGTGGAGCAGTCCTTCTTCATTGGGAAATGCTACAATATGCTAAGTGTGAGGGAAAAGAGCGGTTTAATTTTTATGGGACAATCGAAACTGAAGCGGCAAGTGCTGGAAAAGGGAATTTTAACTTCAAGCGTCAGTTTGGTGGGCAATTAGAGACTCTTGTTGGCTCTTTTGATAAAACCCTAAATCCTTTCTATGATATTTTTAAGAAAACACTAGGTAAAGACTAGTTCCTTGTATAGAAAAAAGTCAATTGAGGTTAAATTCATTACCTCAATTGACTTTTTTTAGTTTACAAATATTTTTTAGCGACTTCAATATCGCCAGCATAGTTATCGCGTTTACCATTTACGATCTGGAAGGCATCGGCACCTTTACCGGCAATAACCACAGCGTCTTTAGAGTCTGTAGTCTCAGACATTGCTGTTTTGATTGCTTCCTCTCGATCGACAATGATACGAACCTCGCGACTGATGTGACTAGCAATTTCCTGACAGATAGCAAGAGGATCCTCCTTGTTAGGATCATCGGCTGTTAGGATGACATCAACATCAGGGTAGGTATTGAGGACATGTCCAAAGTCTTTACGACGGCTTTCACCCTTATTTCCTGGAGCCCCTAGAATTAGACTAATACGACCATCTTGATGGCTGGTTACGACTTGTAAGAGCTTATCTAGGCTATCTCCATTGTGAGCATAGTCAACAAATGTCTTAGCCCCATTAGTTTGGGTTAGAACCTCCATACGCCCTGGAACAGAGGTTTGAGCGATTCCTTCCTTGATGTCTTGAAGGCTAGCTCCGAGACGTAGGCAGGCCAGACCAGCAGCCATAGCATTGTCCTGGTTAAAGTCACCGATAAGTTGGATATCATAGTCACCGGCTAATTTCCCACTTGCCTTAAAGCTAAAACCAGAGCCATGTTTAACAGCGTTGTCGGAGTTTTTACCATAGAAGTCATGCTCTTTATCCACAACTTCCTCAGCGATAAAATCAAAGTGATCCATACCGCTATTAACAATAACAACTCGACTGTTTTCCAAGAGAAGACGCTTATGGTAGAAGTAGTCTTCAAAGGTTGGGTGTTCAATAGGCCCAATATGGTCTGGGCTGATGTTAAGAAAGACACCTACATCAAAAGTCAGTCCATAGACACGCTTAGTCAGATAGGCTTGACTTGAGACTTCCATAATCAGATGGGTCATGCCATTAGCAACAGCTTCAGCCATCATACGGAAAAGGTCCAAACTCTCAGGTGTTGTTAAGGTAGACTTGAAGAAGTTTTTTCCGTCTAGTGTCGTGTTCATGGTTGAAAGCATAGCAGGTTTATGACTTTGCTTGAGAATATTGAAGGCAAAGTAGGCTGCTGTTGTTTTCCCTTTTGTCCCAGTGAAAGCCAGCAATTTAAGCTTGTCTTGAGGGTATTGGTAGAAGGCCTGAGCAACGAGGCTCATAGCCTGCTTAATATCTGATACGATAATGGCAGGTATTCCCACTTGATAATCTTTCTCAGCCACGTAGAAACTCAAGCCAGCTTTGACAGCATTCTCTAAAAATTCAGGCTTGAAAGCAGCTCCTTTGGCAAAGAAGAGGGACGATGGTGTGACATCACGACTATCATAAGAAAGATGATCAAAAGTCACCCCAGTCCATGAATAGTAGTAGTTGTCTTGGTCGATAATATCTCTAAAATTATGGTCCTTTTTAAGAACCTCTAGAACTTGTTCAATAGTAATCATAGTTCCTATTTTAGCCTTAATGTTCTTGTTTTACAAGTCACAGCCAAAAGTTTATAATAAACTAGATTATATTTTATTCTCTAGAAAGAAAGTTATGACTGAAACTAAAACTGATACACAGCAGCAGCAGATGCTAAGAGGGACGGCATGGATGACAGCATCCAATATTATCAGTCGTCTATTGGGGGCACTCTACATTATTCCTTGGTATGCTTGGATGGGTAAACAAGGTGACCAAGCCAATGCCCTTTTTGGTCAAGGGTATAATATTTATGCTCTTTTCCTCTTGATTTCAACAGCAGGTATTCCAGTCGCAATTGCCAAACAGGTGTCTAAATACAACACACTTGGAAAGATGGAGACGAGTTTCTTCTTACTCAAGCGTATCTTGTATTACATGATTGGTCTCGGACTTATCTTTGGCGTTTTCATGTACTTTGCTTCGCCGTGGATGTCTTACCTTTCTGGGGGAGACGAGGATCTGGTTCGCGTCATGCGTAGTCTTTCTTGGGCAGTTGTTATTTTCCCATCGATGTCTGTTTTACGAGGCTTTTTCCAAGGCTTTAACAACATGAAACCTTATGCCTTGAGTCAGATTGCGGAACAGATTATCCGTGTTATTTGGATGCTGTTGGCGACCTTCTTCATCATGAAAATTGGGACAGGCGATTATGTGACAGCAGTTGTCCAATCGACTTTTGCCGCTTTTATCGGTATGTTGGCTAGTTATGGGGTGCTTTTCTTCTACCTTTGGAAGGAGGGTAAACTCAAGAGTCTTTTTGGCAAGCAGGCTGTTCATCCGGATATCAATCCAACTGCAATTGTTATTGAAACCTTTAAGGAAGCCATTCCTTTCATTATTACTGGGTCAGCAGTTCAACTTTTCCAGTTGATTGACCAATGGACCTTTATCCGTACTATGGAGAAGTTTACAAGCTATAGCAACAGTCAGCTTCAGGTTCTCTATGCTTACTTGTCTTCAAACCCAAGTAAGATTACTATGATTTTGATTGCTGTAGCTATCTCCATTGCTGGGGTTGGGATTCCACTCTTGACTGAAAATATGGTTAAGAAGGATCTTAGGGGAGCAGCTAAACTGATTATTAATAACTTACAGTTGCTTTTGCTCTTTATTGTTCCTGCCATTGTAGGATCAGTGATTTTAGCTAAACCACT
Organism: Streptococcus sp. HMSC078H03; assembly: GCF_001808655.1. Taxonomy (NCBI): domain Bacteria; kingdom Bacillati; phylum Bacillota; class Bacilli; order Lactobacillales; family Streptococcaceae; genus Streptococcus; species Streptococcus sp. HMSC078H03. The sequence continues at coordinate 75,067 of NZ_KV794078.1, forward strand.
TTATACAGTCTTTTATGGTGCGCCAGATAGTCAGGCCCACTTGCTCTTTGTAGCCAGTCTGATTCAAGTTATTTTCTTGGCCTTGTATAGCGTTTTAGCACCAATGCTTCAGGCAATCTTTGAAACCCGCAAAGCTATCAACTATTTTGCGATTGGGGTTTTAGTTAAGGCTATTCTACAGCTGCCATTGATTATTTTCTTAGGAGCCCTTGGCCCGGTTATTTCAACAGCCATCGGTTTAGGTGTTCCAATTGCTCTCATGTATAATCACCTCCACACTGTTACGCACTTTAGTCGTAAGACAGTGTTTAGAAAAGCCTTGCTCATCTGTATCCTTACGGTACTCATGGCTATTCCAGTTGCGATCTTCTATTGGTTGTTCCAGTTTGTATTGTCACCAACAAGCCGTATGGGTAGTGTGATTTACTTGGTCATTGGAGGAGGCCTTGGAATCGGTGTCTACGGCGTTCTTGCTCTTGTAACTCGTATGGCTGACCAACTACTTGGTGCCCGAGCTGCTAGTCTGCGTGCTAAATTACATATTAAATAAAATCTAAACCAAGTCATGTGGCTTGGTTTTTTTCTTTTCAACCTTTTCTGAAAAAGGAGTATAATAGGGGTGAAAAAATGAAATCGTTTTAATGATTTAGAATCGAGGAAAGGATTATGGTTGATTCTAGACAAGAACATATAAAATTAGGGACCTATCCTCCCGAACAAGTTTACCAAGTCTTGCAGACAAGCCCTCAGGGTTTGAGCTCACAAGAGGTTAAGGAGAGGCAGGCGACGTATGGCCCTAACCAATTGAAGGAAAGTAAGAAGGAGCCTATTTGGCTGACCTTTTTCAGACATTTTACTAGTCTTATGGCACTCTTATTGTGGGGTGGTGGCTTTATCGCCATGCTTTCTCATAGTTTAGAGTTGGGGATTGCAATTTGGTTGGTCAACATTATTAATGGTCTCTTTAGCTTTATTCAAGAATATAGGGCGAGTCAGGCTACGGCAGCTCTTAATAAGCTTCTTCCATCCTATGCGCGAGTTCTTCGTGATGGTAAGGAGGATAAGATTCTAGCTCAGGACTTGGTGCCAGGTGACTTGGTTTTCATTGAAGAAGGAGACCGTATTTCTGCAGATGGACGCTTGGTCGCTGTGACAGATTTGCAGGTTAACCAGTCTGCCCTCACTGGTGAGTCTAATCCTATTTATAAGTCAGATCAAGCAGATTTGACTCCCGACAAGACTGAGTTAGAGTATGACAATATGGTATTTGCAGGGACTACTGTCTCTTCTGGTTCTGGACATTTTATAGTATCTGCTATCGGGATGAAAACTGAGTTTGGACAGATTGCGGATTTGACACAGAATCTTGCTCAGGAAAAGAGTCCCCTTCAGAAAGAATTAGACCATTTGACTAAACAGATTTCAGTTATTGCGGTGTCTGTAGGTCTCTTCTTTATGGTGGCAGCGACTCTATTTGTCCATCAGCCTTTGTCTCAAGCCTTTATTTTTGCATTGGGGATGATTGTGGCCTTTATTCCTGAAGGACTTCTTCCCACAGTTACTCTATCTTTAGCCATGGCCGTTCAGCGCATGGCTAAGGACCATGCTTTGGTTAAGAAACTGTCTTCGGTTGAGACGTTGGGAGCAACTTCTGTTATTTGTTCGGATAAAACAGGGACTTTGACGCAAAATGCCATGACGGTTAACCATCTGTGGACTTTGTCAGACAGTTATGAGGTAACTGGGCTAGGTTATGCATCAGAAGGACAGATTGAGCAGGAAGGACGACCTATTTCTCTTGAAGACAATGAGCTTCTTAATCGTTTGGTACGATTCTCTCATTTGGCTAGTAATGCTCAAGTTGTGGCCCCTAGTGCTGATAATCCCAATTTTACAATTTTAGGTGATCCAACTGAGGCTTGTCTTAATGTTCTCGCCGAAAAAGCAGGAATTAATTTAAATGACAATCATACTTGGGCCCCTCGCCTCAAGGAAATCCCCTTTGATTCTGATCGTAAACGGATGACAACAGTGCATAAGCTTGAGTTAGGATTAGATGGCAGTCAGCATATTTCTATCACCAAAGGTGCTCCGAAAGAAGTGATGGAGCTTTGCTCAGACTATTATGATAATCAAGGAATGATTAAATCATTGACAGCTACTGAGCGTCAGGCTATCCTTGCGGCCAACGACCAGTTTGCCCGAGACGGTTTACGTGTTTTAGCTGTGGCCTATAGACCTTTAGACAGTGAGCATATTGGAGAAGACAAATGGGACATGCAGACCTTGGAGGACAATATGGTCTTTCTAGGCTTGGTTGCCATGAGTGATCCGCCACGTCAGGGTGTGCGTGAAGCCATTGAAAAATGCCATAGAGCTAGTATTCGTATTATCATGGTGACAGGTGATTATGGTTTGACAGCTCTTAGCATTGCTAAGAAAATCGGAATTGTACAAGGAGACGATGCGCGTGTTGTTTCAGGCCTTGAACTAGCTGGTATGGATGACAATCAGCTTAAAGAAGCTCTTAAAGGCGAAATCGTTTTTGCTCGTGTGGCTCCTGAACAAAAATACCGTGTGGTCAATGCCCTTCAAGAGCTTGGTGAAGTTGTCGCTGTTACTGGTGATGGTGTTAATGACGCCCCTGCCCTTAAAAAAGCTGATATCGGTGTAGCTATGGGGGTATCAGGAACTGATGTTGCCAAGGAATCTGCAGATATGATCTTAACAGATGATCATTTTGCTTCTATTGTTCATGCTGTCGAAGAAGGTCGTGCAGTTTATAGAAATATTCAAAAATTCCTGACTTATATTTTTAATTCCAACACGCCAGAAGCCGTACCCTCTGCTTTCTTCTTGTTCTCTTTGGGACGCATACCTCTTCCCTTAACGGTTATGCAAATCCTAGCTATTGACTTGGGGACAGATATGGTACCTGCTTTGGGATTGGGGGTTGAACCACCTGAAGAGGGCGTTATGGATAGACCGCCAAGACGTCTTTCAGATCGCTTGCTCAATCGACAATTATTGATTAAAGCTTTTGTCTGGTATGGACTGATTGAAGCAGCCTTAGCTATGGGGGCTTTCTTCCTTAATTATTGGGTTAATCAAGGTAATTTAAACCATTTGGCCAGCTCAGGTCCTCTTTATCGAGAGGCAACCACTATGACCTTAGGTGCTATTATCTTTACCCAAATTGGTATGGCTATGAATAGTCGTAAAGGTAGAGGGTCTATATTCCAAGTTAATCCATTTGCTAATCGTATTATTAGCTTAGGGATTGTTTTAGAAATTGTCCTCTTTATCCTCCTGTCTTACGTGCCTTTCTTCCACACGTTATTTAACACTGCACCTATTGGACTTGATGATTGGCTCTATTTACTTGCTTGTCCGTTTGTTATTATGGCTTTGGAAGAAATCAGATATCGCTTATTTGATAAAAAGTAAGTCAGTGGCATACCTTAGATTGAAGCAAGACTTTTAAATCATTTCTTAGCGCCTGAAACGATAATGTTTCAGGCACTTTTTGATGCTTGAAAACCTACTTTCGAAAATCTCAAAAATTGGGCTTATTTTAAATTAGAGTCAGTATCTATCTGTCTTTTTAGGTTATAGAAATAAACTATAACTAACTATCAAGAATCCGTATGATGAACTTACCATTATTTTCAGAAAATAGTGATAAAATAGAGGTCATAGATATGGAGCATATCCACTTTACCATGTAGAAAGGGCACATTATGACACAAGAATATCAATTAGAAACCGTTTTGGCACACGCAGGAATCAATTCGGATGAAGCAACAGGAGCCTTGGCTTCACCAATTCATTTTTCAACAACTTACCAACATCCAGAATTTGGCCATTCTACTGGTTTTGACTATACACGAACTAAAAATCCAACACGCGCAACAGTGGAAAAAACACTTGCAGCTATTGAAAAAGCAGATTATGCTATTGCGACAAGTTCAGGGATGAGCGCCATTGTTTTGGCCTTTGAAATTTTCCCAGTAGGCAGTAAGGTTGTAGCTGCACGTGACCTTTACGGAGGTTCTTTCCGTTGGTTTAATGACAAGGAAAAAGAAGGGCGTTTCTTTTTTGAATACACTAATACAGAAGACGAGATGATTGCGGCTATTACAGAAGATACCGATATTGTCTACATCGAAACACCGACAAACCCACTTATGATTGAGTTTGATATTGAAAAAGTGGCCAAAATTGCTCATGACAAGGGTGCGGTGGTGATTGTTGATAATACTTTCTATAGCCCAATCTATCAAACCCCGATTACTCAAGGTGCTGACATCGTTGTACATTCAGCTACTAAATATCTATCAGGGCATAATGATGTTTTGGCTGGTGTTGTTGTGACCAGCAACCAAGAATTCTACGATAAACTTTATTATAACCTCAATACTACTGGTCCTACCTTGTCACCATTTGATAGCTATATGCTCATGCGTGGTCTTAAAACCTTAAAACTTCGAATGGAGGCATCGACAGCCAATGCTCAAGAAGTTGTAGCTTTCTTAGAAAAGTCACCAGCTGTTAAGGAAGTCCTCTATCCAGGCAAGGGTGGTATGATTTCCTTCAAAGTGGCTAATCAAGACAAGATTCCTACCATTATCAATTCTCTAAAGGTCTTTACCTTTGCGGAGAGTCTAGGTGGTGTCGAAAGCTTGATTACCTACCCAACGACACAAACCCACGCAGATATTCCAGGTGATGTGCGTGCTTCCTATGGTTTGACAGACGACTTGCTTCGTCTTTCAATTGGTATTGAAGCAGCACAAGATTTGATTGCTGACTTGGAAAATGCCCTTAGTCTTTAAGGAGTTATCTATGACACGTTATGATTTTACAACACAACCAAATCGCTTGGATCAAAATACCATGAAATGGCACGAAGCCGAAAGTAATCCAGAACTACTTGAGCTTTGGGTTGCTGATATGGACTTCCTACCTGTTCCTGAGATTAGGGATGCAGTTATCAACTATGCTGAGACACATATTTTTGGTTATCCTTATCCAAGTGAAGAGCTTTATCAGTCCATCATTAATTGGGAAAAAAATCAACACGGTTACGTCGTTGATAAAGAGAGTATTGTTCTCATTGAAGGTGTTGTTCCAGCCATTTCAACAGCTATTCAAGCCTTTACCAAAGAAGGTGATGCTGTTCTCATCAACACACCAGTTTATCCGCCTTTTGCTCGTTCGGTCCGTTTGAATAATCGTCAGTTGATTGAAAATAGTCTTGTTAAGGTTAATGGCCATTTCGAAATTGATTTTGAACAGTTGGAACGTGATATCGTCGAGAATGATGTTAAACTTTATGTTTTCTGTAGTCCACATAACCCAGGTGGGCGTGTCTGGACTAAAGAAGAATTGACTAAGGTAGCAGATTTGTGCCAGAAACATGGTGTCCTCTTGGTATCTGATGAAATCCACCAAGACTTAGCCCTATATGGGAATAAGCACATCTCTATGAATACTATTTCAGATGCTTACAAGGACTTTACCTTGGTGCTTAGTTCGGCTACTAAAACCTTTAATATTGCTGGGACCAAAAACAGTTTTACTATCATTGAAAATGAAGACTTACGTAAAGCCTTTAAACAAAAGCAATTGGCAAATAATCAACATGAAATTCCAACCATTGGATTGATTACCACCCAAGCAGCTCTGACCTATGGGCAACCTTGGTTAGAGGAATTGAAGACTGTCTTTGAAACTAATATTGACCTTTTAACCAAGGAACTTAGTGAAAAGACTAATATCAAGGTCATGAAACCTGAGGGAACTTACTTGGTTTGGCTTGATTTTTCAGCTTATGATCAAGACCATAATGAACTTGGACGTTTACTTAAAGAAGAAGCCAAGGTAGTGCTAAATGACGGTATTACTTTTGGTTCCGAAGGAGAAAAACATTTCCGCTTTAACGTAGCTACGCCAACTACAGTTGTTACTGAAGGAGTTAAACGTCTCGTTTCTGTCTTTGGAAAATAATAAAAGTGATGCGAACAGCATCACTTTTATTATTGTTATGAGTGTACATCGTAGATTTTCAAGTTTAATAGAAGATCTTTCTGAGTGGAGAAGACCTTGACATCCTGCCTGCCAGAGGTATTAAATCTGGCTAGAGTGTAGGTTTGGCCATTGGGGAAGAAAATTTCCAAGCTACGATTATCTGTAATAAGCGTTATAGTGATATTATCAGTTTCCTTATAGTGACTGTCAGCTTTATAACCTTGACCGTTACCCAAGAGACCATCGTAATAGTAAGAAGAGGCAGTTTGACTACCATCCATGCTGTTATTCAGTTCAGCAGCATAGGCAGAGACCTGATAGGTACCACTTGTTATTTGGTAGGCGATTTTAACGTAATCAGAGCCTTGCCAGATATCAATGTAGATATAGCCTCCTTCTTTCTTAATATTTGAAAAATGCAGTTGGTAATACCCCGCACTATTTTTTTCAGCAAGGTCAAGAAGGCCATTAGCATTCTGATTGTGACTTTTATCAATCCAAGGTTTTCTATTGTCACTGGTGAGTGGCCTTTGACTCGAAATGTTGCCGTTTTGATTTTTGAGGGTTAATTGTTCATTTTTATAGAGGGGAGCGGACTGAATAATACCGTCCTTATCCAGTTGTAGCTGTCTGGGTGTAGCGTAAAAACCGATAGTTTTTAGAAAATCACTCTTGGCCTCTTGGTCACTGTGAATGCCTGACGTGAAGTAGTTCCAATTACCAACCCAGCCAAGACTGATAAGGTTATGGTTGCTTTCTTCGATTCGATTGCTTCCAGTGAAGTTAGCGCCATAATAGTCAGAGCCTTGATCTAAGCGTTTTGTTTCTGTATCTGCAATAAATAAGCCGTTACCATCTAAATGCCCTACAGTATAGTAGGTTCCAGTTGTTTCGCCTGAAGCTGTATCCTTAGCTCCAAAAAAGAGAATTTGCTTGTCCTGACCGTCAGTTGTTGTCATTGTTTTTAGAACGGGACACTCGATAGGAGCGTTGTCCTGCCAGTTACGACCCTTAAAAAATGTTTCGGGTAGGATTTTGGAGTCTCCCTTGCTATCTGCTTTGGTCCAGTTGATACCATCTTGAGATTGATAAACACCTAAGGCGTCACCTTCAGCGACATACATGAGTAATTTGTCTTTGAAGTGGAAGACATAAGGATCGCGGAAATCTTTACCGTTATAGGATTGTTCCTTTGTCAATAAAGGTTTACCATCTTTTAGGGTTTTAGTAAAGCTAGCTCCCTTGTCATTTGATGCACTAGCATAGATTGCCTGGCTTCCATCATCCATGAGTCCAGTAAAATAGGCGACAGGTTCTTCGTTTTGGATACCAGAAATCCCCTGACTATCTGTGACTACACTACCTGTCCAAGCAGAATGCCACCCCTCTTTAGGGTCACCACCCTTTGCTGGTATAGCAGTCTCTTGTTTACTATAGGTGATAAAATCTTTAGTCGTTGTATGTGTCCAATCTTGACCGTTGGGTCCAAAAGGGTCAGTAGCCCCATCCACAGAGTGTAGAAAATAGATATCATAGTAATTTTTTTCTTGATTCCACACGATAGTCTGTAGGTCGTTAGACCATCCTTTATGAGATGCTAGATGAAAGGTTTGACTCACAGAAACCTTATTTGTTTTTTGGGAAGGATTGTTAGCGTTCTCATTTTTTATTATAAAAACAAAAAATAAAATTAAAAAAACGAGAGCTAAAATTAGAGGTGAATATTTTGATTCCATATAGTGATATTTCCTGATAAAATTACTTATTTTGTAGTTATTATTTTAACAAAAAAATAGTTTTTTACAAAAAATATAAATTTGTCATTAAAAAAAGATTGGAATTTAGATTAAAAAATGATAGAATAAAACATGTGAAAACCTAAAAGGAGAGTTTAATATGGATAGTACAGTTAATTCACAGTCAAATACAGTAGCACCAAAGCAAGCAGAGTGCAAAAAGATGCGTTATAGCATCCGTAAGGTTGCCACAGTAGGGGCAACATCAGCGCTCGTTGGTACCTTGGCATTTTTGGGTGCCACTCAGGTAAAAGCTGATCAAGTTACAGAAACAGCACCAGCGGTAGCTACTGCGACAGCAACACCAGAAACAAGCACAGCATCTCTAACGGTAGCCAGTGAAACAGCAACAAGTGTGGCAACTTCAGAAGCAGTTGAATCTTCAGTTGCACATTCAGAGGTTGCAACTACACCAGTTACAGAGACACAACCAAGCAACACAACTCCATCAGTAGTCGAAGAAAAGGTGTCTAGCACAGTAGTGACATCTTCATCAGATGCAACAACACCTTCAGCAACTGTTGCTGCGGTTTCTGCTCCAGCTCATACATCAGAGGCTGCAGTAGAGGCACCAACTTCAACAGCAAGCTCAGAAACAGCTGATACACACACTGAAGTAGCCCTTAAACCTACTGAAAACAGCGCTGCTAATGCAAACCTTAGCAAACTTAACGGTCGTATCAAGTCTATTGTTGAAGATAATATGACCTCAGATCAAATCGTTGCCTTGACTGAGGAAGAAATTAAAGCACTTAATAAAGTTGACTTTAGCGATGATGCTATCAAGGGTACAGGTACTAGCTTGACTTACCGTAACTTGAAAGATATCGTTGCTAGCTTCTTGAAGCAAGACAGCAAATTGGCAGTTCCTTACTTTAAAGCAGATACAATCATCAATATGCCTGCTTTCAACACTGTTGATGCCCAAACGATGAAAAAAGAAGAAATCGACGTTTGGGATTCTTGGCCAGTCCAAGATGCTGAGTCAGGTGTAGTAAGCAACTGGAACGGTTATCAGTTGGTTATCTCAATGGCCGGTGCACCAAATAAAAACTCAAACCACATTTACTTGCTCTATAGTAAATACGGAGATAATGACTTTACACATTGGAAAAATGCGGGTCCAATCTTTGGTTATAATGCCCTTGAAGATGACCAACAATGGTCAGGTTCAGCGACGGTAAACTCTGACGGTAGTATCCAACTTTACTACACTAAGAATGATACTAGCGGCGGTAAATTGAACTGGCAACAATTGGCTAGTGCTACACTTAACCTAGCTGTTGAAAACGACGAAGTTGTTATTAAGTCAGTTGAAAATGACCACATTCTCTTTGGTGGGGATAACTATCATTATCAAAGTTATCCAAAATTCATGAGTACTTTCAACGATGACCACAACCACGATGGAAATCCAGACCGTACAGATAACTACTGTCTTCGTGACCCACACATCATTGAAGATAACGGTAGCCGTTACCTTATTTTTGAATCAAATACAGGTGACGAAAACTACCAAGGCGAAAAACAAATTTACAAATGGTCAAACTATGGAGGAGATGACGCCTTTAACCTTAAGTCATTCCTCAATATTGTTAATAATAAACACCTTTACAACCTTGCATCATGGGCAAATGGTTCTATCGGTATCTTGAAACTTGATGATAATGAGAAAAATCCATCTGTAGCTGAACTTTACACACCGCTTGTCACTAGCCACATGGTTACTGATGAAGTAGAACGTCCAAGTGTTGTTAAGATGGGTGGCAAGTATTACCTCTTCACTGCTTCACGTATCAACAAATCTACGGATGCTGAAGGTACTGTAGCAGCGCGTGAAGCTGTCGGTGATGACGTTGTCATGCTTGGATTCGTATCAGACAGCCTCCGTGGGAAATACCGTCCACTTAACGGCTCAGGTGTGGTCTTGACAGCCTCTGTTCCAGCTGACTGGCGTACATCTACCTATTCTTACTATGCGGTTCCTGTTGAAGGATCATCAGATACTCTCTTGGTTACTTCTTACATGACTAACCGCGGTGGTATTGCTGGTGCTGAGAATAAATCAACATGGGCTCCAAGCTTCCTCATCAAGATGAATGCAGATGATACTACAGAAGTTCTTCCTAAGATGACCAACCAAGGGGACTGGATTTGGGATAAATCTAGTGAAAGCTTGGTACACGTGGCCGATCAAAACAGTGCTAAATTGCCAAATGAGGACTATAACGTAGATTATTATGCAGTGTCAGATTATGGTCTTAAACCACATACTTATCCTACAGTTGATGGTTCACCGGGCGTTTCTGAAGCTCGCGGTGTCTTAACTGTAACTGTTAAAGATGGTGAAGACAAGAAATCAGATAAATCAGAAACACCAGTAAATCCAACAGAAGGTAATCATTCTGTTGATGATAAGTCTAACAAACCAGATACACCTTCTAAACCAGCAGACAATAATCAACCATCAACTAATAAAGAAGATAAACCAGCAACGCCGACGAATCCAGATTCTCCAGTTCGTAATCCGTTCCCTTATTTCACAGACCGCCCATCTAATGATAATAATTCATCAGATGATCATCATGTAGAGGTTCCTGCGAAACCTTCAACAGAGAGTTCTGTGGGTGACCGTCGTCCAGTAGCTCAAGCTACAGAGATTGCGTCACCAGTACCAGAGGCTATTGTAGCAACTGGACCAACTGTTTCAACGACTCCTGTTAAAGAAGAGTCTGTCACTGAAACAGAAGCTCCAAAACCAGCTAAGTCTGAAGAGGAAGTTCAGTCTCACGGAGTCGCTAAAGCTGATGAAGTAACTAAGTCTGATGAGTCAAGTAAAGACAACAATACTAAAGTTGCTGCCAAACTTGCTACGACTCCTAAGACACCAAGTGATTCAGAAGGTTCAAAGAGCAACATTCTTTCAATCTTGGCGACTATCTTTGCAGCAATTGCAAGTCTAGCTCTTCTTGGCTATGGTTTGGTCACAGGAAAGATTCATTTGCCTAAAAAATAATCCTTTTCAAAAACGTTTGCAGTAAAGCAAGCGTTTTTTTTGCCTTTTTGATATAATGGAGTGAATATAAAGCAAAGGAAGAAACTATTATGGGTAAATTTCAAGTTATTTCACATCCACTGATTCAACATAAACTTTCAATCCTCCGTCGTGAGGATACTTCTACTAAGGACTTCCGTGAGCTAGTTAATGAAATTGCTATGCTCATGGGTTACGAAGTGTCTCGTGACCTTCCTCTCGAAGAGGTTGAAATTCAAACACCAATTACTAAAACTGTACAAAAACAACTTTCTGGTAAGAAATTGGCGATTGTTCCAATTCTTCGTGCGGGTATTGGTATGGTCGATGGTTTCCTTAGCCTTGTACCAGCAGCTAAAGTTGGTCATATTGGTATGTATCGTGACGAGGAAACTCTTGAGCCAGTTGAGTACTTAGTTAAATTACCAGAAGACATTGATCAACGTCAGATCTTTGTAGTAGATCCAATGCTTGCGACTGGTGGTTCAGCAATCTTGGCAGTAGACTCACTTAAAAAACGTGGTGCAGCTAATATCAAGTTTGTTTGCTTGGTTGCAGCACCAGAAGGTGTCAAAAAATTGCAAGATGCTCACCCAGATATTGATATCTACACAGCATCATTGGATGAGAAACTTAATGAAAACGGTTATATTGTTCCAGGTCTTGGAGATGCAGGTGACCGTCTCTTTGGTACAAAATAAGTTGAAAAGGGAAAATTTCCCTTTTTTTACTAGATTAATAAGTTTTAAGTGAAATTGTTATAGAAGAGTTTAGCACTCTTTTAGAAAGAGTGCTAAGAATGATGTTTTTTATTTGACCTAATTTGACTAAAATCATATAATAGCATCAAGACAATATTAAAAGGAGGATTCATATGATTCCTGTAGTAATTGAACAAACATCACGCGGTGAGCGTTCTTATGATATTTACTCGCGTTTGCTCAAGGATCGTATCATCATGTTAACAGGTCCTGTTGAAGATAATATGGCAAACTCAATTATCGCCCAACTCTTGTTCTTGGATGCTCAAGACAATACAAAAGATATCTATCTTTATGTTAATACACCAGGTGGATCCGTTTCGGCAGGTCTTGCCATTGTTGATACAATGAACTTCATCAAGTCTGATGTTCAGACTATCGTTATGGGGATGGCAGCATCTATGGGAACAATTATCGCTTCAAGCGGTACCAAAGGTAAACGTTTCATGTTGCCAAATGCAGAGTACATGATTCACCAACCAATGGGTGGTACTGGTGGCGGTACGCAACAAACAGACATGGCTATCGCAGCTGAACACTTGCTCAAGACACGTAATAACTTGGAGCAAATCTTAGCAGATAATTCTGGACAACCAATTGAAAAGGTTCATGTAGACGCTGAACGTGACAATTGGATGAGTGCTCAAGAAACGCTTGAATATGGTTTCATCGATGAAATCATGGCTAATAACCAATTAAAATAAACTGAGCTTGTCTTAAACAAAAGTCAGATGCAAATCGGTTGTATAAGGACCGTTTCATCTGGCTTTTTGTGTTATAATAGAAAACATGTTAATAATCAATGAGGAGTTGCTTGCGATTGATCAAGCTATAGAGTGTCTTGTTTCGTGTTTTATAAAGCTACCTGAGATAGAGAATTACCGTTTAAAACGCCAGAAATTCGAAAATGACAGAGAACTTCAAGAGCAACTCTTTGCATTTCAAGAATTAAAAGATAGCTATGATGCTGCTAAGGCGTATGAGGCTTTTAGACCAGATGTGAGAGAGTTGAAACGTCAGGTTTTGCGAATGAAGCGCCAAATTGATTTAAACGAGGTGGTTATTGGCTATCGTCGGGCAGAGTTCGATTTACAGACCATTTTAGCCAATCTTGGTGAGGAGATTGCCCAAGCTGTTTCAGACCAGATTTTTATTGATACTGGGCTACCTCTTGCCCCTCATAAACCACATCATAAAAAGGGAGACACTAACATAAAGGAGAAGATGAGTCATGATTAAGCGTCAAGGCATTATTGTTTATTTATACTACAATAGAGACTTACGTAAAATTGCCAAGTTTGGGGATGTTGTCTACCATTCTTATAAGATGCGTTATGTGCACCTTTATGTAGATGAGGACAAGGTCGAGGATATTTTGAAAGAGCTCGATGGAATGAAAGCAGTGAAAAAAGTTCTGCCTTCTTACTATTCTGATATTGATATGGACTTTGTAGGTAGTCTGGAACGTTACGACACCTCAGTCCCTGAACCGTTTAAGAACTTTTCTCTTTAATAAGAGAAAAGTTTTTTTCTTTTTAAAGAGTTATTCTTAAAGTAATGGAAACGATTACTGCCGCTAAAGCTTAGTTATGTGTAGTTGACAATTGTCTGATAATTCTGTAAGCTATAAGGTGGACTTTTTTAAGAAAATATTAAGGAGAAATCTTATGTCTAAAAAGATCACACTTATTGTGTTAGCCTTTTTTGCTTCCATTTTCTTGGTTGCCTGTGGCAAGTCACCAGATGTGACTGCTAATGCCAATGGTACTAAGATTGGCGATACCATCAAAATTGGTGTTAACATGGAGTTGACAGGTGCCGTTGCAGCCTATGGTAAGGCGGAGCAGAATGGTATTAAGTTGGCTGTTGACGAAATTAACAAAGCTGGTGGCGTCGATGGCAAAAAGCTTGAGCTTGTCACAAAAGATAATAAATCTGAAAATGCTGAAGCTTCAACATCTTCAACGAACTTGGCTATTCAGAGTAATGTAAATGCTATCGTTGGTCCAGCGACATCAGGTGCTGTTGCTGCGGCTAGCCTCGTATCACAAAAAACAGGGGTTCCTTTGCTGACACCTTCAGGTACGCAGGATGACCTTACGGTAGATGCTAATGGTACGAAGAAATTCGTTTTCCGTACAACCTTCAAGGATAGTTACCAAGGTAAAGTTTTGGCAGCTTATTCTTACAATAATTTGAATGCTAAGAAAGTAGTTCTCTACTATGATAATGCTTCAGATTATGCCAAAGGTATTGCGGATGAATTCAAGCGTGAATATAAAGGTCAAATCGTTACTGAAGCTACCTTTGCTTCAGGGGACAAGGACTATCAGTCAGCCTTGACAAAATTTAAAGACCTTGATTATGATGCTATTGTAATGCCAGGTTACTATACTGAGACTGGTATTATCACTAAACAAGCACGTGACCTTGGAATTGATAAACCAATCCTTGGACCTGACGGATTTAGTGATGCGAAATTTACTGAGCTTGCAGGTAAAAAGAATGCGTCAAACGTCTACTATGTATCAGGATATTCAACAAATGTTGCTCTTTCTGACAAGGCATCAGGTTTCATTAAAGCATATAAGAAAGCTTATAACACTGACCCAAATATGTTTGCTGCTCTAGCTTACGATTCTGTTTATATGATTGCAGAAGCATCAAAAGGTGCGAAAACATCAGTTGATATTGCCGATAACTTAGCACATTTGAAAAACTTTGTCGGGGTTACAGGTAAAATGACGATTGATAAGGATCATAACCCTATTAAAGCAGCTCTTATGGTTAAAAGAGATAATGGTGAAGAAGTTTCAGCGGAAGCCGTTGAAATTGAAAAATAATCTGTTATCTATACTAAAAATGAACTAGAAAGTTTGGTTATATATGTTTTTTGAACAACTTCCCCAACAACTAGTCAATGGTATCATCTTGGGTAGTATCTATGCCCTACTTGCCCTTGGATATACCATGGTTTATGGGATTATCAAATTGATTAACTTTGCTCATGGAGACATCTATATGATGGGTGCCTTCGTTGGTTACTATGCGATTAATAGCCTCGGAATGAATTTCTGGGTTGCCCTTGTCTTTGCTATGCTTGTCTGTGCGATTTTAGGGGTTGTCATTGAGTTCTTGGCTTATCGCCCACTCCGTAATTCGACACGTATTTCTGCCTTGATTACGGCTATTGGTGTCTCATTCTTCCTTGAGTACATCATGGTTCTCTTTGTAGGTGCAGATACACGTTCATTCCCTCAAAAGATTGCAATTAAGACTTATCATCTTGGATCAATCTCTGTAACAAATGTGCAATTGCTTATCTTGGTAGTTGCCCTTGTCCTTATGGTTGCTCTTCAATTGATTGTTAAAAAGACTAAGATGGGTAAAGCTATGCGTGCCGTATCTGTAGACAGTGATGCAGCTGAATTGATGGGTATTAATGTTAATAATACTATCAGCTTCACTTTTGCTCTTGGATCATCACTAGCAGGGGCAGCGGGTGTCCTTATTGGTCTTTACTATAACTCTATCGAACCTCTTATGGGTATGACACCAGGTATTAAAGCCTTTGTTGCTGCCGTTCTTGGTGGTATCGGTATTATCCCTGGTGCAGCACTTGGTGGATTTGTTATCGGTATTTTGGAGACATTATCAACTGCAATTGGTTTGTCAAGTTACCGTGATGCCATCGTTTATGGTGTCTTGATCGTTATCCTTTTGGTTCGCCCAGCGGGTATCCTCGGTAAAAATGTGAAAGAGAAGGTGTAAGACATGAAGAAAAATCTAAAAGTAAACCTTATTTGGTTTGGTCTTATCATTGGGCTCTTCCTTATCTTGAAAGGTCTTGAACTTTCAGGTATCATGAACCTTTACTACATCCAAATCTTAATGGGGATTGGAATCTCAATCCTTATGGGACTTGGTACTAACTTGGTTCTTGGTTTCTCAGGGCAATTTACACTTGGTCAAGCTGGTTTCATGGCAATTGGTGCCTATTCATCAGCTATCATCACTGGTATGATGCCAACATATGACGGTTTCTACCTCTCAATGGTTGTCGGTGTCATCATCGCAGCTATTGTTGCCCTTATCTTTGGTCTACCTACCCTTCGTTTGAAAGGTGACTACCTTGCCATTGCAACTCTTGGTATGGCTGAAATCATCCGTATCATTATCGTTAATGGTGGTGAATTGACCAATGGTGCCGCTGGTTTGACAGGTATCCTTCCCTATACTAGTTGGCCTGTAATTTATTTCTTTGTGGTAATCATTACCATTTTGGTGCTTAATTTCTTACGTTCAGCAACTGGACGTCAAGCAATCACTCTTCGTGAAGATGAAATTGCTGCTGAGTCAATGGGTGTTAATGTCACAAAAATGAAGGTTCTTATCTTTGTTATTGGTGCCATGATTTCAGCGATTGCTGGTTCACTTTATGTCAGCTACATCGGTACAGTCGTGCCGAAAGACTTCACCATCATGAAATCAATTGATTACCTTATCATTGCCGTTCTTGGTGGTCTTGGATCAATCACAGGTACTATCATTGCCGCTGTTGTTCTTGGTATTATCAACATGTTCCTACAAAATGTTTCAAACCTTCGTATGATTATTTACGCCTTGGCTTTGATTCTTGTAATGCTCTTCCGTCCAGGTGGACTTCTTGGAACAAAAGAACTCTATCTCTCAAAATTCTTCAATAAATCTAAGGAGGGCAAATAAAATGGCACTTCTTGAAGTTAAAAATCTGACTAAAAACTTCGGTGGTTTGACTGCCGTTGGTGATGTTTCAATGGAACTCAATGAAGGTGAGTTGGTTGGGCTTATCGGACCAAATGGCGCTGGTAAAACAACCTTGTTTAACCTTTTGACAGGTGTCTATGAGCCAAGTGAAGGGACTGTTATACTTGATGGTACAGTCCTAAACGGTAAAGCACCTTATAAAATCGCTTCACTCGGTTTGTCACGTACTTTCCAAAATATCCGTCTTTTCAAAGACATGACTGTACTTGAAAACGTTCTTGTTGGTTTATCAAATAAGCAACCTTCAAATTTCTTTGCATCTCTTTTGCGTTTGCCTAAGTACTATTCAAGTGAAGAAGAGTTAAAAGCAAAAGCTATGAAACTGTTGGCTATCTTCAACTTGGATGGTGAGGCAGATACACTTGCGAAAAACTTGGCTTACGGACAACAACGTCATTTGGAGATTGTTCGTGCACTTGCAACAGAACCAAAAATTCTTTTCCTTGATGAACCAGCTGCGGGTATGAACCCACAAGAAACAGCTGAATTGACTGCTCATATTCGTCAAATTCAAAAAGACTTCGGAATTACCATCATCTTGATTGAGCACGATATGAGTTTGGTCATGGATGTTACTGAGCGTATCTATGTTTTGGAATATGGACGCTTGATTGCCGAAGGAACACCTGATGAAATTAAGAATAACAAACGCGTTATTGAAGCTTACTTGGGAGGTGAAGCATAATGGCAATGTTGAAAGTTGAAAATCTCTCAATTAAATATGGATCGATCGAAGCTGTAAAAAACGTCAGCTTTGAAGTTAATGAAGGTGAAGTCGTAACTCTTATCGGAGCTAACGGTGCAGGTAAGACATCAATTCTTCGTACCATCTCAGGTCTTGTTCGTCCAACTGAGGGAACCATTTCTTATCTTGGAAACGACATCCACAAAACACCAGCACGTAAGATTGTTGCCGAAGGTTTGGCTCAAGTACCTGAGGGACGTCATGTATTTGCAGGATTAACCGTAATGGAAAATCTTGAAATGGGAGCTTTCCTTCATACAAATAAAGAAGAGAACGCAGCTCTCTTGAAAAAAGTCTTCCAACGTTTCCCACGTCTAGAAGAACGTAAGAATCAAGATGCAGCGACACTTTCTGGTGGTGAGCAACAAATGCTTGCAATGGGTCGTGCCCTTATGAGTCGTCCAAAACTTTTGCTTTTGGATGAACCTTCAATGGGACTTGCTCCAATCTTTATTCAAGAAATTTTTGATATTATCGAAGATATTAAGGCGCAAGGAACTACAGTTCTTTTGATTGAACAAAATGCCAATAAGGCTTTGTCAATTGCTGATCGCGGTTATGTTCTTGAAACTGGTAAAGTAGTTCTTTCAGGTACTGGTGAAGAACTTCTTGCATCAGATGAAGTTCGTAAAGCCTATCTTGGAGGATAAGAAAAAGCGCCCGAGGGCGTTTTTCTATCGTCTTATGCTGATTGTAAAATACTAATTTTTCAGTAAAATATTGCAATCGGTTTCAATTAGTGTGGTATAATACAAGTAAGAAATCATTCGGAGGAAAATGAAACATGGCAGTAAAAGATTTTATGACGAAACGTGTAGTTTATGTCTCACCAGAAACAACAGTTGCAGCAGCTGCAGATATTATGCGTGATAAAGGTTTGCGCCGTTTGCCAGTAATTGAACACGATAAACTTGTTGGGCTTGTTACAGAAGGTACAATGGCGGAGGCCTCACCATCAAAAGCAACAAGCTTGTCAATTTATGAAATGAATTATCTCCTTAATAAGACAAAAGTAGGAGATATCATGATCAAGAATGTCCTTACTGTTTCCAAATATGCTAGCCTTGAGGATGCAATCTATATCATGCTTCAAAATAAGGTTGGAGTCCTTCCAGTTGTGGACAATGACCAAATTTCAGGAATTATCACAGATAAAGATGTCTTTCGTGCTTTCTTGGAAATTTCTGGTTATGGTCAAGCTGGAATTCGTATTGGGTTGGAAGTTACAGATACTCCACGTGTTTTGGAAAAAATTGCGAACCTTATTGCTAGTGAGAATCTCAACATCGAACGTACAATTGTTGCCCCTAAAAATGACACTGTACTTCGTGTTGAACTTCAAGTTGAAGGAGAGATTGGGATTGAACAACTCAAGAAGGTTTTTGTAGAAGCAGGATTTACAGTTACTGAAATTGCAGAAACAGAAGCAAAAGAGTTAGACTAATAACAAGGATAAAAAAACAGAAAGTTTGTAGGAACAGTTCAGTGGAAATGAGATTAAAATCCTTACTTTTTCTAGTAATTGATGAACTACAGGCTTAACTTTATACAATAAAAAGAGGCTAGAGCATTATGCTCCAGCTTCTTTTTTATTAGTCTTGAAAATCGTAAAGTGTTGTAGAGAGGTAGCGCTCACCATTGTCAGGCAAGAGTGTCAAGACTTTTTTGCCTTCGCCAAGCTCAGCGGCAACCTTTAGGGCAGCAGCAATAGCAGCACCTGATGAGATACCAGCTAGGAAACCTTCTTGGCTACCCAATGTACGTGATGTTGCGATAGCTTCATCAGAAGGAATACGCACAACACTGTCATATGATTTTGTATCCAATGTGTCAGGAATGAAACCAGTTGAGATACCTTGGATTTTGTGTGGTCCTGGTTTATCACCATTCAAGACAGCAGATTCGTCAGCTTCGATACCATAAACCTTGATATTTGGATTGGCAGCCTTAAGGGTTTTTGAAACACCTGAAATAGTACCACCAGTACCGATACCAGCAACAAAAGCATCCAAACCTTCTGCACCAAAATCTTCAAGAATTTCTTGGCCAGTTGTAGCCGCATGAACAGCTGGGTTTGATGGGTTAGCAAATTGAAGAGGTACCCAACCATTGCGTTCAGCAGCAACTTCTTTAGCCTTAGCAATTGCACCCTTCATTCCTTCGCTACCAGGAGTCAAAACAAGCTCAGCTCCATAAGCTTGGATGATTTTACGACGTTCAACACTCATTGTATCAGGCATTACGATAACAACTTTATAGCCTTTAGCAGCACCGACCCAAGCAAGACCGATACCAGTGTTACCTGAAGTTGGTTCAACAATGGTATCACCAGGTTTAATCGTACCAGCCTTTTCAGCATCTTCAATCATACGAAGAGCAATACGGTCTTTTACTGAAGAACCAGGGTTGAATGCTTCGAGTTTAACGTAAACATCTGCTGATCCTTCTGGAACAATAGAGTTAAGTTTAATAACAGGTGTTTTTCCAACAAGTTCGGTAATTGAGTTGTAAATTGTCATATTTAAAATCCTCTTAATCTTTGATTGATGGTTCTAAGTATACGACGGTAGGGCCAACTTGTAAAATACATCTTCTTTATCACTGTGATAACGTTTGACTATCAGATAGGAATTTCAACGATTTTCTTTCCAGATTTTTCATAAGTAACTTTCCCTTGATAGAATTCGGTTAGTTCCTGACCGAGTCTTTCAATCTCAGACTCTTCGACAAATAAAGTAGTAGAAACATCTGATAAGAAAGTTGTATCAAATTCTTGGAGTCCTTCTTTTTCAAGGAAGTTGGAAAAGACTTGGTATTGAGAGTAGGTTAACTCTACGGTTAGTCCTGTTAATTCCTTGACTTCAACTCGGCCAATCTCTTCAATAGCATGAGCAACGCTACCAGAGTAAGCTCGGATAAGACCACCTGCCCCAAGCTTGATTCCTCCAAAATAACGAGTCACAACTGCTACGACATTAGTAAGACCTTGTTTTTCTAGAACAGTAAGCATAGGAACCCCAGCTGTTCCAGAAGGTTCACCATCATCACTGGAACGCTTAATTTGGCCATCATCACCAACGATTATTGCAGAGCAAGAATGATTGGCCTTGTGATGCTGTTTCTTAATCTGAGCGATATATTCTCTTCCTTCTTCCTCACGGCTGATACGTTTCAAGTGACAAATAAAACGAGATTTTTTTATTTCTTCTTCAACGATTCCATCGTTGGCAATAGTTTTGTAATCCATAAAAAAATTTTATCATAAAAAGATGAATTCAAACATATTTTCGAATAGAAAGATATGGTACCTAAAGAATATTATGGACGACTATTTACGAAAGAGCAGTTGCCAGTGAACTATCACCCAGAGGCTTTAACATTAGAAGGTATGATAAAGGTCGATAAACAACTTAGATGTAAAAGATGTTACAGTTGGATAGAGGAAGATTGGCAATTACCGGGAGGTCAGTATTATTGTAGAGCATGTATTGTCTTTGGTAGAAACCAAGAAGGAAAAGAACTTTATTATTTTCCTTCCAAAACATCAGAAATTGAATTTCCTGTTTTGAAGTGGTTTGGAGAACTGACTCCCTATCAAGCTAAGGTCTCAGAGAAACTTTTGAGAACTTATCAAAAACAGAAAGATAGTCTCGTACATGCTGTGACCGGTGCTGGTAAGACAGAAATGATTTATAACATCGTTGCCTATGTTCTGGAAAATAAAGGTCATGTAGCTATCGCAAGTCCTCGGGTTGATGTTTGTCGAGAACTATTTCTACGTATGAAAAGGGATTTTACTTGTAGTATTTCCCTGCTTCATGCTGAGAGTGAACCATATGATGGTAGTCCGCTTGTAATAGCTACCACACATCAACTACTAAAGTTTTACCAGAGTTTTGACTTAGTTATTGTAGATGAAGTAGACGCATATCCCTTTGTAGGAAATGTCATGTTAAATCATGCTGTAGAACAGGCGAAGACCGAAACCGGTCGATTTATTTACTTAACAGCGACTTCAACATTATCTTTAGAAGAGCAAGTTCGACTTGGGACTTTAGAAAAGCATCACCTTGCTAGACGTTTCCATGGAAATCCTTTAGTACTTCCTAAATTCTTCTGGCAGGGCAGATTACAAAAATCTCTGACAAGAGGCAAGCTTCCAAGACCTCTTCTTTATCAGATTAAAAAGCAACGTAAATCAAAATTTCCTCTATTAATCTTCTTTCCAAATATAGCGATAGGTGAAAAGTTTACAAGTATTCTACAAAAATATCTTCCAGATGAAAAAATGGCCTTTGTTTCCTCAAAAAGCGAGAAGCGTTCAACTATCGTAGAGAAGTTCCGAAAAAAAGAACTGTCTATCTTAGTGACAACAACTATCCTCGAACGTGGTGTAACCTTTCCACAAGTAGATGTTTTTGTTTGTATGGCAAATCATCACTTATATACTAGTTCGAGTCTTATTCAGATTGGAGGAAGAGTTGGAAGATCACCAGATAGACCGACAGGAAAGCTTTATTTCTTTCATGAAGGACTATCCAAATCAATGCTTCGGTGTCGAGAAGAGATAAAGGTTATGAATAAAAAAGGAGGGTTTAACAATGAAGTGTCTGCTATGTAATGATTGGATTGAATCACTACCAAAATTAAGAGAACTCATTATGTTTAACCAAAGAAAAGAGTACTCTTGCCGATCATGTAAACATCAGTTTAAAAACCTCTCAAAAGAAAGATGTCAAAATTGTAATAAAGAGTTATATGGAGATGCTTGTATTGATTGTAAACTTTGGATGAAAAAAGGCTATATTCCTAAGCACCTTGCTATTTATCGATATGAGGAAAATATGAAAGAGTATTTTAGTCGCTATAAATTTATGGGAGACTATTGTCTTAGAAAAATATTTCAACAAGATATTAAAAACAACTTAAAACCATTTTTGAAGAAAGGTTATACCATAGTGCCAGTCCCATTATCGGAAGAACGCTTGGCAGAAAGAGGATTCAACCAAGTTGAGGGATTGATAGAGGGAATTCCCTATTGGGATATCTTTGAGAAAAGAGATATTGAGAAGCAATCCTCAAAAACACGCGAGGAGCGTCTAAGTCAAGATAATGCCTTCTGTCTCAAGGAAGGTATAAATCTACCAGATAAGATTATTATAGTGGATGATATCTATACAACGGGTTCCACTTTATATCAGATGGTTCAACTGTTAGAAGGTATAGGTATTAAAGAAGTTTTGACCTTTTCACTAGCTAGATAATAAAAATCCTTGCAAATTTTCATGAAAAGGATATAATAAAGATAAAGAAAACGCTAACAAGCGAGAAAGAGGTCTTTTATGATTAAATATAGTATCCGTGGCGAAAACATCGAAGTAACTGAAGCACTTCGTGACTATGTTGAAAGTAAACTTAGCAAAGTTGAAAAATACTTCAACGAAGACCAAGAATTGAATGCACGTGTAAATCTTAAGGTTTATCGCGAAAAGACAGCTAAAGTAGAGGTTACTATTCCAACAGGTTCTGTAACACTAAGAGCAGAAGATGTTTCGCAAGATATGTATGGTTCTATTGACCTAGTGGTTGATAAGATTGAAAGACAAATCCGTAAAAACAAAACAAAAATTGCACGTAAGCATCGTGAAAAAGTTCCAACAGGAGAAGTATTCTCAGCTGATTTTAATAACGAACAAGTTGAAGAAGCACCAGCTGTTGAAGTTGTAAGAACTAAAAACATTGAGTTGAAACCAATGGATGTTGAAGAAGCCATCCTTCAAATGGAATTGTTGGGTCATGACTTCTTTATCTATACTGATAGCGAAGATCATACAACTAATGTTCTCTATAAACGAGAAGACGGTAACTACGGTCTGATTGAAGCTAAATAATAAAAAAGGAAGTAGGTTGAGAAACGTGCTTCCTTTATTTTTTTCAAAAATCTATTGACAAGTATTGATTTGGATGTTAAGATAT
>NZ_KV794079.1:0-641 GCF_001808655.1 Streptococcus sp. HMSC078H03
AATCAATCTCAGAATCACAATCAGTGTCTAACTCCGAATCCGCTTCAGAGAGTGCATCAGTTTCTGAATCACAGTCTGCTTCAAACTCCGAGTCAGCATCAGTAAGTGAATCAATCTCAGAATCACAATCAGTGTCTAACTCAGAATCAGCCTCAGAGAGTGCATCAGTAAGCGAATCACAATCAGTGTCTAATTCCGAGTCAGCGTCAGAAAGTGCGTCAATCTCAGAATCACAATCCGCTTCAACTTCCGAGTCAGCGTCAGAAAGTGCTTCTGTATCAGAATCACAATCGGTTTCAAACTTAGAGTCAGCCTCAGAGAGCGAGTCGACGTCAGCTTCACAATCCGAATCAAATTCAGTCTCTGCTTCAGTAAGTGAATCAATTTCAGAATCACAATCAGTGTCTAATTCCGAATCAGCCTCAGTAAGTGAATCAGTTTCAGAATCACAGTCTGAATCAAATTCCGAGTCAGCATCAGTAAGTGAATCAATCTCAGAATCACAATCAGTGTCTAACTCAGAATCAGCATCAGAGAGTACATCAGTAAGCGAATCACAATCAGTGTCTAATTCCGAATCAGCGTCAGTAAGTGAATCAACATCGATATCACAGTCTGAATCAAATTCCGAGTCAGCATCA
>NZ_KV794079.1:741-1120 GCF_001808655.1 Streptococcus sp. HMSC078H03
TCACAGTCTGCTTCAAACTCAGAATCAGCGTCAGTAAGTGAATCCATTTCAGAATCGCAGTCAGTGTCAACCTCAGAATCAGCGTCAGAGAGTGCGTCAGTTTCAGAATCACAGTCTGAATCAAACTCAGAATCAGCGTCAGAAAGTGCTTCTGTATCAGAATCACAATCTGTTTCAAACTCAGAGTCAGCGTCAGTAAGTGAATCAATCTCAGAATCACAATCGGTGTCTAATTCCGAATCTGCTTCAGAGAGTGCATCAGTGTCTGAATCACAATCTGTATCAAATTCAGAATCAGCCTCAGTAAGTGCGTCAGTTTCTGAATCACAGTACGCTTCAACTTCCGAATCAGCGTCAGTAAGTGAATCAATTTCAGAAT
>NZ_KV794079.1:1220-1730 GCF_001808655.1 Streptococcus sp. HMSC078H03
CGTCAGAAAGTGCTTCTGTATCAGAATCACAATCAGTGTCAAACTCAGAATCAGCGTCAGAAAGTGCGTCAATTTCTGAGTCTCAGTCTGTATCAAATTCAGAATCAGCGTCAGAAAGTGCCTCAGTTTCTGAGTCGCAGTCAGTGTCAACCTCAGAATCAGCGTCAGAGAGTGCGTCAGTTTCAGAATCACAGTCTGCTTCAACCTCAGAATCAGCTTCATTAAGTGCTTCAATTTCAGTTAGTGAGTCTGCATCATTGAGTGAATCACAGAGCACAAGTTCCTCAATCTCGACTTCAGAGTCAGAATCATTGAGTACGTCAAGCTCATTGAGTGCTTCTGCATTTGAAAGCCAGTCTCAAGCCTTTAGTGCTTCAATTTCTGCGATTATTTCAACTGTTGAATCTATTTCGAACTCAGCATCATTGGGTGAGTCGGCGTCATTGAGTACATCTGTTTCAGGATCACAATCAGTTTCTAATTCCGAGTCTGCCTCAGAGAGTGCATCGG
>NZ_KV794079.1:1830-3088 GCF_001808655.1 Streptococcus sp. HMSC078H03
AAGTGCTTCAATCTCAGAATCACAATCAGTCTCTAATTCCGAGTCAGCATCAGAGAGTGCATCGGTGTCTGAATCACAATCAGTCTCTAATTCCGAGTCTGCATCAACAAGTGCGTCTGTATCAGAATCCGTTAGCACATCAGTTTCTGAATCTGTGTCGGAATCAGCAATCACATCCGAATCAGTCTCTGCGTCAGCCTCAATGTCAGAATCAGTCAGCGCATCAGAGTCGGTGGCATTGAGCGCTTCAGTTTCAGTGTCACAATCAGTTTCTAATTCTGAAAGTGCATCAGTAAGTGCTTCAATCAGTGAATCACAATCAGTCTCTAATTCCGAGTCAGCCTCAGAGAGTGCATCGGTGTCTGAATCACAGTCTGTCTCAAACTCCGAGTCAGCGTCAGTAAGTGCTTCAATCTCAGAATCACAATCAGTCTCTGCCTCAGCCTCAGTGTCAGAATCAGTGAGCGCATTTGAGTCAGCTTCTACATCAGCATCCTTGAGTGCCTCTGAAAGCACAAGTATTTCAACTTCGTTGAGTATATCAGCAAGTCTTTCAGCCTCAACAAGTGTATTTGAGTCATTGTCTGCGTCCGCTTCAGCATTAGCCTCAGAGTCAACTTCTGTAAGTACCTCAATTTCAGAGTCTGCATCAACAAGTGCGTCTGTATTAGAATCACAGTCTGTTTCAACCTCAGTTTCTGCGTCAGTCTCATCCAGCGTCTCAGCTTCAGCAAGTGCATCTGAGTCAGCCTCTGCCTCAGTATCGACTTCAGTAAGTGTCTCAATTTCCGAGTCACAATCAGTATCGAACTCAGAGTCAGTTTCAGCGAGTGCCTCAGTGTCTGAATCAGAATCTGTTTCAAACTCAGTATCACTGAGTGAGTCACTTTCAGAAAGTTCTTCAATTTCTACAAGTGAGTCTGTATCGTTGAGCGAATCGCAGAGTGCAAGTGCATCTGCCTCAGAATCCGCTTCATCAAGCGTTTCAGTCTCAGAGTCCGCTTCTACATCGGCATTCTTGAGTGCCTCTGGAAGCACAAGTGCTTCAACAAGTATTGCAACATCATTGAGTACCTTAGCAAGTCTTTCAGCCTCAACAAGTGTATCTGAGTCATTGTCTACATCAGCATCAGCAAGTACATCTGCCTCAGAGTCAACTTCAGTAAGTGTCTCAATTTCCGAGTCGCAGTCAGTATCGAACTCAGAGTCAGTTTCAGCGAGTGTGTCTGTGTCTGAATCACAATCAGTGTCTAATTCA
>NZ_KV794079.1:3188-18536 GCF_001808655.1 Streptococcus sp. HMSC078H03
TCTGTGTCTGAATCACAATCAGTGTCTAATTCAGCATCAGCCTCAGTAAGTTCTTCGATTTCTACAAGTGAGTCTGTATCGTTGAGCGAATCGCAAAGCACAAGCACCTCAACAAGCACCTCAACTTCATTGAGTACATCAGCAAGTCTTTCAGCCTCAGCATCAACAAGTGCTTCAGTGTCTACTTCAGAATCAACTTCTGAAGTGAAAGATCCTAAGCACAAACGTGGTAGCCAAGCGCTTCCTAAGACTGGTGAGGAAAACTCATCATTAGGTATGGCCTTGGGTGCTTTGGCAACTGCAACTGGTCTTGGATTTCTTGCCAAACGTAAGAAAAATGAAGAATAGGACGAAGATTATTCGTATTTCAGGATTGTAGAAGTCTTTACAATGCTCAGATAAGCACAATAAAAAACACCTTCATGTTAGCTAACCATTCTAGCTAGAAGGTGTTTTTTGATTTGAAGATGTTGTGGAAGTTTCAAAATGGAACTGACTTTTTGAAATACAAATGACTACATAAAAATAAGAGACCACTTGAACATGGTCTCTTATTTGTTGTCTTGCTCATTATCTTGTTTAAACAACACAGTTCCGATCGTTACTAGAATGGTTAACAGAATTGGTATAACTCGAAAAACTCCCCAGTCAGGGTCGTAAGCAAGAAGGATAGAAGCTACATAAAAAACAATGCTTGTGTATAAGAAGTTTTTACTAGCTTTTTTACGCCCAATACCTGTTAAAATAGTTGCAATGATAAAACTAATCAAACTAGGTGCTAGGAAAATTATCAGAAGAATTCCCCAAGGATTAATGAAAAATAAGGCAAAATAAACGATAGCTAAATAAAAATAAACGATAGCTAAATAAAAGGCGACTGCAAGGAAAATAGAAGCAACCCTGTTGTCTGGAGCATTCTTCTTAATGAGCTCTTGATTATTGAACTCTTGACCAGTCTTACCCTTATCTTGGCTTGTGTTGAAGTTTGTATGTTGTACTGACATCTTTCTCACCTACCCCTCTATTTGTATCTAAATAGGTTAACTCTTTTCACCTTTATTATACTCCTTTTTTCCTTAGTTTCAGCAAGATTGATAGGCTTTTGAGACATTTTTATGTGATGGCTTGTTGCTCGTGTTCTGCTTTCTTACTGGCACTATAGGTCCCAATTTAAAGCCCTTACACCTCAGTAAGTAATGAATGGCTTAGATAGTTAGAATTTAGTTTTTATATGAGAAGCTAGACTAAAAAAGACACCATCTTAACAGATCTAATGGTTTGATAATGACGGTATTTTTTGTCGCTTTGAAAGGAGAGTCTTAAGGATTTTGTGAATTTTCATTAGACTCTCTTGAGATAGTATTAAAAGAAATACCTTATCAATAATCATTCTAAATAGCGATAGAGTATCATTTGTATTGATTTAAAAAAATAAAATAAGCTATTTTTTATTTCGAAACACTCACTTTAAACTCATTTAATTAAAACAATAAAGTGTTTTTTCTAAAAATTATGAAAATTTATCGAATCTTATTGAAAAAAAACTTTCAATGATTTAGAATGAAGCTATAAATGGGAAAAAGGAGTCTTTTTATTATGGACAAAAAAGTACATTATAAAATGCACAAAGTTAAGAAACAATGGGTAACCATCGCAGTGACAGGTTTGTCTCTCGGTGCAGTCTCAGCGGTTTCATTAGGGACTAACGACGGTGTCGTTCAGGCCGACGAACACACGGATGCTACTGTAGCCATCCCCGATATTTCTGTTGATACGGGTACTGTATCTAACGATACAACGACTGCTCAGGATCCAACTACAGCAGTTGCAACGACAAACAATGCCGCAACTGACCAAGCAGCTCCAACAGCAACTTTCGATTTGACAACTGATACAACAAATACAGTTGCAGCGAATGCTGTTGATACGGCAGCGACAGTCGGCACTGATCGTGCGGCAACTACAACAGATACAACAGCAACTAACGATACAGCTGTTGATACAACAAATAACAATACTACAACTGATACAACAACAGTTACAGACCGTGCAGCGACACGTGAACGTCGTGCGACTGGTGCCCTCCGTGGTCCTACAGGAGGCCGTCGTGCTACTCCAGTTAACGGCAATAATACGGTCACAGTAGTAAATAACGACCTTCCAGCAACTAACAATGTAGTAACTGATGGTCCAAGTCACATCAAAACCATTAATGGAAAACAATACTACGTTGAAGATGATGGCACTATTCGTAAGAACTATGTTCTTGAACGTAACGGTGGCAGCCAATACTTCAACGCTGAAACTGGTGAATTGTCTAACCAAAAAGAATACCGTTTCGACAAGAACGGTGGAACAGGTTCATCAGCTGATAGCACAAACACAAACGTTACTGTAAATGGTGATAAAAATGCCTTTTATGGTACAACTGATAAAGATATCGAACTTGTTGATGGTTACTTCACTGCCAACACATGGTACCGTCCAAAAGAAATCTTGAAAGATGGTAAAGAGTGGACTGCTTCAACTGAAAATGACAAACGTCCATTGCTTACGGTTTGGTGGCCAAGCAAGGCTATCCAAGCGAGCTACCTCAACTACATGAAGGAGCAAGGTCTCGGTACCAATCAGACCTATACGTCATTCAGCTCACAAACTCAGATGGACCAAGCAGCGCTTGAAGTTCAAAAGCGTATTGAAGAACGTATTGCGCGTGAAGGTAACACTGACTGGTTGCGTACAACTATTAAAAATTTCGTGAAGACCCAACCAGGTTGGAATTCAACTTCTGAAAATCTTGATAATAGTGACCACTTGCAAGGTGGTGCCCTTCTCTATAACAACGATAGTCGTACAAGTCATGCTAACTCTGATTATCGTCTCTTGAACCGCACACCAACTAGCCAAACAGGTAAACACAATCCTAAGTATACTAAGGATACAAGTAACGGTGGTTTCGAGTTCTTGTTGGCAAATGATATCGACAACTCAAATCCAGCGGTTCAAGCTGAACAGTTGAACTGGCTCCACTATATCATGAACATTGGTACTATTACTGGTGGTTCTGAAGATGAAAACTTCGATGGTGTTCGTGTCGATGCCGTCGATAATGTCAATGCTGACCTTCTCCAAATTGCTTCAGATTATTTCAAAGCTAAATATGGTTCTGATCAGAGTCAAGATCAAGCCATTAAACACTTGTCTATCTTGGAAGCATGGTCACACAATGATGCCTACTACAATGAAGACACCAAAGGTGCTCAATTGCCAATGGATGACCCTATGCACTTGGCATTGGTATATTCACTCTTGCGTCCAATTGGTAACCGTTCAGGAGTTGAACCACTCATTTCAAATAGTTTAAATGACCGTTCTGAAAGTGGTAAAAACTCTAAACGTATGGCTAACTACTCATTTGTTCGTGCCCACGATTCAGAGGTACAATCAATCATTGGTCAAATCATCAAAAATGAAATCAACCCTCAATCAACAGGGAATACCTTCACTCTTGATGAAATGAAGAAAGCCTTTGAAATCTACAACAGAGACATGCGTAGTGCCAACAAGCAATACACACAATATAACATCCCATCAGCATATGCCTTGATGCTTACACATAAGGACACTGTGCCACGTGTTTACTATGGAGACATGTACACAGATGATGGTCAATATATGGCTAAAAAATCACCATATTATGATGCTATTGAAACCCTCTTGAAAGGCCGTATCCGCTATGCAGCTGGCGGTCAAGATATGAAGGTTAACTACATCGGTTATGGTAATACTAATGGTTGGGATGCTGCAGGTGTCTTGACTTCCGTACGTTACGGTACAGGGGCTAACAGTGCTTCTGATACTGGTACAGCAGAAACACGTAACCAAGGTATGGCAGTTATCGTTTCAAACCAACCTGCCCTTCGTTTGACAAGCAACTTGACAATTAACATGGGTGCGGCTCACCGTAACCAAGCTTATCGTCCATTGCTTTTGACAACAAACGATGGTGTGGCTACGTACTTGAATGACAGCGATGCTAACGGTATTGTTAAGTATACTGATGGCAACGGTAATTTGACATTCAATGCAAACGAAATCCGTGGTATCCGTAACCCTCAAGTTGATGGTTACCTTGCCGTTTGGGTACCAGTAGGTGCTTCTGAAACTCAAGATGTGCGTGTAGCACCAAGTAAAGAAAAGAACAGCAGTGGTTTGGTCTACGAATCAAATGCTGCCCTTGATTCACAAGTTATCTACGAAGGTTTCTCTAACTTCCAAGACTTCGTTCAAAATCCATCACAATACACTAATAAGAAGATTGCTGAAAATGCTAGTCTCTTCAAATCATGGGGTATTACATCATTCGAACTTGCTCCACAATACGTTTCAAGTGATGATGGTACTTTCCTTGACTCAGTCATCCAAAATGGTTATGCCTTCACAGACCGTTATGATATTGGTATGAGTAAGGACAATAAGTACGGTTCATTGGCTGACTTGAAAGCAGCTCTTAAATCACTCCACGCTGTAGGTATTTCAGCAATTGCTGACTGGGTTCCAGACCAAATCTACAACCTTCCAGGTGATGAAGTGGTTACTGCAACTCGTGTCAATAACTATGGTGAAACTAAAGATGGGGCAATCATCAATCATAGCCTCTATGCCGCTAAGACACGTACTTTTGGTAACGACTACCAAGGTAAATATGGTGGTGCCTTCCTTGATGAATTGAAACGTCTCTACCCACAAATCTTTGACCGTGTTCAAATCTCTAACGGTAAACGCATGACAACTGACGAGAAGATTACGAAGTGGTCTGCGAAGTACATGAATGGTACTAACATTCTTGACCGTGGTTCAGAGTACGTGCTTAAGAATGGCCTCAACGGTTACTACGGTACAAATGGTGGTAAGGTTAGCCTTCCAAAAGTAGTCGGAAGCAACCAATCAACTAATGGTGATAACCAAAACGGTGATGGTAGTGGTAAATTTGAAAAACGTCTCTTCTCTGTAAGATACCGTTATAACAATGGTCAATATGCTAAGAATGCCTTCATCAAAGATAATGACGGAAATGTCTACTACTTTGATAATACAGGCCGTATGGCAATCGGTGAAAAGACTATCGATGGTAAACAATACTTCTTCCTCGCTAATGGGGTGCAATTGCGTGATGGTTACCGTCAAAACCGTAGAGGTCAAGTCTTCTACTATGATGAAAACGGTGTCTTGAATGCTAACGGCAAACAAGATCCAAAACCAGATAACAACAATAACAACAATACATCAGGTCGCAATCAATTTGTTCAAATTGGTAACAATGTTTGGGCTTACTATGATGGTAATGGTAGACGTGTAACAGGCCACCAAAACATTAATGGTCAAGAGCTCTTCTTCGATAACAATGGTGTCCAAGTTAAAGGGCGTACTGTTAACGAGAATGGAACAATCCGTTACTATGATGCAAACTCAGGCGAAATGGCTCGCAACCGTTTTGCTGAAATTGAACCAGGTGTTTGGGCTTACTTCAATAATGATGGAGCAGCCGTAAAAGGTTCACAAAACATCAATGGTCAAAACCTCTACTTTGATCAAAATGGTCGTCAGGTCAAAGGTGCTTTGGCAAACGTAGATGGTAACCTTCGTTACTATGATGTAAACTCAGGTGAGCTTTACCGCAATCAATTCCACGAAATTGATGGTAGCTGGTATTACTTCGATGGTAATGGTAATGCTGTCAAAGGCATGGTTAATATCAATGGTCAAAATCTCCTCTTTGATAAAAATGGTAAACAAATCAAAGGTCATCTGGTTCGCGTGAACGGTGTTGTTCGTTACTTTGATCCAAATTCAGGTGAGATGGCTGTTAACCGTTGGGTTGAAGTGAGTCCAGGATGGTGGGTTTACTTTGACGCTCAAGGCCGAGGACAAATCTAATCGTTTCCAAACTGTATGAACCGAGACAGTAGTCTCGGTTTTTATGGCATAACTGGGTTTCCGTAAAGACTTAAATGTGGACTGTGAATAGTCATTTAACCCTTTTCTTGGCTGAGTTGTGAAATACCTATGACTATTTGGTGCCCAGAATGATAGCAAAATAGCCTAATCCCAATGACTATTATTAATGCACAATTTAATACGAGAAAGCTTTAAAATTAGGGATTTTCATTAAATGGTTCCAATCTATTGACGAAGCGTCAAAGTCAATCTATACTAGGAGTAATACCAGTTATTTATTGGCATTCCCTAGTCGAGGACTAGTCGCAGGCTTGGCCTGTGTCATTCCTAATAGGCCATTTCTTTAACAAATACAGTAAGGCTCTAGCCATTCAAAGATGAGAAGTAGTTGTGATAGTTTATAGTCTATTTCTTATGAGAGTGTCCTTAGGGAGAGAAAGCTCCATTAAAGACTCATCATTTAAGTTGTCGGTGTAATCTCATTTTGATGTCACTTTCGTAAACTACTTGATAGATATCGCACATTAAAGCACTATTTTTTCACTTAGGGGTTAAAATGATTAAAGTTCTTACACCTTACTTGTAAAAATTCGATTCTCGTATTATAGTATATATAAGAGATATCAAAAATTTTAATCTTTGATAAGAACTTGTTAGTTTCTCCGAGGGAAAATGAAATCTTAATAGAAAAGATTTCCATGAGAACTTAGCAAGTAAAGGATTTTATTTCTCATAAAAAAGTAGAAAGGGGGAGTATTTTTGAGAGCCTATAGGGAAAATGCGACTGAGGCAGCGGCTAAGGCTAAAACCGCCGAAGCGCATAATGCACGTAAGTCAGCGGACTCTGACTTAGTTGATACTATAGATCTTTCTAATTTATTGACTAACCCAAAAAGTCGCTCTGACCACAGTGCCCCCTCTCCATTAGATTTTGCTAGAGCAGACGAAGCCCTCTTTGATAATCATGCCCAATCAGAAACCGTGAGGATTCCATCAAAGCAAGAGATTATTTTTCAAGGAGCAGATTCTAAAACTCCAGACCCTGAAGTCATGGAAAACCATGTCTTTACAGGAACTAGAGATAGGAAGACTGGCTTAATCGAATGGGACAAGGACAGTTATACCTATCCTAAGATATCGGTACCAGTTGTCCAGGGCTATTTCGCTGACCAAAAAGAAGCGGGTTTTAACGTTGTCACACCCTATGTGCCAACGGTAACGGAACATGTGACCTATAGGAAATTGGGACGCATTATCCCTGTGACAGAAGATGGGGAATATATTCCAGGTGCTTTGACTAAGCAGTATAACAATAACAAAAAAGATCCACGAAAGGCGGGTGAGACAGCAACACCAGCTGTTCAAGATTATATGACAGATATTAAAAGTGTAGTACCGAACAAACCAGGAGGGGATACTCCGGTTGTGTATCGTAAAATTTTCAAGAAAGCCAGCATCACTTATATTGATGAAACTACTGGTGCTTACTTGGTTAGTGACCAGTTGACCGGGGAATTGGGTGAAGCGATTGAATACGGAACAGCAACACGTATCAAGACTTTCAAGGACATGGGGTATGACTTGATTCAGGACGAATTCCCTAAAGATGCCATTTTTGATGATAAGGATATTGATGATCAAGAGTGGTTTGTCCTCTTGCAACACGATGTTGCCAAGGTAGGGCCTGATCATGAACAAGTCCCAGATACTCCAATCAATCCTAATAATCCAGATGGACCTAAGTGGCCATCTAAGTATGCTTACGAGAAAGAAGTAAGCTTCACAGTCTTTTACAAGAGTACAGATGGCAATGCGGATTTGCCAGATGCCGATGTGCAAAAGGCTTATTGGGTCCGTACCCTTACCTTTGACAAGGTCACAGGTGAGCTTGTTGACGAGACAGAATGGTCACCAAACAAGACCAAGTATTATGACATCTATGCTCCAGTTGTTTTAGGCTATTTTGCGGATCGAGTAGAAGTTAAAGGTAGAGAGGTTACTGAAGATAACATCGAAGAAACCATTACCTACGTTCCACTTGGTAAGATTATTCCTATTGATGCGAATGGACGCTTGATTCCAAACGTTCCAACGCCAACCTTCAACAACGATGCCAATAACCCAACTAAGGTTAGTGAGACACTTGTTCCTCACATTCCGGGTTATCGTCCAATGCAACAAAGTGTCATGCCTGAGAGCTTGACAGACGATATTCTTGTTGAGTACGCTCCAATCCTTGAAGATGTAACGCAACCAACCTTGCAAACTGTCTTCTTCAAAGGAGCTGGCGAAGCAACACCGTCTGTTAATATCCAGTCTGACTTCACCTTCACTGGTAAGTACAATCAAGCAGAAGACACTTACACTTGGGATCAAGACAGCCATACCTTTGCTAAGGTTAATGTCCCAGTTATCGAAGGTTACTATGCGGACAAGGCAGTGGCTGGTATGCAGATTGTTACACCTGATAAACCAGAAGCCACAGACAGTGTTGTCTATAAAGAACTCGGTAAGATTATCCCTGTTGATACCTTTGGTAATCCAATCGCGGATGCAGAACCAATTCATTATGCTAATGATCCTCAAGATGCTACGCAAGTTATTGAAACACCAGCACCACAAGTTGCTGGCTACCAAGCTGAAAGTGAATTGGTATTGCCAATTGACCTCAGCCTGGACCAAACCTTGGTTTACGAACCAATCTTGGATGATATCACACAAGATACGAAACAAACGGTTACCTTCCAAGGTGCAGGCTACAAAGATCCAGTTATCAACATTCAAGATAGCTTCAGCTTCCACGGTAAATTTAACCAAGTGGAACAAACAAGCACTTGGGATCAAGACAGCTTCACTTACGATGTTGTAGAAGTTCCAGTAGTTGAAGGCTTCTATGCAGATAAACGTCAAGCTGGTGGACTTGAAGTTCGCCCAGACCTTCCAGAAGTGGAAGATACAGTAACTTACACAGAACTTGGTAAGATTATTCCAGTAGATGAGTATGGTACACCTATTGAAAATGCACCTACTCCAAGCTACAACAACGATCCTGAAGATCCAACCATGGCTATGGAAACAGTCGTTCCAGATGTTCTTGGTTACATTTCTGAAAAGGCCTTTATTACTCCAGAACACCCAGGTCAAGATACCAACGTGGTTTATGCTAAGGATGAGCAAAAAGCTATTATCCTTTACATGAATGAGCTTGATAAGTCAGAATTGACTCGTGATGTTGTCGTTGGAAGCTCAGGTGAGAAGATTGACTACTCTACTGATGAACAAATCGCAAACTTGCTCAAACAAGGTTATGAACTTGTCAACGATGGTTATGCAGAAGCCTTTGACCACACTTACAATGGTGACTCTGACTTTGACCAAGTCTTCGAAGTGGTTCTTCGTGAACGTTTGGTTCTTATCGACCCAGATATGCCAGCACCAGTTGCAGGTGAAGTCGTAGATCCAAATGATGTGAATAGCCCAGTTTGGCCAAATAGCGTAGAGATGCTTGAAAACCGTGCCGATGTGACACGTACCATCCAGTATGTCTTCGAAGAAGGTGGTTTGGCTAGCGATGACTACGTTGAAGTTCTTGATTTCAAACGTTTGGCTAATGTTAACCTTGTGACAGGCGCTATCAATTATGAAGCATGGTCAAGTACTCAAGCTGGCTTCTCAGCGGTTCCTTCACCAGAGGTTGTCGGATTTACACCAGACCGTATGGAAGTCGCTGAAATGACAGAGGTTTCTGTGGAAACTCCTGAAATCATGGAAGTGGTTACTTACCTCAAGGATGCTCAGAAAGCTACAGTTACTTATGTTGATGGTACAACTCGTAAGAAACTTGAAGTGGTCGACTTGCTTGGTAAATCAGGCGAAGTGATTGAATACTCAACAATCGAACGTATCAAGTACTATAGCGACCGTGGTTATACCCTCCTTGCTGATGGCTTCACAAACGGTGTGATCTTTGATGGCGATTCACATGTTGACCAAAACTTCATGGTTACCCTTCGTCATGGTACCGTTCAAGTAGGTCCAGATAACATCCAAGAAGCTGGTACACCAATCAACCCAGCAAATCCTGATGGTGCCAAATGGCCAGAACGCGAAAGCTACATCAAAGACGTAACCTTCACAGTTCTCTACACATCTAGCGATGGACAAGCAGAACTTCCTGCCAATAACATCCAAACTGCTCAATGGACACGTAGTTTGACTATTGACAAGGTTACAGGTGAAGAGCTTGGTTCAAGCTACTGGACTTCAAATAAAGGTCAGTTTGAAACAGTCATCACTCCTGAAGTAGAAGGCTATAGCGCTGATAAGGATAAGGTTGAAGGTAAGACAGTAGGTCAACGTAACCTTGAGGAAACCGTTGTTTATATCCCATTAACAGGCGATATTAATGGTAAACCTAAGGAAGACAAGGCAGACGATATCGTTGTTGAAGAAATCCAAGACCTAGAAGTTCTCGACCAAGTCGAAGAGCAAGTCGAAGCTCATGATGGACCAGTTACTTATGGACCAGGCGATGACTTTGAAGCACCTGTTTCAAGTCAAGCTGAGGGTAAAGGCTCTAAACACAAGATGCCAATTAATCTCTCAAATGAGGAAGAAGCAAGCAAAGGTAAGATTGAAGAAACCATCAATATCGCAGGCTTCACCGTATCGGTAACAGGTCTAGGACTTGGCCGCAACGGACGTAAAAAGAAAAATAAAAAAGATCACAAAGATCAAAAGGACAAATAATATAAAGCCCTGAATGACTCAGGCATGCCCAGACAGAAAGAAAATCTCAAGTTGCTTAGTGCACTTGGGATTTTTTTGTGGATTACCTAACTGAGGTCTTTGGAAACTAAGTATTATAAACGTAAAAGAAGGCGTCAAAACGTAAACAGACATTGATTAAATTGATGATAAAAACTATAATCTAGTTACAAGAGCTATGCACTTAAATGCTCATTCCATAATTGTTAATGTCTAGTTTTTCAACTTGTCGCTTGTTATAAAAAGAGGTACTATGTCTATTTCGTTTACTTATTGTGGCGTTGCATGTGGCGTCATCTCTATTGATAATCAATTTTTTATCGGAATTGATCCTGACTTGTCTCCTAAAGGAACATCAGTTCAGTTTAAAGGATTTGTCTCCGAGAAACAAACTGATGTTTATAAGGATGAGTCTCTTCTTAGCAAAGTTGATGTATGGCTAATTACTCATGGGCATCAAGATCATTTGGATGATGTAGGGAAAGATTATCTGAAAGAGAAGACGGTCATTTCTCCTAATAGGAAAATTTTAGATGGGGTGCCATGTTTAAATAATAGTGTTTTAAGATGGGGAGAAGAACAAGCATTTCAAGTCGCTGACTATTGTATCACCATAAAAGCATTACCGGCTTATCATGCCAGTAATTACATCATGCGAAAGATAGTTGGTAAGGTAAATGGCTATCAACTAACAATCACCAGTTCGTCGGAAACTAAAGTTATTTATTTTACTGGTGATACTGTTTTGTACCCAGACTTAATCCAAATTGTCCCTAAAAATATAGATGCTATTTTTGCTAATTTAGGTGCTGTAAAATCAGGTTCTTTTGGTGGACCATTTACCATGGACTTAAAAATGTTAAACCGAATGAATGATCTCCTTCAACCTAAAAGAATTTATCCCATTCATATTGATGATTATAGTCATTACAAGACAACTAAAAATGAAGTTGAATCAGCAGGTTATAGGGTTTTAGCTGTTGGTGAGATCATCGATATATAATTAAGTAGAATAAAGACTTTACATACTTTTGTATGGGAGTCTCACTTGTGGTAATATCACTTCTATACTACAATATAGAAGAAGAAACAAAAAAGGAGTATGCCATGCCAACTGAATATGAAAAGATGATTGCAGGTGACTTTTATAAACCTAGCGACCCTGAGTTACGTGCCCTAGCAGCTAAATCGAGAGAAAACCAAATGGCCTTTAATGCGGAACCTGACCGTCTCAAGAGAGCTGAAATTGTCAAATCTTGGTTTGGTTCGACTGGTGAAAATCTTGCCATGAATCCTCAGTTTGTTACGGATTATGTTGTTAATATTCATCTGGGTGAAAATTTTTATTCTAACTGGAACTTGACTATGTTAGACGTCTGTCCTATCAGGATTGGTGACAATGCCATGATTGGCCCTAATTGTCAGTTTTTGACGCCCTTACATCCGCTTGATCCAACCGAGCGTAATTCAGGCCTTGAATATGGGGCTCCAATTACTATCGGTGATAACTTCTGGGCTGGTGGAGGCGTGACTATTCTTCCAGGCGTTACTTTGGGGAATAATGTAGTGGCAGGGGCAGGCGCTGTTGTGACCAAGTCCTTTGGAGACAACGTGGTTCTAGGTGGGAATCCAGCGCGTGTTATTAAGGAAATTCCTGTAAAGAAAGACTAAATGAAGCAACTCAAGGATTTAAGTCCTTGAGTTTTTCTATTTTTTGAAAGAATCTATTGACTTGAGTTAATAATTCTACTATACTGTTAATCGCTAGTTAGCTAACAATGTAGTTAAGGAGTCATGTTTTGGACCATTTTGGACGCTTGTTGAAGCAAGCCAATAACAATATGATGCGCCACTTTGATCAGTTTGCTAGGCAGTATGATTTGACTGGAAATCAGATGGCCATTATCGATTTTATAACCAATCATGCTAATCATGAGGTATTTCAACGTGACATTGAGCACGAATTTGAGATTCAGCGTTCGACAACGACAGTTCTCTTACAGCGGATGGAGAAAAAAGGCCTTATCGAACGACATACCTCATCGAAAGACGCTAGGCAAAAAGCGGTTGTTTTAACGGATAAGGCAGTAAAAATCGCGTCTGCCTGCCAATCCTATCTTCGAAAAGAAGAGGAAGAGTTTGCCCAGCAATTTTCATCTGAAGAGAGAGAAGTCTTTCTCAAAATCTTACAACACTACCGCAATATTTAAGTTTATATAGGAGGAACAAATACTTATGTCAGACGAAAAAATCTCCACCAAGATCCTGTGTGCCATCTTTGCGACAGGAATCCTTTCTTTTTGTGGAGTGGCTGGTGAAACAGCTATGAACATCACCTTTCCTGTATTGATGAAGGCATTTTCGGTTAATACGTCAACAGTACAGTGGGTTACAACCATCTACCTATTAGTCGTTGCTTGCGTGGTGCCCTTATCTGCCTATCTCAAGCGTTCGTTTAAGATGAAAACCATCTTTCTGGTCGCAAACCTTTTGTCTATCTTAGGTGTTCTCATCGACTTTATAGCGCCTAGTTTTAGCTTTGTTGTTTTGGGACGATTGGTTCAAGGAATGGGTGTTGGTTTTGCCCTACCTCTTATGTTTAACATCATTTTGGAGCAGGTGCCAAGTCGTAAGATTGGTCTCATGATGGGAGTTGGGACACTGATTACAGCTGTCGCTCCAGCGATTGGTCCGACTGTTGGTGGACTTTTGACGGCACATTTTGGTTGGCGTTCTATCTTCCTCATTCAGTTTCCTATTCTCTTGGCTTCACTGATTGCAGGGCTTCGCTCGATTGAGCAAAAGAGTGAGGTTAAACGTGAATCTTTAGATATCCTCAGTCTACTGGCTACCATCTTTCTTTTCTTGGGCCTGATTTTAGGTCTTCATGGGGTTGCTGAACATGCCTTCTTCAGCTTCTCAGTCTTAGGTTGGCTTTTGATTGGGATCTTAGGTCTTGTCATTTTGATTTGGCGTTCTACAACATTAGAAAATCCCATCATCAACCTCTCTATTTTGAAAAATCGTAAACTGACAGGTCATATTATCGCTTTCTTTTCTTTCCAATTGGGTTCCCTTGCGATGAGTTTCCTCTTGCCAAACTATGTGCAGTTGGTTAACCACTCTAATACCACTCTTGCAGCCTTGATGCTCCTCCCGGGAGCTATCATTGGTGCAGGATTTGCTCCGTTTTCGGGTATCATTTTAGATAAGATGGGAGCTCGTAAACCAATTCTGATTGGAGCAAGCCTTATCGTTCTTGCTCAGTTGCTATTTAGCTTGTTTGGCCACTCCCTTTCAAATACTTTGATTCTCGCCTTCTACATGATTTTCATGACGGGACTTGGGGTTGCCTTTGGTAATGTCATGACTAATGGACAGAAACAACTGTCGCTTGATCAACGAGCCGATGCTAATGCCATCTTTAACACGCTCCAACAATTTGCAGGAGCAGTGGGAACAACACTAGCATCTCTAATTGTTGCTATGAGTCAAGCTAATCACAAGATTGACTTTGCGCAAGCAACGGCTCAAGGTAGTCGAAATGGCTTTATGGTCTTATTTGCTCTAGCCATTTTCCAACTCCTTGTCTTAGTTAGTGTTGTCAAAAAGAATGATTAATAAGGTGTTTGAAGCAAAGGAAACATAGTTTCCCTTGCTTTTTCTTTCCTTAAATGAAATACTAATCTTACTGCAAATTTTAGTGTTACTTTAAGGTTTATGACTTATAATAACCTTAAAGAATTAACCAGTCTTCGATGAAGATACTAGAAAGAAGGGAAGGACCATGTCTTTACTTAAGAAAATTCATCCTGACCAGCCGCTCAAGGAACTGAGATGGTTTGATATTGGTATTGTTACGCTGATTATGTTTGGTCAGTTTATTGTTCGTTCGACACAAATGTATTTGGCGAGTTTGTCTCCAAGCCTTTCTACCGCAATCAGTGAGACGTCAACAAATACAGCCAGTGAAGGAGCAGCTTACTCAAGCAATTTTACCTTGCAGATTATTCTTCTAGCCTTAGCGATTATTTATCTGTGGATACGTCATTTTGACTTTAAACAATTGCCAATCCGTCTAAAGTGGTCTGTTCTCTTTTAGGTACCCTTTATTTTCGCTATCATGGGCTTATTTGCTGATATGGTAAGTACTTTGTCAGGACAATATAATTATTTTAGCCCTCAGGTTCTAGCCTTTATTAGCCCTATGGCTGTGATTAACAAGTTCATGGCCTTATCGCCTATGGCAATTGCTTATGGATTGCTTAACGGTTTCTACGAGGAATTTTTCTTCCTAGGACTCTTGACCTCGGTTAAGGACAAGTATAAGTGGTTGGTCTTGCTCTTTTCAACCATTGTTCGTGTGTCTTTCCATACCTATCAGGGCATGCTATGGGCTCTGGTTATCGGTGTGGCCTTTGGTCTCCTCTATTATTTCCTTTATAAGTACAAGGTTAAAAACTTGCTTCCATTTTTCCTCGTTCATGCCTTAGCAGATATGTTTGGCTCGAGCTTAATTTATCTCTTGGTAAACTGGAATTATTAGTCAAACAACTCCCTTCGTTAAGTACGAGGGGAGTTGTTGTCTTACGAAAACCACTAGCTGTGCTAGTGGTTCCGAAA
>NZ_KV794080.1:0-248 GCF_001808655.1 Streptococcus sp. HMSC078H03
GGTAACGTTAAGTTCTCTAAACTTGAGTTCAAGAAGGGTCAAGAAGGCGTACACAACTACACAGTAGAAGAAGTTAAAGGCTCAGACGCAACCGTTACATACGACACAATGAAAGCGAATGTAACAGTTACAGTTAAACACGATGGAACAGCTAAAGTTCTTATCGCGACTGTAGGCGACATTGCGGATAAAGAATTTAACAACCGTGTAACTCCTCCAGAAGAACCTAAGTTCCAACCAGAGAAATA
>NZ_KV794081.1:0-268 GCF_001808655.1 Streptococcus sp. HMSC078H03
AACAAGGACAACATCCAATCAGTAGGAATCTCAGATGACTACGATGAAACTAAGTTGGATCTTGACGCTACTAAGATTAAAGCCTACGATTCAGTAACTGGTGCAGAAGTAACTGATAAATTCGATATCACTGTGAACAACGGTGTGATCACTGCAACCCTTAAAGATGGCTTCACTAAGTCACTAGGCGACGCAGAAAACACTCAAGTTATCGACACAACTAAATTCGCCTTTGGACGTTACTACAAGTTCGACATCCCAACAACAG
>NZ_KV794082.1:0-13490 GCF_001808655.1 Streptococcus sp. HMSC078H03
TTTAACCTGTCTACTTGACAGGGGGCATATCATTAAACTATAGGTGGTAATTTTATGATTCAATTATAGAGCACTAACTTGTGAATGATGCTTAAATAAGGAATGAGTCGCTTCGTGAATATGACGAGCAGTTTCTGCATTATTCATGGTGTAGAGGTGAACGCCTGCAACATCTTGAGTAACAAGGTCGACAATCTGGTCAATCGCATAAGCAAGACCAGCCGCTCTAAGTGACTCAGGATCATGCTCATACTTATCCAAAATGGCACGGAACTTACGTGGCAAATGAATATTCTCACAAGTCTTAAGCAAACGTAGAGCTTGGTTACGATTCAAGATAGGCATAATTCCTGCATGAATTGGTACATCAATTCCAGCCAAGGTACATTTATCTTGAAAATCATAGAAACGTTCATTGTCAAAGAAGAGTTGGGTTAAAAGACCAGAACAACCTGCATCAACCTTTTTCTTAAGGTTTTGGATATCAGAGATTTGATTTGGCGAATCTGGATGCCCTTCAGGATAGCAGGCACCGATGATATCAAATTGAGGAGCTTCTTCCTTGATAAATTCAATCAAATCAGTGGCATATTTAAAGTCTTTAAGAGGTTCCACACCAGGAATGATATCGCCACGTAGGGCTAAGATACGGTGTACTCCAACGGCATCCAAGTCACGTAAGGTATCAGCAACCTTTTCTTTACTCAAATAGATAGCTGGAAGGTGGGCAATCGTTGGGATAGCTAGGTCATTTTGAATATGATCCGCCAAAGGAACCGTCGTCTCTTTGATATTAT
Organism: Streptococcus sp. HMSC078H03; assembly: GCF_001808655.1. Lineage (NCBI taxonomy): Bacteria > Bacillati > Bacillota > Bacilli > Lactobacillales > Streptococcaceae > Streptococcus > Streptococcus sp. HMSC078H03. The sequence goes on from NZ_KV794082.1 coordinate 798, forward strand.
ATTTGTTATTACTAGCTGTAACACTGATAAAGTGTGGAGCCAATCCTTGCATATCCTCAAGGGCACGTAGGATTTTTTCGTTACCTACTGCTGGGTTAGGTGGAAAGACTTCAAAAGAGAGTGATGGTGTTTGGCTTGTCATATTTTATACCTTCTTCTTTTTAGATTTTTGTTAAGACGAAAGCTGTTTTAAGTGCCTACTGACTTCATGAGTACAGTTAAACAATTGTTAATCATAGCCTGCTTGCAAAAATCTTTAGAACATTATTCGCTATTGAAAACCTTCTACACTTAAGGAAGAAGGTCTTCAACATATGATAACTTCCTCTTACAAGTTTTCGCGAGCTGCTTTTGCAGCTTCTACAAGCTTAATCAAGCTTTCTTTAGTTTCTTTGATTCCGCGAGTCTTCAAACCACAGTCAGGGTTGATCCATACTTTACCGCTTGGTACTTTTGCCAAGATTGCTTCGATAGTGTGGTCAATTTCACCGTCTTGTGGGACACGTGGTGAGTGGATATCGTAAACCCCAGGTCCAACTTCTGTTTGGAAGTTTTGAGCTTTAAGTTCATCCAAGATTTCAAGATTTGAACGGCTAGCTTCAAATGAGATAACGTCAGCATCTAAGTTATCGATAGCTGGGATGATATCTGTAAATTCTGAGTAACACATGTGAGTGTGGATTTGTGTGTCTGGTGCTACAGTTGAGTGTACCAAACGGAAGGCTGGAATTGCCCAGTCGAGGTAGTCTTCATACCAGTCACTACGACGGAGCGGCAATTTTTCGCGAAGAGCAGCTTCGTCAATTTGGATAATTTTCACGCCTGCAGCTTCAAGGTCAAGTACTTCATCTTTGATTGCAAGAGCAATTTGAAGAGTTGAATCCTTGATAGAGATGTCCTCACGTGGGAATGACCAGTTAAGGATAGTAACAGGTCCAGTCAACATACCTTTAACAGGTTTGTCAGTACGGCTTTGTGCGTAGCTAGACCATTTCACAGTGATTGGGTTAAGACGAGTCACATCACCCCAAATGATTGGTGGTTTAACCCCACGCATACCATATGATTGCACCCAACCGTTTTTAGAGAAGAGGTAACCTGACAAGTTTTGACCGAAGTATTCAACCATGTCGTTACGTTCGAATTCACCGTGTACAAGTACGTCAAATCCAACTTCTTCTTGCCATTTAATCCATTCATCAGTGATTTCAGCAAGGAAAGCATCGTATTCTTCTTGTGACAATTCATTCTTACGGAAAGCCAAACGTTTCGCACGAACTTCCTTAGTTTGAGGGAATGAACCGATAGTTGTTGTTGGAAGCAATGGAAGTTTGAAAGCATCTTTTTGAATCGCTTCACGTTCTGCAAATGCTGGCAAACGAGTGTAATCAGCTTCAGTCAAGCCTGCAATACGGGCACGAAGTTCAGCATTTTCACCAACACGCTCAGTCGCAAAGAGTTCTTTGTTGGCAGCAAGGGCTTCTGCACCTTGACCATTGCGGATAGCATCCAAATCACGCAATTCGTCCAATTTTTCAACCGCAAAAGCAAAGTGGTTCAAGATAGCTGGTTCAAATTCTTCGTTAGCAGTTGTAAATGGTACATGAAGAAGTGAGCAAGATGTTGTCAAAACAACATTTTCAGCTGGCACTTGTTCAAGAATTGCAAGACTCTTCTCGTAGTTATTACGCCAGATGTTTTTACCATTGACGATACCGGCATAGAGAGTCTTATCAGCTGGGAAACCACCTTTAACCAATTCAAGTGTTTTCTTACCTTCAACAAGGTCAAGACCAATACCATCAACTGGCAAGTTCACAAGGTCATTGTAGACATCACGAACGTCACCAAAGTAAGTTTGGATCAAGACTTCAAGACCTTTTTTATCAGCCAAAAGTTTGTTGTAGAGGTTCAAGAAGAGAGCTTTTTCTTCAGCTGACAAATCTTTAACAAGGGCTGGCTCATCGAGTTGAATACGTGTAGCACCAAGTTCTGCCAATTTAGCAAAGACTTCTTGGTAAGCTGCCACAAAGCTATCTACAAAGTCTTCTGCTTTCACACCATCTTCAAAGTCAGATAATTGAAGGAAAGTAAATGGTCCAACGACAACTGGACGTGTGTTAAGGCCCAATTCTTTAGCTTCTTGGTACTCATCAAAAATCTTGTGACCAGCAAGTTTAACTTCTGTTGTTTTTTCAAATTTAGGAACGATGTAATGGTAGTTAGTGTTAAACCATTTTTTCATAGGAAGGGCACGTACATCCCCTTTTTCACCTTGGTAACCACGCGCCAAAGCAAAGTAACGTTCAAGATCTGTCAAATCCAAGTTTTGAACAGATTCAGGTACGACGTTGAAAAGGAAAGCTGCATCAAGGAAGTTATCGTAATGTGAGAAATCATTTGAAGGAATTTCACTGATACCCTTCTCTTTAACAATATTCCAGTGTTTTGCACGCAAGTCTTTGGCTGCTGTTAAAAGTTCATCTGCAGTAATTTCATTTCTAAAGTATTTTTCTGTTGTAAATTTTAATTCGCGGAATTCACCCAAACGTGGGAAACCAATGATAGTAGTTGACATCTTGTGTCCTCCTCTTTGTTGTTGAACTTATCTTACCAAAGAAACGGGTGGCTGTATAATTGCTATTAGTTTTCTCTATATATAGTTTTTGACTATAACCTATAAAATAAAGGGTTTCTAGCTACCGTTATCTCCTTTTGTTTAGATATTGTTATAGCTAATAACTATATATCAACCAGATAAATCCTTTTTTATAACAAAAAAGCCCTAGACTTTTGTCTAGAGACTCTATTATTTACTAGGATTAGGACACTAAGCTCTATAAGTGCTCAGTACTTTCTCTTGAAGCCAAGATGACGTATAAGACATATTCTCACTATTGTAACTATTCCAGATAAAATAACCAAAAACTACCAATACTAATAAGAAACAAATTCCTAATACGGCTAACCAGATGATTTGTTTCTTTAAGCTATCATACTCACTCATATAGCCATTATGGATTTTAATGAGTTCATTTCTTTTTTTGTTACTTGACTCTTTAGCAATGGCAATTTCTAGCTCATACATTTGATGCTTCCATGAATTCTTAGAAGTGCCTTTTTTCATTTTATGGTTTGAAAGACTGCTGTTGCCTTTCTCAAAGTTATTTTTTTCAGTCATATTTCCCTCTAAAATCTTCTTTTAGTCCCTATCATTATAACATATGTAAAACTATCTGAAAAGTTCATTTTTGGTTAGAATTTTGAGAAAGAGAATTAAAACATGAAAAAGAACCAGAGGGAAACTTCTTATGTTATACTCTAAGTATGCATAAGAAAACTGTTATTGATTTTAAAGAACTTGGTGTCAGACAAATTTTTACAGACGCCATTAAAGAACTAAAAACAAAGAACATTAAGGAAGTTAAGCATCTCTTAGCTGAAGTCGAAGCCTATCAAAATAAGGGCTATTATGCAGTAGGTTATGTTTCCTATGAAGCTGCCCCTGCCTTCGAGACAAAATTTCAGGTTATTGATGGTCCATTAATGTCAGAGTATCTCCTCTACTTCACTATTCATGAAACTGTTCAAACAGAGCCTATTCCACTTGCTTATGAGCCAATTACCTTACCAAAATCTTGGCTAGAGCTAACTTCTGCAGAGGAATACAAGGCTGCTATTGAGCAAATACACCACCATATTCGACAAGGTGATACTTATCAGGTCAATTATACTGTTCAACTCCAACAGAAGCTGACAGCTGATCCCTTTGCCATCTATAACCGATTGGTTGTTGAGCAAAATGCACATTACAATGCCTTTATTCAGCACGATGATGTTTCTATCATTTCCATAAGTCCAGAACTCTTCTTTAAAAAAGATGGTGATAGGCTGACCACTCGTCCAATGAAAGGTACCACCAATCGTGGTTTAACAACTGAAACTGACCTCAAACAAGCCCATTGGCTAGCTCAGGATCAGAAAAATCGCTCTGAAAATATGATGATTGTCGATCTACTTAGAAATGACATGAATCGTATTTCAAAAATAGGAAGTGAAGATGTCAAGAGCCTTTGCCAAGTTGAACAATACTCTACGGTTTGGCAAATGACTTCAACTATTGAGACGCAACTCCTACCAAATAGTCGTTTAAATGATGTCTTCCAAGCCCTTTTTCCATGCGGATCGATTACAGGTGCCCCAAAAATAGCAACCATGGAGATTATTAAGAAGGTTGAAAAACAGCCTCGAGGTGTTTATTGTGGAGCTATTGGTATCTTGGTGCCACAGGGACCTAGTATTTTTAACGTGGCCATTCGGACACTACAAATGGAAGGAACCAAGGCTATCTATGGTGTCGGAGGAGGTATTACCTGGGACAGCAACTGGGAAGCTGAATATGAAGAAACAAAGCAAAAAGCTGCTGTTCTATACCGTCAGAACCCCAAATTCGATCTCATTTCAACTGCTCGTGTCCACCAAGGAAAACTGCTATTTCTTGAGGAGCATATGAAACGCTTGCAAGAGAGTAGTCGCTACTTTGACTATCCTTTCAATGCAGAAAAAGCTCACTATCAAGTCGAAGCTCTGTGCCAATCACTAGACTTTGACAAAGATTACCGTCTTAAAATGTCACTTGCAAAAGATGGTGAACTGAAGTTTGAACATACCCAATTAACAAACTTATCCAATGACTTCTGCCAAGCAAGGTTAGTTGAGCAAAGGCATACGTTGGATAGCCCCTATACCTTCTTCAAAACAAGTTACCGTCCTCACCTTAGTATCGAACCTCACGAACAAATCTATTATAATCATGAGGGGCAACTCCTAGAAACCTCTATCGGTAACATTGTGCTTAAAATCGAGGACCAACTCTACACACCACCCGTTCACCTCGGCCTCTTAAATGGCATCTACAGACAAAGCCTAATTGCTGATAATAAGCTTAAAGAAAAAGTCTTGACCGTAAAAGATATGGAACAGGCTCAGGCCATCTACGGATGCAATGCGGTGAGAGGCTTGTATGAATTGAAGGTGGAAGGATATAATTATATTTAACGAAAAAATACAAGTTTTTTGTTCTCCCCTACTCTTGCTAAAGACAAAAGAAACTTCAATATTCTATTGGTAAAAAATCAACAATTTAATAGTAAAATAAAGTATAATACTTACTGATAGTTATTCAGTTATCGTGACTGTAATGATAAGCTTTTTGGCTTATAATTTACTAGCCTTAAAATTCAGTAATAATTTAGAAAGGATACAAACCTTAAATGAAAAAATTTAAAGGCTTGACTTCTGCTGAAGTTCAAGCAAGTAAAAACGCCCATGGCGATAATAGGCTCTCTAGTAAAGAGGCTAACTCGCTCCTCTCAATCTTTATCGAAGCCTTCCAAGATCAATGGATTCTTATCCTCTTGGCTGCCTTAGGATTAAAAATCATCTTCAACTTTGTTGGAATGATTTTCCCTGCTATTGGTGAAGCCAACTGGTATGAGGCTATCTCACTAATTTTCGCCATTTTGATGTCTACAGGATTCTCAGCAGTCTCACAATACCGAAATGAGCAAAAATTCAACACTCTTCAAGAAGAGGCTTCAAAAACTAATGCTAAGGTTTATCGTGATGGTAAACTTAAAGAAGTTCTTGTTGATGATATTGTAAAAGGTGATCAAATTCTCCTTCAATCAGGGGACAAGATTCCAGTTGACGGTATCATACTGGAAGGTGAGTTAAAAGTAAACCAAGCTGTCCTTAATGGTGAAAGTGAAGATGCTAAGAAACTTCCTCTTGGTGATCAAGCAGAACCAGACTCTTCCGACCTCTTTACAGAGCTCAAAGTCTTCCGTGGTACAGTTGTTACTTCAGGTGAAGCCGTTATGGAAGCTACACAAATTGGTGATAATACTGTTCTAGGAAGCATCAATACTTCTCTTCAAGAAGATAGTAAAGATTCACCATCCAAAGAAAAACTCAACAAGCTTGCTGGAAACATCGGTGTCCTCGGTTATAGTGCAGGTGCTGCATATTCAGTAATCAACCTTGTTTTAGGCTTTATTGCCCTCAATAAGGCTAATAACCTCAATGGTGGTTCAATCTTCCTTCTTATCATTGAAACGATTCTCTTTGCGGTTACAATCATCATCATGGCCGTTCCAGAAGGTCTTCCGATGATGTTGGCACTCGTTTCTTCAATGAACTCAGGACGACTTTTAGCTCAAAATATCCTGGTTCGCCATCCTGATACCATTGAAACAGCCGGATACATGAATATCCTCTTCAGTGATAAGACTGGTACTATCACTGAAGGTAAACTATCTGTAGTTGACTTCTTCCTTGCTGATGGAACACTTTATGCAGCTACTGGTGAAACTGAGGCTCCTGATTTTGACACTATGTCAGATAGCCTTAAAGCTGAAATGATTAATGGTATCGGTCTTAATAACGACGCCATGGTAGCTGATGGCAGTGCTGTTGGTAGTAACGCCACTGACCGTGCACTTCTTGATTTCCTTATTGGTCGTTCTCAACTTGATTTTGATACAAATACAATTACTGAGAAGCAACAATTCAACTCAGCAACAAAATTCGCAAGTGTAACGACTAAGGACGGAAAAACTTACATCAAGGGTGCTCCAGAATTCATCCTAAATGACTGCTACTACTATCTTGATAAAGATGGTAATAAACAAAACTTTACAGATGATATTAAAGCTCGTTTCCAAGAATTATCATTGGAACAAGCTAACCGTTTAATGCGTTTGCTTGCTATCCTAAATACAGATGGAAATGATAAAGTCTTGATTGGTATCGTATGTATCCGTGATAACGTTCGTTCTTCAATTAAACAAACTGTTGAAACAATGAACCGTGCAGGTGTTCAAGTAGTTATGGTAACTGGTGACCGTAAAGAAACCGCTGTTGCTATCGCTAAAGAAGCCGGTATCGTTACTGGTCAAAATGACCTTGTCCTTACTCACGATGAACTCTCTGCCCTTTCAGATCAAGAACTTAAACAACAATTGCCTCACTTAAAAGTGGTCAGTCGTGCCCTTCCAATGGATAAAAAACGTCTTATTGAGGCAGCTCAAGACCTCGATATGGTCGCTGGTATGACAGGTGATGGGGTCAATGACTCACCTGCCCTTAAATCGGCTGATGTCGGATTCTCAATGGGTGATGGTACTGAAGTCGCACGTGAAGCCTCAGATATCGTTATCTTGAATAACTCATTGACTTCGATTGAGAAAGCCGTCCTCTATGGACGTACTATGAGTAAGTCAGTAAGTAAATTCATTATCTTCCAGTTAACCGTAAACGTGACTACAATTGCTATGTCACTTCTCTCACCACTCTTGGGCCTCAAAGAACCATTTACAATTATCCAAATTCTCTGGATTAACCTTATCATGGACACACTTGCTGCCCTTGCCTTTGGTGAAGAACCTACGCTAGATCGTTACATGAATGAAAAACCAGTTGCTAAGAAGGCAAATATTCTTACTGGCTATATGAAATCTGCTATCGGTGTAGCTAGCATCTTCATTACTGTCGTATGTTTAGCAATTCTTAAAAATGTTGGTGGTATCCAAGACTTTATCACAAATGGAACTGGCAACTTTGAAATGGTAACAACATTCACCTTTACAGTATTTATCTATGCTGTCATTTTCAACTCACTTAATACACGTAGTAATGGATTCAATGTTTTTGAACATATCGGCGAAAACAAGAAATTCTCAATTGTAATGATTTCTATTGCTGTCGTTCAAACATTGATCATTCAATTCGGTGGTAAAGTATTTAGTACCGTTCCAATGGACGTTCAACACTATATCGTTGCACTTCTTATCGCGGTTTTGATCATCCCTGCAGATTTAATTCGAAAAGCTCTAACTAAAAACAAATAACTATCTGTATAACGTATTATAAAACTTAAAAGGATAAAAAGGATTGAGAGTTATCCCAATCCTTTTTAATAATTTCCGAAGGTAATACCGTGGAAAGATCATAACATAAAAAGGCTTTAACAAGCCTTTTTGATTGATTTATTAAGTAATACTACTTAAACTGACTAGGAGCCCCTGTATAACCTGCCCAATCCTTACTATAAAAGCGGTCGTTCAAGTTATAGCTAGGTGCAGGTGTTGGATTACTTACAAATGGATCAACAGCCTTGTCAAAGGCTACCCAACCTTTCCATCCCATATGAATGGTATCTTGCATGAAGTAAGGTTGATCTCCATCTTTTGAGAAGTCAGCAATATTGGTGAAGCCTTGACTTTCCAATTGATAACGGATTTTAGAAACCGTAGCGTCATACATTTCTTGACTTAGTCCCGTATAAGCCATCCACTTGCTATTAACAGGTGGGATGACAAAGATAACGTTAGTATTTGACTTCGCAAATTGATTTAAGACTAACTGTAGGTCACCGTATTCTTGTGAAACTTCATACGAAAGATTCTTTTGGAAACCTTTAAGTTTACCAATCTTTTTAGCCAAACGTTTCTTATAGAAACGGTCATCGATACCAAAGTCGTTTGACTTGGTATGAGCTTCTGCATCTCTTACGGCAACCTGGTCAAGTGCCTCGTAAGAGAACTTGTCTGGCAACTCTTTAAGATAAGGAAGAACCTTCTTGTCGTAATTTGCATTATTTGATGCTGCAAAAGGACTGAACAAGGCATCTTCTCGCTTATTAAGCTCTGCCATAAATTGAATATAAGTCTTATCAAGAGAATTTAAATCTTGTCCATTAGCCACTTTAGAAAGTTGAGATTTCATAGTAACCTCAGGTTTCATCTCTAAGATACGCTGAGCAGCATATTGAGAATTTGCATCCGTCTGATTTTGACTTAAGAAACTACTAAGTTGGTCGTTATTGTAGAACTGCTGGAAAGCCGCAGAATTGTAACCTTTTTTAGTAAACCACTGTGGTGACAAGACGTAGACTGCTGTCCCATTTTTCAATTCAGGAAGCATTTGTTGCATTCCCAAATATTGGTTTAGAGAGGCAGCCCCACGTTGTCCAATAAAATATGGGCGATAGTTACGGTCGTATTTTTCAGCTAAAACAGCTGGATGAAGGGCATCAAAACGCAACCATTCACTAGACCCAAAGAAAGGGACAAATCGATGATTCTTATCAGAAAGAGCTGTCGTCTTATTAATACGGCTCTTAAAGTTCTCAGTTGTCAAGGTTACTGCGTTACGTTTTTCAACCTCATAATTATGTTTTCTGCCTTGAGGGTAGGAAAAAATAACTACTACTACCAAGACTAAGGCACAGATTATAGGGCCAAAAATTTGCCATAAACGCTTAAGCATTGCGAAGCTCCGTTACCCCTTCAACAATCTTATTAGCTGTGTTCCAGTCATCACGACCAAATTCTGAAACTGGCACACGAATATCGAAACGTGATTCCAATTCAACGATAAGCTCAACTGTTCCCATAGAGTCGAGAACACCAGCATCGAAAAGGTCTTCATCCATCATGTCTGAAACATCTTCCATGAAGAGTTCATCAATAATTTCAATAACTTCTGATTTTACATCCATTTTTATAATTCCTTTACTTATTTTTTAGTGAACCAGAGGTCATTCAAGAATCCAGAGAAAATCAAGAATGACAACATAACAGTGTTAAATGTAATAAAGATTCCCAAAGCCTTCGTCCATTTATTTTCAGGAAGTGGCTCAAGACCAGCTTTCTTACGTTCTTTATTAATGGTCTTCTTCTTACGTAACCAGGCATCATTAATTCCTAGACCAATACCATGGAAAATACCATAAGCAATGTAATACCAGGTAACTCCATGCCAGAATCCCATAACCATCATATTAATGACATAGGCCACATTTGATGTCGTGTTTCGGTTTTTGAAAACCTTGTTTCGCATCAAAACCATAACCAAACGCATAAAGACAAAGTCACGGAACCAGAAAGACAAGCTCATATGCCAACGATTCCAAAATTCTTTCAAGTCTCGTGAGATGAAAGGTTTGTCAAAGTTGATTGGGCTCTTAATCCCCATGAGGTTTGATGCTGCCAAGGCAAACATCGAGTAACCCGCAAAGTCAAAGAAGAGATCAAGACCGAAAACATACATGACACCAAGTGTTGGTAAATTAAAGATACCACCTTGAGCCAAAGCTTGTGCTTTCAGTGAAGGCAAGAGCATACTTCCGAAAATCTGAGCCAAAACAAACTTATAGAGGAAACCAAGCATGATATATTTTACAGCTTGCTCCAACATATTCATCAACTCGTCTCGCTCAGGAATCGCTTTGTAATCTTCGTTAAAGCGTTTGAAGCGATCAATAGGACCACTCGTAAAGGTTGGCATAAAGAGCATGAATCGGAGGAATTCTCCAAGTGTAAACTCTTTTAAGACACCATCCCGCATCTCGATAATCATACCAACTGATCGGAAGGTCAAGTAAGAAATACCAAGAAAGTTTAAGAGCGACTGAGTACCATTTATCGCAGGCTCTACCTTAACAAAAATCAAAGGAAGGACTACAAGAAATGAGTGTAAATAGAAAACCCATTTATTGTCCTTGTTACTGCGGTAATATTTGTAGGAATAAACCCAGATGATTTGCCAAACGATATAGAAGAGTAAGGCTAGTAATTGGCTAGCATGTGTTCCTGTCAGAGCGAGAACAATAAAGGCTAGACTTACCAAACACTCATAAATCGCAAAACGCTTTTTAAAGAAGAGACCCACAAAGATTGGCAATAGAGCTAATCCAAGATAGATAAAATAGAAGGGGTTACCGTAGGCTTCTAAATGGGGGAGCTGTTTCAAGAAGTCAATCATCGGTTGTTAACCTCACTGATAAGACCCTTGATATCAATTTTCCCATTTGGTGTTAAAGGCAAGCTCTCACGATAGAGGAACTTAGTAGGCATCATGTAAGACATCATGATATCTTCTAAGTCAGCCTTAATCGCCTTGGTGATATCAATTTCACGTTCAAACTGCTCACGAACACCATCCTTAAGAATCACATAAGCCAAGAGATTCTGAACCTTATGGTCTTTATTGTAACGTGGCACAGCTACTGCTGAATCAATATACTTAGACTTATTAAGGTTTTGTGAAACATCCTCTAGCTCAATACGGAAACCATTAAATTTAATCTGGAAGTCCATACGACCACCGTAAAGAAGGAGACCTTCATCAGTCATCGTTCCTACATCACCAGTATGGTAAGCAGGTAGGCCATTAAACTCGAAGAAGGCTTCCGCAGTCTTTTCAGGATTGTTCATATATCCTTTTGAAACTGCTGGTCCTGATACGATGATTTCACCTTGTTGACCATTTGGAAGGATATTGCCATCCTCATCGATAATATAAGTCGGTGAATCTTCCTTGGTATAACCAATTGGCAAACGCTTAAGGTTAGCCAGCATCTCATCAGTTACTGCTACTGCTGATAAGGCTACAGTTGCTTCAGTTGGTCCGTAAGCATTAATAATACGTGCTTCTGGGAAACGTTGGCGAAGCTTTTGAGCAGTCTTGACAGTCAACTCTTCTCCGTCAAAATAGAAATGCGTAATTTCTGGCATCTTCTCTGCATTGAAGTCTTCAGACAACATTGCCATATCTGCAAAAGATGGTGTTGATGTCCAAATAGCAATTGGAAGTGAGAAGATCGTTTCAAAGAGCTTCTTGAAGTCCTGTGTAATGGCTGAAGGAAGCGCATAGAGTGTTCCTCCAAGTGCCAGTGTAGGTGCCCAGTACATTACTGACAAGTCAAATGAATAGGGCGGTTGAGCCAGCATTTGAGGACGTTTTGGAGTTGCAAATTCCTTGTCCGTAATCATCCAGTTAGTGAAACTAAGGAGATTATTGTGTGAAATTTGGACCCCTTTAGGCTTACCTGTAGTTCCTGAGGTAAAGATGATGTAATAAGTATCATCTCCCTTAACAGGATGAGTCACTTCGTAGCTAGTCTTGCTTTCAAAAGCTGTTGTCACTTGGTCCAATGTTAAGATTGGAGCTTGGACATCCTCAAGTGGGAAGTCATTGATAGCAATAATCAGACTAGGCTCTGCTACTTCAACGATAGCCGTCACGCGCTCAAGAGCTGAGTGACTATCAATTGGAATATAAGCGTGACCAGATTTAGTCAAAGCGACAAAAGTTGCCAACATTTCATACTCTTGCCCGCCATAAACCACAACAGGTGATTTTTCTGGAATATCAAGACTATCAATCTTAGCTGCCAAGCTATCCGAGTCAGCTTTTAAGTCACCGTAAGTGTGAACTTCCCCTAAAATATTGTAAACAGGAAAGTCAGGTTGTGATTGAGCAAACTGCTCAATCGTTTCAATCATATCTTTAATTTTTGTATTCGTCATTATTCTTCCTAAAATTCGTTATAGATAAAATTACCTTGACCTTGTCCTAGGTAATTGTAGAGATAAATTAGGGCCATAAAAATGGCGAAATAAAGCAAGGTTTGTCCTAAAAATACCAGGACGTTTTTATGTTTTAACATTCTAATTTTCGATACCTTTTTTTATATAATATCCTCTTTAGTTTACCATCTTATCGCCATTTTTTCCAATAAAAAAGAAAAAATAACTAAATTTCATTTCTTTTTCATCAATAGTTTTTAGTGATAAATGGTTAGCTAAAATGATAAAGTCAAAACCACCCGTGAGAATGATATGCCCC
>NZ_KV794083.1:0-278 GCF_001808655.1 Streptococcus sp. HMSC078H03
CAGTATCAGCAAGTCAATCAGCATCGTTGAGTACTTCAACTTCTGAATCTATCTCTGTTTCAGCTTCTATTTCAGAATCAATTTCAATCGTTACAAATAACTCTGAATCAGAATCAACTTCGTCATCTGAGTCAGCATCAGCTTCATTGAGCGATTCAGCATCTGTATCAGAATCAGCAAGCACATCAGCTTCAACATCTGTATCAGAATCAGCAAGTGCATCTGAGTCAGTATCTGTATCAGAATCAGCAAGCCAATCAGCATCGTTGAGTACATCA
>NZ_KV794084.1:0-5047 GCF_001808655.1 Streptococcus sp. HMSC078H03
CGCTAAGCGACTACCATATCTAACAGGGGGCAACCCCCAACTACATCAGGCGTACTAGGGCTTAACTTCTGTGTTCGGCATGGGAACAGGTGTATCTCCTAGGCTATCGTCACTTAACTCTGAGTATTCTCAACTCAAAATTGAATATCTATACTGTATCAAGAAACCAAATCGTTGTCAATATGTCTCAGTTACTTTCTTTGGATAAGTCCTCGAGCTATTAGTATTAGTCCGCTACATGTGTCACCACACTTCCACTTCTAACCTATCAACCTGATCATCTCTCAGGGCTCTTACTGATATAAAATCATGGGAAATCTCATCTTGAGGTGGGCTTCACACTTAGATGCTTTCAGCGTTTATCCCTTCCCTACATAGCTACCCAGCGATGCTCTTGGCAGAACAACTGGTACACCAGCGGTAAGTCCACTCTGGTCCTCTCGTACTAGGAGCAGATCCTCTCAAATTTCCTACGCCCGCGACGGATAGGGACCGAACTGTCTCACGACGTTCTGAACCCAGCTCGCGTGCCGCTTTAATGGGCGAACAGCCCAACCCTTGGGACCGACTACAGCCCCAGGATGCGACGAGCCGACATCGAGGTGCCAAACCTCCCCGTCGATGTGAACTCTTGGGGGAGATAAGCCTGTTATCCCCAGGGTAGCTTTTATCCGTTGAGCGATGGCCCTTCCATGCGGAACCACCGGATCACTAAGCCCGACTTTCGTCCCTGCTCGAGTTGTAGCTCTCGCAGTCAAGCTCCCTTATACCTTTACACTCTGCGAATGATTTCCAACCATTCTGAGGGAACCTTTGGGCGCCTCCGTTACCTTTTAGGAGGCGACCGCCCCAGTCAAACTGCCCGTCAGACACTGTCTCCGATAGGGATAACCTATCTGGGTTAGAGTAGCCATAACACAAGGGTAGTATCCCAACAACGCCTCACTCGAAACTGGCGTCCCGAGGTCATAGGCTCCTACCTATCCTGTACATGTGGTACAGATACTCAATATCAAACTGCAGTAAAGCTCCATGGGGTCTTTCCGTCCTGTCGCGGGTAACCTGCATCTTCACAGGTACTAAAATTTCACCGAGTCTCTCGTTGAGACAGTGCCCAAATCATTACGCCTTTCGTGCGGGTCGGAACTTACCCGACAAGGAATTTCGCTACCTTAGGACCGTTATAGTTACGGCCGCCGTTTACTGGGGCTTCAATTCATACCTTCGCTATTGCTAAGCACTCCTCTTAACCTTCCAGCACCGGGCAGGCGTCACCCCCTATACATCATCTTACGATTTAGCAGAGAGCTGTGTTTTTGATAAACAGTTGCTTGGGCCTATTCACTGCGGCTGACCATAAGTCAGCGCCCCTTCTCCCGAAGTTACGGGGCCATTTTGCCGAGTTCCTTAACGAGAGTTCTCTCGCTCACCTGAGGCTACTCGCCTCGACTACCTGTGTCGGTTTGCGGTACGGGTAGAGTATAATTAACGCTAGAAGCTTTTCTCGGCAGTGTGACATCACTAACTTCGCTACTAAACTTCGCTCCCCATCACAGCTCAATGTTATAGATATAAGCATTTGACTCATATCACACCTCACTGCTTGGCCAGACACTTCCAATCGTCTGGTTTAGTTAGCCTACTGCGTCCCTCCATCACTATATACTCTAGTACAGGAATATCAACCTGTTGTCCATCGGATACACCTTTCGGTCTCTCCTTAGGTCCCGACTAACCCAGGGCGGACGAGCCTTCCCCTGGAAACCTTAGTCTTACGGTGGACAGGATTCTCACCTGTCTTTCGCTACTCATACCGGCATTCTCACTTCTATGCGCTCCAGCACTCCTCACGGTACACCTTCTTCGCACATAGAACGCTCTCCTACCATACCTATAAAGGTATCCACAGCTTCGGTAATATGTTTTAGCCCCGGTACATTTTCGGCGCAGGGTCACTCGACTAGTGAGCTATTACGCACTCTTTGAATGAATAGCTGCTTCTAAGCTAACATCCTAGTTGTCTGTGCAACCCCACATCCTTTTCCACTTAACATATATTTTGGGACCTTAGCTGGTGGTCTGGGCTGTTTCCCTTTCGACTACGGATCTTAGCACTCGCAGTCTGACTGCCGATTATATCTCGTTGGCATTCGGAGTTTATCTGAGATTGGTAATCCGGGATGGACCCCTCACCCAAACAGTGCTCTACCTCCAAGAGACTTAACATCGACGCTAGCCCTAAAGCTATTTCGGAGAGAACCAGCTATCTCCAAGTTCGTTTGGAATTTCTCCGCTACCCACAAGTCATCCAAGCACTTTTCAACGTGCCCTGGTTCGGTCCTCCAGTGAGTTTTACCTCACCTTCAACCTGCTCATGGGTAGGTCACATGGTTTCGGGTCTACGACATGATACTAATGCGCCCTATTAAGACTCGGTTTCCCTACGGCTCCGTCTCTTCAACTTAACCTCGCATCATATCGTAACTCGCCGGTTCATTCTACAAAAGGCACGCTCTCACCCATTAACGGGCTCGAACTTGTTGTAGGCACACGGTTTCAGGTTCTATTTCACTCCCCTCCCGGGGTGCTTTTCACCTTTCCCTCACGGTACTGGTTCACTATCGGTCACTAGAGAGTATTTAGGGTTGGGAGATGGTCCTCCCAGATTCCGACGAGATTTCTCGTGTCTCGCCGTACTCAGGATACTGCTAGGTATAAAGACTATTTCGAATACGAGGCTATTACTCTCTTTGGCCTACCTTCCCAGGTAGTTCTTCTATAATCTTTAAGTCCACGTTGCAGTCCTACAACCCCGAAGAGTAAACTCTTCGGTTTGCCCTCTTGCCGTTTCGCTCGCCGCTACTAAGGCAATCGCTTTTGCTTTCTCTTCCTGCAGCTACTTAGATGTTTCAGTTCACTGCGTCTTCCTCTACATTACCTTAACAGTAATGAGTGACAGGCATTACCTGCCGGGTTCCCCCATTCGGACATCTCTGGATCATTGCTCACTTACAGCTCCCCAAAGCATTTCGTCGTTAGTCACGTCCTTCATCGGCTTCTAGTGCCAAGGCATCCACCGTGCGCCCTTATTAACTTAACCTTATTTTGGTCTTTCGACCTAACTCATTAAATATTCACAGCGTTTCGGTTTATTTTCTTGTTACTATCTATATGTATTTAATTACATATGGAATTTGATATAGATATTCAATTTTCAATGGACAATACTTGAATCTTTCGATTCAATGGAGCCTAGCGGGATCGAACCGCTGACCTCCTGCGTGCAAAGCAGGCGCTCTCCCAGCTGAGCTAAGGCCCCACAAGACCTCTCAAAACTAAATAAGAAACTCAAGTACATTCCGTTTTTCCTTAGAAAGGAGGTGATCCAGCCGCACCTTCCGATACGGCTACCTTGTTACGACTTCACCCCAATCATCTATCCCACCTTAGGCGGCTGGCTCCAAAAGGTTACCTCACCGACTTCGGGTGTTACAAACTCTCGTGGTGTGACGGGCGGTGTGTACAAGGCCCGGGAACGTATTCACCGCGGCGTGCTGATCCGCGATTACTAGCGATTCCGACTTCATGTAGGCGAGTTGCAGCCTACAATCCGAACTGAGATTGGCTTTAAGAGATTAGCTTGCCGTCACCGACTCGCAACTCGTTGTACCAACCATTGTAGCACGTGTGTAGCCCAGGTCATAAGGGGCATGATGATTTGACGTCATCCCCACCTTCCTCCGGTTTATTACCGGCAGTCTCGCTAGAGTGCCCAACTGAATGATGGCAACTAACAATAGGGGTTGCGCTCGTTGCGGGACTTAACCCAACATCTCACGACACGAGCTGACGACAACCATGCACCACCTGTCACCGATGTACCGAAGTAACTTTCTATCTCTAGAAATAGCATCGGGATGTCAAGACCTGGTAAGGTTCTTCGCGTTGCTTCGAATTAAACCACATGCTCCACCGCTTGTGCGGGCCCCCGTCAATTCCTTTGAGTTTCAACCTTGCGGTCGTACTCCCCAGGCGGAGTGCTTAATGCGTTAGCTGCGGCACTGAATCCCGGAAAGGATCCAACACCTAGCACTCATCGTTTACGGCGTGGACTACCAGGGTATCTAATCCTGTTCGCTCCCCACGCTTTCGAGCCTCAGCGTCAGTTACAGACCAGAGAGCCGCTTTCGCCACCGGTGTTCCTCCATATATCTACGCATTTCACCGCTACACATGGAATTCCACTCTCCCCTTCTGCACTCAAGTTTGACAGTTTCCAAAGCGAACTATGGTTGAGCCACAGCCTTTAACTTCAGACTTATCAAACCGCCTGCGCTCGCTTTACGCCCAATAAATCCGGACAACGCTCGGGACCTACGTATTACCGCGGCTGCTGGCACGTAGTTAGCCGTCCCTTTCTGGTAAGCTACCGTCACAGTGTGAACTTTCCACTCTCACACTCGTTCTTGACTTACAACAGAGCTTTACGATCCGAAAACCTTCTTCACTCACGCGGCGTTGCTCGGTCAGGGTTGCCCCCATTGCCGAAGATTCCCTACTGCTGCCTCCCGTAGGAGTCTGGGCCGTGTCTCAGTCCCAGTGTGGCCGATCACCCTCTCAGGTCGGCTATGTATCGTCGCCTAGGTGAGCCGTTACCTCACCTACTAGCTAATACAACGCAGGTCCATCTTGTAGTGGAGCAATTGCCCCTTTCAAATAAATGACATGTGTCATCCATTGTTATGCGGTATTAGCTATCGTTTCCAATAGTTATCCCCCGCTACAAGGCAGGTTACCTACGCGTTACTCACCCGTTCGCAACTCATCCAAGAAGAGCAAGCTCCTCTCTTCAGCGTTCTACTTGCATGTATTAGGCACGCCGCCAGCGTTCGTCCTGAGCCAGGATCAAACTCTCATTAAAAATTTTAATAATTGTTCGAGCGTTAACTCATTACCGTCGTCTGACGATTTATTCTTGTAAATTGACAGGTTATAATTCTTCTATCATAACCCTGCACTTGGTTTCTTATTCAGTTCTCAAAGGTCT
>NZ_KV794085.1:0-49325 GCF_001808655.1 Streptococcus sp. HMSC078H03
CTACAGTAGTTTTACCCACTACAGAAATTATAGATCCCAAAAAACGAGACTTTGGTCCCGTTTTTTATTTGTCGTAAAAGAAAACATGAGAAGTAGCAAAGTTATCAAAGAAAGCTCATTGTAAAACCTATCTGAAGGTAAGATAAAAAATCAGATTTCCAGTCCTGAAAACGGTTAATTTAGCTTTTACTTTAGTTTAAGGTATCAAAGTGTTATAATATAAGCTGTTAGCTTTATATTTTAAGAGAAAATGTAGAGTAACGTAATAGAAAGTATGAGTTTTTTAAAGATATGAAAATTGAAAAGAAGCATCTTTTAGATTACACCATCTTGATACCTTATTTAATCTTATCCATAGTTGGTTTAATAGTAGTGTATTCAACAACAAGTGCTCGTTTAGTAGCCTTGGGAGCCAATCCCTTCGCATCTGTTATAAACCAAGGAGCCTTTTGGTTGGTATCCTTGTTCTCTATTTTTTTCATCTACCGACTGAAGTTGAACTTTCTCAGGAAAGATAAGCTTTTGGGTGTTGTTATTGCCTTTGAGATTTTACTTTTGGTCATTGCCAAATTTTTCACCAGGGAAATCAATGGTGCCAATGGTTGGATTGTGCTTGGTCCCTTGTCTTTCCAACCAGCTGAGTACCTTAAGATCATTGTTGTCTGGTTTTTGGCACACACTTTTTCAAAAAAACAGTCTGCTATAGAACGTTATGACTACCAAGCCTTGACGAAGAATAGATGGATTCCTAGGAATGGTAAGGAACTTAATGACTGGCGTGTCTATTTGCTTGGTATGATCGGTTTGGTTGCTATCCAACCTGACTTGGGGAATGCGGCTATCATTGTGTTGACTACAGTAGTGATGTTTTCAATTTCTGGTGTTGGCTACCGTTGGTTCACGGCCTTATTTGCAGGCATTGTAGGGATTTCGTCAGCCTTCCTTGGTTTAATTGCCTTAGTTGGGGTTCAAACCATGGCTAAGGTACCTATCTTCGGTTATGTTGCCAAGCGTTTCGCAGCATATTTTAATCCGTTCAAGGATTTGACAGGATCTGGTCTTCAGCTATCTCATTCATACTATGCTATGAGTAATGGGGGCTGGTTCGGTCTTGGACTTGGAAATTCGATTGAAAAAACTGGTTATCTCCCAGAAGCTACAACAGACTTTGTGTTTTCAATTGCAATTGAAGAGTTAGGTCTTATCGGAGCTGGCTTGATTCTGGCCCTCCTCTTTTTCCTCATTCTTCGTATTATGATTGTGGGAGTCAAGGCACGAAATCCTTTTAACTCTATGATGGCATTGGGTGTAGGTGCCTTAATGCTAATGCAGGTCTTCGTTAACATCGGAGGAATCTCAGGGCTAATTCCATCAACAGGGGTTACCTTCCCCTTCCTTTCGCAAGGAGGTAACTCTCTTTTAGTGACTTCAGTTGGGATAGCCTTTGTCTTGAACATCGCTGCTAACGAAAAGCGTGATAATATTGTTCAAGCGATTGAGGATGAGTTATCTCAGACTCAAGAATTGGAAAATCAAGATGAAAAAATCGTACCTTTAAGAAGAAGTCGTTAATACGGCTTCTTTTTTCGTTAGATGGTGTTAGGCGGTAGTATGAAGATAGTGAAAGCTAATAGGAGCAGTAGAAATAGAATTATTGAAAGGAATATTTGTAATTACTCTAAAGAAAAACTGAAAACTATATAAAATACTTGCAATTCTATGACATTTTGATAGAATAGTAGAGTAAAGTTAGACTGTATTGCCTACTGTCTATCTATAAAATATATTTTATTGGAGGCTTTTCCTAAATGGCAAAAGAAAAATACGATCGTAGTAAACCACACGTTAACATTGGTACAATCGGACACGTTGACCACGGTAAAACTACTTTGACAGCTGCAATCACAACTGTATTGGCTCGTCGTCTTCCTAGCGCAGTTAACACACCAAAAGACTACGCTTCAATCGACGCTGCTCCAGAAGAACGTGAACGCGGTATCACAATCAACACTGCACACGTTGAGTATGAAACTGAAAAACGTCACTACGCTCACATCGACGCGCCAGGACACGCGGACTACGTTAAAAACATGATCACTGGTGCCGCTCAAATGGACGGTGCTATCCTTGTAGTAGCATCTACTGACGGACCAATGCCACAAACTCGTGAGCACATCCTTCTTTCACGTCAGGTTGGTGTTAAACACCTTATCGTCTTCATGAACAAAGTTGACTTGGTTGACGATGAAGAATTGCTTGAATTGGTTGAAATGGAAATCCGTGACCTTCTTTCAGAATACGATTTCCCAGGTGATGACATTCCAGTTATCCAAGGTTCAGCTCTTAAAGCTCTTGAAGGTGATTCTAAATACGAAGACATCATCATGGACTTGATGAACACTGTTGACGAATACATTCCAGAACCAGAACGTGACACTGACAAACCATTGTTGCTTCCAGTCGAAGACGTATTCTCAATCACTGGTCGTGGTACTGTTGCTTCAGGACGTATCGACCGTGGTGTTGTTCGTGTCAATGACGAAGTTGAAATCGTTGGTCTTAAAGAAGAAATCCAAAAAGCAGTTGTTACTGGTGTTGAAATGTTCCGTAAACAACTTGACGAAGGTATTGCCGGAGATAACGTCGGTGTCCTTCTTCGTGGTATCCAACGTGATGAAATCGAACGTGGTCAAGTATTGGCTGCACCTGGTTCAATCAACCCACACACTAAATTCAAAGGTGAAGTTTACATCCTTTCTAAAGAAGAAGGTGGACGTCACACTCCATTCTTCAACAACTACCGTCCACAGTTCTACTTCCGTACAACTGACGTAACAGGTTCAATCGAACTTCCTGCAGGTACTGAAATGGTTATGCCTGGTGATAACGTGACTATCGACGTTGAGTTGATCCACCCAATCGCCGTTGAACAAGGTACAACATTCTCTATCCGTGAAGGTGGACGTACTGTTGGTTCAGGTATCGTATCTGAAATCGAAGCTTAATTAATATTAAGTTCCCAATACAATTATTCGTCAGACAATAATTGAGAGAGTCGAGTTTACTCGGCTCTTTTTGGTGTTTAAAAATACTTATGATTCTATACTTTTAAACTGTTTAAGGTGCTTAAGCTAAGTTTTGATAGTGATAAAAAGTCATAAAGGAAGTCGAGTTTTCGGAATTTTCCTAAAATCCTAGTAATAGTAAGGGATTTGTGATAAAATAAACGAGTAAATAAATAAAAGAAGAGGTATGTGAAATGTCACGTAAACCATTTATCGCTGGTAACTGGAAAATGAACAAAAATCCAGAAGAAGCAAAAGCATTCGTTGAAGCTGTAGCATCAAAACTTCCTTCATCAGATCTTGTTGAAGCTGGTATCGCAGCTCCTGCAGTTGACTTGACAGCTGTACTTGCCGCTGCTAAAGGTTCAAACCTTAAAGTTGCTGCACAAAACACTTACTTTGAAAATGCTGGTGCCTTCACTGGTGAAACTAGCCCACAAGTTTTGAAAGAAATCGGTACTGACTACGTTGTTATCGGTCACTCAGAACGTCGTGACTACTTCCACGAAACTGATGAAGACATCAACAAAAAAGCAAAAGCAATCTTTGCTAACGGTATGCTTCCAATCATCTGTTGTGGTGAATCACTTGAAACTTACGAAGCTGGTAAAGCAGCAGAATTCGTAGGAGCTCAAGTTTCAGCTGCTCTTGCTGGATTGACTGCAGAACAAGTAGCTTCAACAGTAATCGCATACGAACCAATCTGGGCTATCGGTACTGGTAAATCAGCTTCACAAGACGACGCACAAAAAATGTGTAAAGTTGTTCGTGACGTTGTAGCTGCTGACTTTGGTCAAGAAGTTGCTGACAAAGTACGTGTTCAATACGGTGGATCAGTTAAACCTGAAAACGTTGCTGAATACATGGCTTGTCCAGACGTTGACGGAGCTCTTGTAGGTGGTGCATCACTTGAAGCTGAAAGCTTCTTGGCATTGCTTGACTTCGTTAAATAATTTTACATAAAGTCGGGGTTTCCCTCGGCTTTTTTTGATGAATAGATTTAATAATTGCTTGGGATAAGATAAATGCTATTGGTTTGTAAAAACGAACGCTTTAGGTCCTGTATTTTATAGGTTTAGGGGCTCACAAATAGAATTGGATTGCCCAAAGAGATAGATAATATGCTATAATTAAAATAGTATAACTAGAGCTCAGACGCTAATAGTCTGTATGCTTCGCATTTTTTTCCAAAAAAGGAGAGTTAGAATCATGACTTTTGATGCAATTGACCAAATGGCGGTCAGCACTATTCGTTCGCTTTCGATCGAGGCAATTCAAGCCGCGAATTCTGGGCACCCAGGTCTTCCTATGGGTGCAGCGCCAATGGCTTATGTGCTTTGGAACCATGTGATGAATGTCAATCCAAAGACTAGCCGTAACTGGACAAACCGTGACCGTTTTGTTCTTTCTGCTGGTCATGGTTCTGCCTTGCTTTATAGTCTATTGCACCTTTCTGGCTATGATGTGACAATGGACGACTTGAAGAATTTCCGTCAATGGGGCTCTAAGACTCCAGGTCACCCTGAAGTTAACCATACTGATGGTGTTGAAGCAACATCAGGTCCTCTTGGTCAAGGGATTGCTAATGCTGTAGGTATGGCAATGGCTGAAGCACACTTGGCAGCTAAATTTAACAAACCTGGTTTTGATATTGTTGACCATTATACTTATGCTCTCCATGGCGATGGTTGTTTGATGGAAGGTGTTTCGCAAGAAGCTGCCAGTCTTGCTGGTCACCTTAAACTTGGTAAGTTGGTACTTCTTTACGATTCAAATGATATCTCACTTGATGGACCAACTTCAATGGCTTTCACAGAAGATGTTAAGGCTAAGTTTGAAGCTTATGGTTGGCAACACATTCTTGTCAAAGATGGTAATGATTTGGAAGCTATTGCTAAAGCTATTGAAGAAGCTAAAGCAGAGATAGATAAACCATCTATCATCGAAGTAAAAACTATTATCGGTTATGGAGCTGAAGGACAAGGAACATCAGCTGTCCACGGTGCTCCAATCGGTCAAGATGGCATTGATCACGCAAAAGGTGTTTACGGTTATGATGCACCGGCATTTACAGTTCCAGATGAAGTTACTCGTCGTTTTGAAGCTGGTATTAAATTCCGTGGTGAAGCTGCTGAAAATGCTTGGCAAACTACATTTGCAGAATATGAAACTGCTTACCCAGAATTGGCTGCTGAATACAAGGCTGCCTTTGCAAATGAACCTGTACACGTTAACTTGAATGCTCATGAATTGGGTTCAGCAGTAGCTAGCCGTGTATCAAGTCAACAAGCTATCCAACAGATTTCTGAACAAGTTCCTTCATTCTGGGGAGGTTCAGCAGACCTTTCAGCTTCTAACAATACTATGGTTAAGGCTGAGTCTGATTTCCAAGCAGACAACTATGCTGGACGTAATATTTGGTTTGGTGTGCGTGAGTTTGCTATGGCTGCAGCGATGAATGGTATTGCTCTTCATGGTGGTACTCGTGTTTATGGTGGTACCTTCTTCGTCTTCTCAAACTACTTGCTTCCAGCAGTACGTATGGCAGCTCTTCAAAACTTGCCAGTAACTTATGTTATGACACACGACTCAGTAGCAGTTGGTGAAGATGGACCTACTCACGAACCAATCGAACAATTGGCAAGTGTGCGTTCAATGCCTAACCTTAACGTTATCCGTCCTGCAGATGGTAATGAAACTAATGCTGCATGGAAACGTGCCTTGGCTGAGACTGAACGTCCAACAATGCTAGTCTTGACACGTCAAAACTTGCCAGTCCTTGATGGTACTGCTGAAAATGCTGAAACTGGTGTCAATAAAGGAGCTTACATCATCTCAGAAGCAAAAGGTGATCTTGATGGTATCATCATTGCAACTGGTTCTGAAGTAAAATTGGCTCTTGATACGCAGGCTGCTCTTGAAGCTGAAGGTGTGCATGTTCGTGTTGTTTCAATGCCATCACAAAACCTCTTTGATGAACAAGAAGCTGCATATAAAGAAGAAGTCCTTCCAACAGCTGTGACAAAACGTTTGGCTATCGAAGCTGGAACTAGCTTTGGTTGGGGCAAATACGTTGGTCTTGCAGGTAAGACACTTACTATTGATACGTGGGGTGCCTCAGCACCTGGTGACCGTATCTTTAAAGAATATGGTTTCACTGTTGAAAATGCAAGTCAACTTTACAAATCATTGTAAGAAAAGAAAGAGCTTGGTTCGTCCAAGTTCTTTTTTGTAAATTTCATACAGAACTTGACTTTTTAGGACATAGTGCTAGAATGACTGTGTCAGCCGATTTAGCTCAGTTGGTAGAGCAACGCACTCGTAACGCGTAGGTCACAGGTTCGAAACCTGCAATCGGCATGGTCAGAAGTATTCAGATAGAAAAAGGGGTTTTTAGAAACCTCTGTTTTCTTTTGTCCTAGATTGTTCATTTAAGCTAAAATTTGATAAAATAGAAGATGAAAAAAATCAGAAGGAAGTATCATGTCAAAAGGGTTATTAATCTCAATTGAAGGGCCAGACGGTGCTGGAAAGACTACAGTTTTGGAGGTGCTTTTGCCACGTCTTAGAGAAGCCTATCCAGCTAAAGTCGTGACGACACGTGAACCAGGCGGAGTAGCTATTGCAGAGCAAATCCGTGAGGTTATTCTGGATGTAGATAATACGGCTATGGATGCTAAGACAGAGCTCTTGCTCTATATTGCGGCTCGCCGTCAACATCTGGTTGAGAAGGTTTTGCCAGAGCTTGAAAAAGGCAATATGGTCATCATGGATCGTTTTATTGATTCATCAGTTGCTTATCAAGGTACTGGCCGTGGCTTGAATCAGGATGAGATTGCCTGGTTAAATGCCTATGCGACTGATGGTTATAAACCTGATGTGACCCTATTGTTTGATGTGGATTCTGAGACTGGTTTGGCCCGCATTGCAGCCAGCGGTGAACGTGAAGTCAATCGGTTGGATTTAGAGAAGCTTGACTTGCATCAGCGTGTACGTCAAGGTTATTTAGATTTGGCACAGGCTGAACCAGAACGTATCAAGCTAATCGATGCCTCACAGGCTTTTGAAGATGTTGTAGAGGACGCTTGGAAAGTAATTAAAGGCTATTTATAAGGAGCAAGATGAAGTTAGCTGAAAGTCAAAGCAAACTATTTGAAGAGTTTTCACAAATTATCAGGGAAAATCGTTTGAGTCATGCTTATTTGTTTTCGGGTGATTTTGGAAGTCTCGACATGGCTATTTGGCTAGCACAGAGTCGATTTTGTGTGACTCCTGAGAATGGTCTACCTTGTGGTCATTGTCGTCCTTGTCGCTTGATTGCACAGGGGGACTTTTCTGATGTTAAATTAGTAGAGCCACAAGGACAGATTATTAAGACGGACACGATTCGTCAGTTGACCAGAGAGTTTAGTCAATCGAGTTTTGAGGGGCAGGCTCAGGTGTTTATCATTCGTGATGCAGATAAGATGCATGTCAATGCTGCCAATAGTCTATTAAAGTTTATTGAAGAACCTCAAAGTCAGATTTATATTTTTCTTTTGACAGCTGATGATAGTCGGATGTTACCGACGATTAAAAGTCGAGCTCAACTCTTTTATTTTCCTAAGAATCGGGCTTATCTGGAAGAATTGTTGCAGAAGGAAGGTTTGTTGCTGACACAAGCCAAAGTGTTGGCGGACTTTGCGAAAGATGATGTTCAGGCTTTAGATTTAGCTAAAGATAATAGGATTCTTGATCTGATTAATACAGTAGAGCGTTTCACACAGTCCCTGCTATCTAATCAGGACCTGCTTTATTTGGATGTTGCAAAACTGGCTGTCCAGTGTAGTGAAAAGTCGGAACAAGAGATGGTCTGGGCTTTTTTAACTTATCAATTGGGGAAGGATATACAAAATCCACAAGCAAGACGATGGTTAGACTTAGTTTATGAGGCACGAAAAATGTGGCTAGCTAATGTCAGCTTTCAAAATGCGATGGAGTATATGGTATTATCATGACAGAAGTCATTGGAATAAAATTTGAGGAAACTGGAGCAGTAGAATATGTTGTTCCTGATAAAAATTATGCCAAAGATGACTTTGTAGTCGTTTTGGAGAAAAAAGATAAGCGCCTAGCCCAGGTTGTCATGGAAAACACTGATTTTCCTGAGGTTAGTTTGCCTGCGGATTTGAATCGGGTTGAAGGATTGGCAGGAGAGAAAGATTTTGCTAGATATGATGAAAATCTTTTGAAGGCTGAAAAGAGTATGGGAGTAGTAGCTGATTTAATTGCTCAAAATCAGCTAGAAATGAAGGTCGTTGATATTGTCTTTCCGCTAAATTGCTCTTATGTACTAATCAGTTTTGTTGCTGAAAAACGGGTAGATTTTCGTCAATTGCTCAAAGATCTGGCTTCTTACTTTAAGACACGTATTGAGTTGCGCCAAATTTCAAGTCGTGAGGAATCAAAGATTTATGGTGGCTTAGGACCTTGTGGCCGGGCACTTTGTTGTTCTAGTTTTTTGGGTGAATTCCCACCAGTATCGATTAAGATGGCTAAAAATCAGAGTTTATCTTTGAATTCTGGTAAGATGAATGGGGTCTGTGGTCGACTTATGTGTTGTCTCAGTTATGAAGATGACTTTTACCGAGATAGCAAGGCTAGTTATCCTGACTTGGGTGATGACATTGAAACCAAGGATGGCACAGGTCAGGTCGTTGCCATTGATGTAATTGCAGGGACCATTAAGGTTGTATTTGAAAAAGGGCGTGCGCCCCTAACTTATGGAGTGGAGGAAGTTCAGCTAAATGGAAAAGCGTGAATTGTATGATAAATTCGAGGAATTATCACAAAATTTGATGTCGATGTTGGCAGAAGTGGAAGCAATTAAGGCGAACTTCTCAGGGATTCTTGATGAAAATACGGCCCTCAAGTTGGAAAACGACAAGTTGCGTGAGCACTTGAGTCAAGTGGTTCAAGAGGAGACAGGGACTAAAATGTCTCATGGTAAGGTGAACCTCGAGGCTATTTATGATGATGGATTCCATATTTGTCCAGATTTTTATGGCCAACGTCGTGATAATAATGAAGCTTGTGGCTTCTGTGCAGAATTGTTGTACGGAGACTAAACATGCAGGTTCAAAAGAGTTTTAAGGGGCAATCTAGCTACGGTACCCTCTATCTGGTTCCCACACCTATTGGGAATTTGCAGGATATGACTTTTCGTAGTGTGCAAATCCTGAAAGAGGTGGATCTTATTTGTGCGGAGGACACGCGCAATACGGGTCTCTTGCTCAAGCATTTTGAGATTGAAACGAAGCAGTATTCTTTTCATGAGCACAATGCTTATGAGAAAATTCCAGATTTACTGGAGCGCTTGAAGTCAGGTCTTTCTTTGGCTCAGGTTTCTGATGCGGGGATGCCTTCTATTTCGGATCCTGGGCAGGATTTGGTCAAAGCTGCCATTGCTGAGGATATTCCAGTGGTGGCCTTACCGGGAGCATCGGCTGGTATTACAGCCTTGATTGCCAGTGGTTTAGCACCCCAACCTCATATTTTTTATGGCTTCCTACCCCGTAAAAAAGGACAGCAGATTGATTTCTTCAAGGAAAAACTGTCTTATCCTGAGACACAGATTTTTTACGAGTCACCTTACCGTGTGGCGGATACTCTTGAAAATATGCATGAGGTCTATGGCAACCGTCAAGTAACTTTAGTTCGAGAATTGACCAAGCTTTATGAAGAGTACCAACGAGGATCTATTTCAGAAGTTTTAGATTATATTGCTAGTAATCCTCTCAAGGGTGAATGTTTACTGATTGTGGCTGGAGCTTCTGAAAATGATAAGGAAGAAAATCTAACATCAAATGTTACCCCGGTAGAGGCTGTAGAAGCTTTAATTGCCTCTGGAATGAAACCTAATCAGGCTATAAAAACCGTTGCTAAAGAGCGAAAAATGAATAGACAAGAGCTTTATAACCTTTTTCATGGGGTTTAAGAGGCTCTTTTTTTGTGGCAACACAAGATGTTAGAAAAGAAAGAATTATCGAAAAATTCCGTAAATAAACTTGTATGCCTCATGATTTTGTGTTATATTATCTGACATAAAATAATTTACGCATTGGAGTGGTTTCATGGATACAGGTAGCAGTGCCTTTATATTGATTTGTTCTGCCATGGTTTGTTTGATGACACCGGCCTTGGCCTTCTTCTATGGTGGGCTTGGACGTCGTAAGAATGTTATCAATACCATGATGATGTCTGTTCTTCCCTTAGCTATAGCTTCTCTCTTGTGGATTGTTGCTGGCTACTCGCTTTCTTTTGGCGGTCATGGGAATTTCTTTGGTAATTTCAGTCACCTTTTTTTAAATGGTGTGTCTGAAACGGCCTCAAGCCGTGGTTTAACCATTTCTGATATGCTGTTTGCTGCTTTTCAGATGATGTTTTCGATTATCTGTGTGGCGATATTGACGGGTTCAGTGGTAGGACGGATGCGCTTTACACCTTTAGCCATTTTTGTTATTTTTTGGTTACTTTTTGTCTATTATCCATTTGCACATATGGTTTGGGATGAAGGGCTCCTTGCAAAATGGGGGACGATTGACTTTGCAGGTGGTGATGTGGTTCATATTACTTCGGGTGTATCGGCCTTAGTTTTGGCAATCGTGGTTGGAAAACGGCGTGATTTTGGTATTTTTGAACACCGTCCTCATAATGTTCCATTTGTCCTATTGGGAGCGGGTCTCTTATGGTTTGGTTGGTTTGGCTTTAATGCAGGATCGGCCTTGGCTGCTAATGGTTTGGCAGTTCACGCTCTAGTAACCACTCATGTGTCAGCTGCTGCAGCCATGTTTTCATGGTTGGCAATTGAAAAACATGTCACAGGACATCCATCCTTGGTTGGTGGTTCAACCGGTTTGGTAGCAGGTCTAGTTGCAATCACACCTGGAGCTGGTTTTGTTTCAATTTGGAGTGCTATTCTAATTGGTCTTATGGTTAGTCCGATTTGTTTCTATGCTATTTCAGTCTTGAAGAAACGTTTTGCCTATGATGATGCTTTGGATGCTTTTGGTTGCCATGGTGTTGGAGGTATCTTTGGTGGTTTTGCCACTGCGATTTTTACGACACCAGATTTAGCCCTAGATAAGACTAATATTGGCTTGATCTATGGAAAGGCGAATCTGTTTATTGTGACATTTTTGGCTATTATCTTTACAGCTATTTGGTCTGCTCTTGTGACCTATGGTATTATTAAAGTAATTGCTCATTATATGCCTTTACGTGTTAGTGACCGTGATGAAGCTATTGGTCTTGATGACTGTGAACACAAGGAAACAGCCTATCCAACCTTTATGGGCTTAGATTCGTAGGAGAATACAGATGAAAAAAGTAGAAGCGATTATTCGTTCGGATAAATTAGAAGATTTGAAAAATGCCTTGACTGGTAGTGGTCTGGCCAAGGGAATGACTGTAAGTCAAGTCCTAGGTTATGGTAATCAACGTGGCTTTGCAGAGTTTGTTCGTGGACAGCGCATTGTTCCTACCTTATTAGCTAAGGTTAAGGTTGAAATTGTAGTCAAAGATATGGCAGTTGACGAAGTTGTTGATGCTATTCGTAGTGCCGTAGCGACAGGAGAAGTTGGTGATGGGAAGATTTTTATCGTTCCTATTGATGATGTTATCCGTATTCGTACTGGTGAACGTGGTGGAGACGCCATTTAATATAATGAAGGCTTAAACCGGTTGGTTTGGGTCTTTTTTAGTGAATTTTGATATACTTAGAGAAGTTAGTATGATTGAGGGGGTGACCAATTGGCAAAAGGAAAAAAGAAAAGCAAGTCGAAAGCTAGACCTAAGAAAACTAAAAAGAAAAAGAAGTCTTTCTTGCTCTTTCCTAAATTTTTCCAGAAGTGGAGTCTGATTTTTATTGGCCTATTTGCCTTGTTGGGACTCCTTGCTAGTTTGAATTTTCCAAGGTTGACCATGGAAAAGAACATGACATCTACGGATGAGACGACGGTTGCTTTTATTGCAGAGATTGGCGAGACGTCCCGCTATTTGGCGGCTAGAAACGATCTTTATGCATCTGTCATGATTGCTCAGGCCATCTTGGAATCTGACTCTGGACAATCTACTTTGAGTCAGAAGCCGTCCTATAACTTCTTTGGGATTAAGGGGGACTACAATGGTCAAAGTGTAACCCTACCAACCTGGGAGGATGATGGTAAGGGCAATCCTTACTATATTGATGCAGCTTTTCGTTCTTATGGTTCTGTGGAAAATTCTTTACAGGACTATGTGGATTTCCTTGAGGGCAGCTACTATGTAGGGGTACACCGTTCCAAGACTAAGAATTATAAGGATGCCACAGCTGCCCTAACAGGGGTCTACGCTACGGATACAACTTATGGAGAAAAATTAAACAGCATCATTGAACAATACCAGTTAACCATTTATGACACTTATTAGAGCTAAAGGAGAGTAAAATGAATCAGAACCAAGTGAAACTCATAGCAATTGATATGGACGGGACACTCTTAAATAGCCAAAAAGAGATTCCTGAAGAGAATATTAAGGCTATTCAAGAAGCAGCTGCGGCAGGTATCAAAATTGTCCTTTGTACAGGTCGCCCACGTTCGGGGATTCTTCCTCATTTTGAGAAATTGGGGCTTAGTGAAGAAGAGTACATTATCATGAACAATGGTTGCTCTACTTATGAAACTAAAAATTGGACCTTGCTGCAATCTGAAAGTTTATCTCGCCCTGAAATGGAAGAACTCTTGCAGGCTTGCGAAGACTTCCCAGAGGTGGCCCTAACCTTGACTGGAGAAAAGACTTACTATGTTGTGGGCGATGAGGTACCTGAGCTTGTAGCATATGATGCTGGCACTGTCTTCACAGAAGCGAAAGCTAGGAGTTTGGAAGGTATCTTTGCGGAAGGGCAAGTGATTTTCCAAGCCATGTATATGGCAGATTCTGAACCTTTGGACGCCTTCCAAAATACTGTGCAAGATCGACTTGATCAGAGCTATAGCACAGTTCGTAGTCAAGACTATATCTTTGAAATTATGCCGCAAGGGGCAACTAAGGCCAGTGGACTTAAGCATTTGGCGGAAAAACTTGACATTAACCCAGATCAAATCATGGCTCTAGGTGATGCTGCTAATGACCTTGAAATGCTTCAATTCGTCGGTCAAAGCGTTGCCATGGGTAATGCGAGTGACGACATTAAGGCTTTGTGTAAGTATGTGACTTTGACAAATGACGAGGCAGGTGTGGCACACGCCATTCGTACTTGGGCTCTATAAGAAAAAGACCTTTAGCTTTATTGTTTGCTAAAGGTTTTTCGATTTCTGATAATGGCAATGAGAGTAGTAAGTGTGATAGTGACGTCAGTGACGGCAGCTGGGTAAGCCTGAATGGTCAAATCGTAAATGAGCCAGAGTAACATATTTTCAATAATGACCCAGCGAAGCCACTGAAGGTTTGGTGTGGTAGCAATCGCTAGGCTATAGGAGACGGAGGAAATTATAGGTAAATAACCAATAATCCCCAGTTGATTGAGATAGGTTCCGACGATGATTTGAATAATGATGAGGATGGTCAAGATAGTTTTGGTCATCTTCTTTTTGACCATCAAGCTATTACGAATGATGGAAATACTAATGGTTAAAGCACCCGTATAGCCCCCTAGAAGTAGGTTGGCAATAGCAGTAAAAATATAGTCGGTAATTTGCCAGACGAGCATGTTATTTTTTGATTTTGCAAAAGAGGATATGGCGACACATAGGGCACCTATGGCTGAGAATACTTGTGCTAGAAGATAGATTGTCATGGTATAACTTTCAAATTTTGTCTCCATTATATCACAAGGATTCAAGATATTTTCATCTCTTTTTTAGGATTTACAGCGCTAATATGTTAGCGTTTACATTAGAAAATGATATAATAAAAGTGTAGATAAGATTGTTCCCTTAAAAGTAGAGAGAACCCTGTGTTTCCTTGTGACATAGGTCCTATCTTTACTTTATGTGATAGACTAGAAATGAGGAAATGATTATGAAAAACAAATTTTCCCAAGCAATCGTGCTTTCAATGGTTACCCTTTCCTCAATGGCTTTGCTGACGGCCTGTTCCAGCCATAAGGAATCCAGTTCAGCAGATAAGACGCCTAAGAGCAGCCAGGTGACCTCATCAAGTAAGGCTAAATCATCTAGTAAAGATAGCGGTAAGACTAGCAAGTCTAGTGCTAAGGTCAAGGAATCTTCGGGTTCAAAGACGGAATCTTCAAGCGCGCAAAGTAGTCAAAAGGCTTCTGCCCCAAGTTCGAGTAGCAGTCAGGCTCAGTCGTCATCTTCAAAGAGTTCATCAGCTTCCTCAAGCAGCCAGTCCCAGGCTCCTAAGTCTTCAGCGAGTCAATCTCAAGCTCCGAAGAGCTCAAGTGATAGTCAAACTTCAAGCAGTCAAGCTCAAGCTAAAACGGATACGCAAGTGACCACTGTGGATATGGATGTGAGTGCGGTAGCGCGTGGTCGGTTTGATAGTATTGCCGGAACTTGGAAGTCTAGTGATGGCAGTCGTCTGGTCTTTAACAATACTAGCCTAGTAGGAGATATAACTGCACAAGGCCAAGCGACAGTTCACAATTATGTGCACCCGAAAGATAATTATCAAGAGGGCTCAGGTAAGTATGATGCCACCCTCTCAAGAGATAGGGGGGACACCTCTGGTATCGTTGGAGATATTAGCTTTGTCTCTAAAAAAGCAGCTATTTCTGGTCCAAGCTACGAACAAGATACCATTCAAGTAACCAGTACTGGAGGAACAAAGGTCTACTTAAAAGAATCAGATAATATGACGCTACCTAAAGACGTGACAGTTACTGACAATCAACTTCCAATTGATAGTGGTATTGCAGAATCTGGCAGCTACAAGCTTACCAAACGTACGGCTGTCAAGAATACTCCTAGTGATACGGCTCCAGTTGAATTTTACTTAGAAGCAGGTGATCAGATTAACTTTGATATGAAGGTTACTCAAGATGGTCATAGTTGGATTTCTTACATCAGTTATAGTGGTGTTCGCCGTTATGTTCAAGTGGATTAATTGAGATATCTAGAAAGGTCAGATTTTCTTCTGATCTTTCTATTATTTTGTGGAAAAAGTCTTGTCTATTCTCTGATAAATCGATACAATAGAAAGGTCGGTTTTACCGAAAAAATTTAAATAATGAGGACAAAAATGTGTCAGTAAATTGGCAAGATATTGCGTTTTCTTTCCTCGGTGGTTTGGGGCTTTTCCTCTTTAGTATCAAGTACATGGGAGATGGTCTTCAACAAGCAGCCGGAGATAAGTTGCGTTTTTACATCGATAAGTATACCAGCAACCCGTTTTTAGGGGTTTTGATTGGTATTGTCATGACGGCCTTGATTCAGTCGAGTTCAGGGGTTACCGTTATTGTCGTCGGTCTGGTTTCGGCAGGGCTTTTAAGTCTTCGTCAGGCTATTGGTATTGTCATGGGGGCAAATATCGGTACAACCGTAACTTCCTTCATGATTGGTTTCAAGCTAGGTGATTATGCCCTTCCAGTGATTTTCCTGGGGGCTGCGCTTCTCTTCTTTACAAGCAATAAGAAGCTCAATAACCTAGGACGTATCTTGTTTGGTGTAGGGGGAATTTTCTTTGCCCTTAACCTTATGGGAGATGCGGTTGAGCCTTTGAAGTCAGTTACAGCCTTTAAGGACTACTTGGCAACCTTGGGTGATCGCCCAGTCATGGGGGTTATCATCGGTGCTGGCTTGACCATGTTGATTCAGTCGTCAGCAGCGACCATCGGTATTCTTCAGAGTCTCTACTCAGGTGGTTTGCTTGATCTGCAAGGTGCCCTTCCAATCCTCTTTGGGGATAATATCGGGACGACTATCACAGCGGTTCTAGCTGCTCTTGGTTCAAACATTGCAGCTAAACGTGTGGCAGGGGCTCACGTACTGTTCAACGTCATCGGGACGGTCTTGTGTTTGATTCTCTTGGTACCATTCACAGCCTTGATTCAATGGTTTAAGTCTGTGCTTGGTTTGACACCTGAGATGACTATCGCCTTTGCTCACGGTACTTTTAACATCGCAAATACTATTGTTCAATTCCCATTCATCGGACTCTTGGCTTACCTTGTGACTAAGATTATTCCTGGTGAAGATGAGATTAACAAGTACGAAGCACTCTACTTGGACCGTTTGCTTATCACACAAGCACCAGCTATCGCCCTTGGTAATGCTAAGAAAGAATTGGTGCACTTGGCATCGTACGCCATCCAGTCTTTGGAAGCTTCCTATGCTTTCTTTGCTAAGGGAGATGAAAAATACTTCGATAAGGTTGAGAAGTATGAAACAGCAGTTAATAGTATTGACGAAGAGTTGACAACTTATTTGATTGACATCTCTAACGAATCTCTAAGCGTTTCTGAAAATGAAGTGTTGGCAAGTGTGCTTGACTCTGTTCGTGACTTGGAGCGTATTGGTGACCTTGCAGTTGCAAGTGCAAACCTTTCACAACACATTCATAATAAGGGAATTGAATTTTCTGATACTGCCAAGGCTGAGCTTGCGGATGTTTACAACCGTACTCACCGTATCGCCCTTGATAGTATTCGTGTTGTTGTAGATGACGATAAGGTACTTGCAGGTCAAGTCATCCTTCGCCATGAAGAGTTGGAAAAACTTGAAAAACAATTGCGTAAAATACATACCAAACGTCTTAACAATGGTGAGTGTACTGCGCAAGCAGGTATCAACTATGTTGATTACCTCTCACATTACACACGTATCGCAGACCATGCGATTAACCTTGTTGAAAAGGTTACAGAAGGTGTGATTTAATAGAGCAAGTCGAGAAAATTTCTCGGCTTTTTTGTTATAATGAAAGCGTATTAAAAACATAGAAAAATGATGAGAGGTGGTCCTATGACCTATTATATTTCAGCCAAGCGTTTTTATTTTGAACATAAAATTAAGGAAGGTGGCTACCTAGCGGTTGAGGATAGCCGTTTTGGTGACTGGACGGAAAATGTACCAGAAGGTGCAGAGGTGCTAGATTACAGTGATTATCAGATTTCTCCGGGTCTTGTAGATACTCACATTCATGGATTTGCGGGTTATGATGTCATGGATAATTCTGAGGAAAGTCTTATAGGCATGAGTCAAGCCTTGCTTTCAGCAGGTGTGACCTCCTTCTTACCGACAGCTTTAACAGCGCCATTTGAAGAGTTGAAGGCTATTTGCCAAACAACAGCTAGTACGGTTGGTAAGGAGACAGGTGCTAAAATTCAAGGGCTCTTCTTTGAAGGACCTTATTTCACTGAAACCTACAAGGGAGCTCAAAATCCTAAATACATGGGCAATCCAAGTGTGGAACAACTGAAGGAATGGCAGGAGGCAGCTCAAGGAAAACTGATTAAATTGGCTCTTGCTCCTGAACGTGAGGGAGTAGCTGAATTTATCCAAGAAGCAACCAAGCAAGGCGTAACGATTGCTCTAGGTCATTCCAATGCCACATATGAAGAAGCCATGGCAGCAGTGGAAGCTGGGGCGTCCGTTTGGGTTCACGTCTACAACGGGATGCGTGGTTTTACCCACCGTGAGCCAGGTATGGTTGGGGCAGCCTTCGATAGTCCAGAAACGATTGGTGAACTGATTGCAGATGGTCATCACGTGGTCCCTGCAGCTTGTAAGGTTCTTATCAAGCAAAAGACACCTCAAGGAGTTGCCCTAATTACAGACTGTATGTCAGCGGGGGGCTGTCCGGACGGCGACTATATGTTAGGCGAACTTCCTGTTATTGTTGAAAATGGTACCGCCCGCCTCAAAGAAGGTGGTAATCTAGCTGGATCTATCTTACAACTTAAAGACGGTGTCAAACATGTGGTTGATTGGGGACTTGTGACAGTTGCTCAAGCCTTACAAATGGCAACTAGTGTTCCAGCTAAATCGGTTGGACTTGAAAATACTTGCGGAAGCCTAAAAGCAGGTTTACCAGCTGATTTTATTGTATTAGATGACTCCTTGGAATTACAAGCAACCTTTGTTGATGGACGAAAAGGTTGGGAAAAATAAGAGTATGAGTAGCACTTTCTTATGAAGGTGCTGTTTTTTATTGATTTTTACAAAGGTGTTAGTGTAGTGTAAAATAGAAATACTTTGTATTTTACAGGAGGGAATATGTCAAAACGTATTTGGAGCATTGCCCTGGCCTATGTCGGTGTAATGATTGGTGCAGGGGTATCTTCAGGACAGGACCTCTTACAGTATTTTGTTAGTTTTGGAGCCTGGGGACTGATAGGTGTCATAGTTCTAGGAGTTTTGCATGTTGGCTTTGGGCGACTCATGATTGCTCTGGGAAGTTATTACCGCTCAGACGATCACTCAGTAGTCCTGGCAGAAATCAGTCACCCTGTTATCTACCGTATTTTGGATATCGCTTTGATTATCACTTGTTTCCTGTTTGGCTTTGTTATGACAGCGGGGGCAGGGGCTAACCTAAACCAACAGTTCGGCTTTCCGATTTGGGTAGGTGCCTTCCTGTGTACAGCTCTGACAATCTTTGTGAGTTTCCTAGATTTCAAAAAAATCATTGGTGTTATTGGAGTTTTTACCCCTATGATTTTGGTTATGATTGCCATGATATTCGTGACCAATGTTTTAGGGCGTCACTGGGATTTTGCTGAGATGGATAAGGTGTCGCAAACCATTCAATCTCCCTTCCCAAGTATTTGGCTGTCTGTGGTTAATTATTTTGCCGTTTGTGTCATGTCAGCCATAGCCATGGCCTTTGTCATGGGTGGCTCTATTCTCAAAATCAATGAAGCTGAAAAGAGCGGAGCCTGGGGAGGATTTATGGTTGGTGTGATTTTCTTTGTCACAACCTTAATCCTCTTTGCTAACAGTGATGAAATTGCTAGCTCGGATGTTCCTATGTTGGCTATCGCTAAGGAAGTGAATCCTATCTTTGCAACGCTTTACGCTTTAGTAATTTTTGGCTTGATTTTTAATACCGTCTTTAGTCTCTACTATGCCCTTGGTAAACGCTTTTCAGCAGGTAGTGAGAAACGCTTCAAGTTCTTCGTGGCTGCATTTGCTCTTGCTGGTTTTGCTATTTCCTTCATAGGCTTCCGTCAACTGGTAGCGGTTATGTATCCTATTATCGGTTATTTGGGAATGCTGATGTTGGTAGTGCTAGTTGTGGCTAGCTACCGCAAAAAAGCTAAGATTCGTAAGGAAAAGGAAATTCGAAATCATCTCTTGTCTATCGTTGAGAAGGCTTATGATCCCAATCAAGACTTGACCCATCGGGACAAGAAAAAGGCTGAAGAACTTCGAGAAGCCTCAATTCTTGATAATGATATTCTCCATGAAGACTCCCATGTACATGTTCGTCAGGAAATGGGGATTAGTAAGAAGGATTAGAATTTTATTTTACAAGTTTCTCTATTTCTGCTATAATACTGACAAGAAAGAAGGGCTTATGGCGTTTTTCTAGCGAGCTTGGGACAGTGGAAGCCAAGTAGAGCAAAGTAGGCAAGTGGCGCTTTCTCTCAGCAAATAGCTGAAGACAAACAGATAAAATGAAGTAATAAATTAGGGTGGAACCGCGTTTCTGACGCCCCTAGGTCGTTTGACTTAGGAGCAGAGACACGGTTCTTTTTGTATTCTAAGTCACGGATTTAATATTAAATTAAGGAGTATCAATGCCTAAGAAATTAACCTTTCACTGCGTCAGTGGCAGATACCTCCTTATAGTCGGACTGCCCCACGCTCAGCACTAGGGTGCCTGAGCTAGACGCAGTACTAACTCGTCTTGCCTCGTACGATCGACGAGGTAGACTCGTGTCGCAAGAAATTATAGAAAAAGGAGTAAAACATGTCCAAAAAATTGACTTTCCAGGAAATTATCCTTACTTTGCAACAATACTGGAATGACCAGGGTTGTATGCTCATGCAGGCTTATGATAATGAAAAAGGTGCGGGAACCATGAGTCCTTACACTTTCCTTCGTGCCATTGGTCCTGAGCCATGGAATGCGGCTTATGTAGAGCCATCTCGTCGTCCAGCGGATGGTCGTTACGGGGAAAACCCAAACCGTCTTTACCAACACCACCAATTCCAAGTTGTTATGAAACCATCACCATCAAACATCCAAGAACTCTACCTTGAGTCATTGGAAAAATTGGGTATCAATCCTTTGGAACACGATATTCGTTTCGTTGAAGATAACTGGGAAAATCCATCAACTGGTTCAGCTGGTCTTGGTTGGGAAGTTTGGCTCGACGGTATGGAAATCACTCAGTTCACCTACTTCCAACAAGTTGGTGGATTGGCAACTGGCCCGGTAACTTCTGAGGTCACTTACGGATTGGAACGTTTGGCTTCTTACATCCAAGAGGTAGACTCAGTTTATGACATCGAGTGGGCTCCAGGCGTTAAATACGGAGAAATCTTCCTTCAACCAGAATATGAACACTCAAAATACAGCTTTGAAGTTTCTGACCAAGATATGCTTCTTGAAAACTTCGAAAAATTTGAAAAAGAAGCAGGACGTGCTTTGGAATTGGGCCTTGTTCACCCTGCCTATGATTACGTTTTGAAATGTTCACACACCTTCAACTTGCTTGACGCTCGTGGTGCTGTTTCTGTTACAGAACGTGCCGGCTACATTGCCCGCATCCGTAACTTGGCCCGTGTCGTAGCCAAAACCTTCGTCGCAGAACGTAAGAAACTTGGTTACCCACTTCTCGACGAAGCCACACGCGCAAAACTCCTAGCAGAAGAGGAAGAATAAAAAAGAGTTACAAGAATGGAAAATGGGCAAACAAAGTGAGCCCACATGGCTACCCAGAGGCAAGTCGAAGACTTGCTAAAGGGATAGGCATCGCCGTACTGGTATATGGGGATTTTTGAAACGTTAGGTTCAAGAATCAGTTGGTTAAATCCACTTTGATGAGACTGTTGGAAATCGATGTGGAGAAGACAGAAGATTTCCCTACAGCCTCACAAAGTTAGTTAGCAACGTCCCCAGTACCTAAGATGCCTATCAAAAAGAAGAATTTTGTAAAGGAAAAAACATGACAAAAAACTTATTAGTAGAACTTGGACTTGAAGAGTTGCCAGCCTACGTTGTCACACCAAGTGAAAAACAACTCGGTGAGAAAATGGCAGCCTTCTTAGATGACAACCGTCTTTCATACGAAAGCATTCAAACCTTCTCAACACCACGTCGTTTGGCAGTCCGTGTGATTGGTTTAGCTGACCAACAATCGGATTTGACTGAAGATTTTAAAGGACCTTCTAAGAAAATCGCCTTGGATGCAGATGGAAACTTCTCAAAAGCAGCTCAAGGATTCGTCCGTGGGAAAGGTTTGACTGTTGATGATATCGAATTCCGTGAAGTCAAAGGTGAAGAGTACGTTTATGTCACTAAACACGAAGCTGGAAAACCAGCTAAAGAAGTTTTGGCTGGCGTTCCAGAAGTGCTTGCTTCATTGACCTTCCCTGTCAGCATGCACTGGGCTAACAATACATTTGAATACATTCGCCCAGTTCATACCTTGACAGTTCTTTTGGGTGACGAAGCGCTCGACCTTGATTTCTTGGATATCAAGTCAGGTCGTGTGAGTCGTGGACACCGTTTCCTTGGACATGAAGTGGAAATTACTAATGCGGATTCTTATGAAGAAGACCTTCGTACCGTTTACGTGATTGCGGATAGCAAAGAACGTGAAAACATGATTCGTGAGCAAATCAAAGCCATCGAAGCAGAACAAGGTGTTCAAGTTCAAATCGAAGAAGGACTTTTGAATGAAGTCTTGAACTTGGTCGAATACCCAACTGCCTTCATGGGAAGTTTTGATACTAAGTATTTGGATGTTCCAGAAGAAGTCTTGGTGACCTCAATGGAAACGCACCAACGTTACTTTGTTGTACGTGACCTTGATGGTAAACTTAAACCAAACTTCATCTCAGTCCGTAATGGTAACGCTGAGCACTTGGAAAATGTTATCCGAGGAAATGAAAAAGTATTGGTTGCACGTCTTGAAGATGGTGAATTCTTCTGGCGTGAAGACCAAAAACTTAAGATTGAAGACCTCGTTGCTAAATTGGCGAACGTAACCTTCCATGAAAAAATTGGTTCTCTTTCAGAACACATGGCGCGCGCTGGTGTCATTGCAGCGTCACTAGCTGAGCAAGCTGGTTTGACTGCAGAAGAAACGGCAGCAGTAGCTCGTGCAGCTGAAATCTACAAATTTGACCTCTTGACTGGTATGGTCGGAGAGTTCGATGAATTGCAAGGAATCATGGGTGAAAAATACGCCCTTCTCGCTGGTGAAGATGCTGCGGTAGCGACAGCTATCCGTGAGCACTACCTTCCTGATTCAGCAGATGGTGCCCTTCCAGAGACTAAGGTTGGTGCTATCCTTGCGCTTGCAGATAAATTGGATACCCTCCTTTCATTCTTCTCAGTTGGCTTGATTCCATCAGGTTCAAATGACCCTTATGCGCTTCGTCGTGCAACACAAGGGATTGTTCGTATCTTGGATGCCTTTGGTTGGCACATCCCTATGGATGAGTTGATTGACAGCCTCTACGGACTTTCATTTGATAGCCTTTCATATGACAATCAAGCAGAAGTCATCAACTTCATCAAAGCGCGTGTGGACAAGATGATGGGACGCACTTCAAAAGATATCAAAGAAGCCGTTCTTGCTGGTTCAAACTTTGTCGTGGCTGATATGCTTGAAGCAGCTGACGCCCTCTCAGAAGCTGCTAAGGCTGATGGTTACAAAGCAGCTGTTGAATCACTCTCTCGTGCCTTCAATTTGGCAGAAAAAGCAGATGCTTCAGTAGCAGTCGATGCCAGTCTCTTTGAAAATGATCAAGAAAAAGCTCTTGCTAAAGCGATTGAAGAGCTAGAATTGACTGGTTCAGCTAGCGACAAATTGGCTCAACTCTTTGCTCTTAGCCCAGTCATTGATGCTTTCTTTGACAATACTATGGTTATGGCAGAAGATGAGGCAGTTAAAAACAACCGTTTGGCCCTTCTTGCAGGTCTTGTAGCTAAAGCCAACGCTGTTGCAGCCTTCAACCAATTGAACACAAAATAATGACCTAGTAACAGGTAGAAAGTAGGTTTTATTATGACACCTGAAAAAATCGCTCGTATCAATGAGCTTGCTAAAAAGAAAAAAACCGAAGGTTTGACCCCAGAAGAAGAAGTGGAGCAAGCAAAACTTCGTGAAGAATACATTGAAGGTTACCGTCGCTCAGTTCGTCACCATATCGAAGGAATTAAAGTGGTTGACGAAGAAGGTAACGATGTGACACCTGAAAAACTACGTCAAGTACAACGTGAAAAAGGTTTGCATGGCCGTAGCCTCGATGATCCGGAATCATAATAACCATTAACAAGGGTTTGGAGCTTTCCAAGCCCTTGTTTTGAAGTGTAAAATTCTGAATATTCTGTATAAATTTTTGACCGATTATGCAAAAAATGGTAAAATATAAGTTATGTTAAAAATGGTAGGACTCAATGAGTCTTGCTTAATAGAATTGGAGTGAAAAAAATGTCGCAAAAGCAACATCATAAAGACGACGACAACCAGACTGAGAATGGGATGGTGCGTGGTCTTCAAAACCGTCACGTCCAGCTGATTGCCATCGCTGGTACGATCGGTACAGGTCTCTTCCTTGGGGCGGGGCGTTCCCTTTCCCTAACAGGACCTTCAATCATCTTAGTATATATACTAACTGGTATCTTCATGTATCTTATGATGCGAGCGATCGGTGAGATGCTCTATATGGATCCTGACCAGCACACCTTTATCAACTTTATTACCAAATACCTTGGTAAGGGCTGGGGATTCTTCTCGGGTTGGTCTTACTGGGTATCACTGATTTTCCTTGGAATGGCAGAAATTACGGCCGTCTCGACCTATGTGCAATATTGGTTCCCAAGTTGGCCTGCTTGGCAGATTCAGATTATCTTCCTGATTATCTTGAGTTCGGTTAACCTGATTGCGGTTAAGATTTTCGGGGAAGTTGAGTTTTGGTTTGGGATGATCAAGATTATCACCATTCTTGCTCTTATCGCAACAGGCATCTTTATGGTAGCAACCAACTTTGAAACCCCTGCTGGACATGCTAGCCTTGCCAATATTACACACGGCTTCCAGATGTTCCCTAAAGGTTGGGTAAGCTTTGTTATGACCTTCCAAATGGTCTTCTTTGCTTATCAAGCCATCGAATTTGTAGGGATTACAACTTCCGAGACAGCAAATCCACGTAAGGTCTTACCAAAGGCAATCAAGGAGATTCCGATTCGTATTGTCATCTTCTATGTGGGTGCCCTCATTGCCCTCATGGCTATCTTCCCATGGCAAAAACTTCCAGTTAATGAATCACCATTCGTAACGGTCTTCCAAATGGCTGGTATCAAGTGGGCAGCAGCCTTCATTAACTTTGTTGTCTTGACAGCAGCGGCTTCATCATTGAACTCAACGCTTTACTCAACAGGTCGTCACCTTTTCCAAATTGCTAAGGAAACACCAAATAGTAAAGTCATGAAAGCTTTGAAGCTAGATACTTTGTCACGTAATGGTATTCCTTCACGTGCCATCATCGTTTCAGCCATTGTAGTATGTGTTTCAGCCTTCATCAATGTCTTGCCTGGTGTATCTGATGCCTTTGCTTTGATTACCGCATCATCATCAGGGGTCTACATTGCCATCTATATCTTGACCATGCTTGCTCATCTCAAGTACCGTAAATCTCTAGAGTTCATGGAAGATGGATTCCTTATGCCAGCCTATAAGATTCTTAATCCATTGACTATCCTTTTCTTCATCTTTGTCTTTGTTTGTCTCTTCTTGCAAAAGTCAACAGTTGTCGGAGCTATTGGGGCAGCCATCTGGATTGTGGTATTTAGTATCTATAGTAACTGGAAACACAGCAAATAAATCAATTTAGCTCACCTTTATGGTGAGTTTTTTATTGCAAAAAAAGGACACAAGGTGTCCCAGTTATTAGTTATGCAATACTTTCTTGGTTTCCGTGGTGAAAGAAACCACCTAAGAGGCCCTTGCTACGATGGAAAATAGCAGGCTTATGATCGTTGTGTGAACGACCATTAACATCAA
This sequence comes from Streptococcus sp. HMSC078H03, assembly GCF_001808655.1. NCBI lineage: Bacteria > Bacillati > Bacillota > Bacilli > Lactobacillales > Streptococcaceae > Streptococcus > Streptococcus sp. HMSC078H03. The sequence goes on from NZ_KV794085.1 coordinate 25,225, forward strand.
GTTTGGCCCATTCAAGAGCCTGGTAGGCGTTTCGGTCTGAAACTGTAGATGTCCCAATATAGCTATAGATTCCTGCCTGAGCAAGAATAAAACCTTGTAGTTGGCGAATATGCTCATCATTGAGGGCTTCGGAAAAATGAATCTTCACTGTCTTATAAGTTAAAGCTTGGACAGACTCGACGATTGGTGACTCTGCTAAGAGATGCAAAAGTTCTTGATGCTTAGTAAAGTACTTATCATAGTCCATTGGAAGAATGATAGTATGGGCAATCCAATCTTCCAAGTTGGCTTTAGCTTTTTTACTGAGACCTCTTGCGGTGATATTGAGATCATCTATATTGAAAGGAAGCTGGTCGATGTGAGCAGTGTTTGAACCGTAAGCCTTCCTGAAAAGCGGTGTACTTGATAGAATGTGTCCAGTAGGTGAAATAATAGCCAAGGCAGTTTCCTTGGTTTGGTAACCAAGCTCGTGGCATTCCATGCTAGCGTATGTGTCTTTAAATTCAATAATTGCTCTTGTTTTCATCGTGTAACTCTCTTTCTGTTAGTTTATAAACTAACAATAGTTTATCATGACTTATAATCTTGGTCAAGATTTTACTTTCAAAAACAAAAAAATATTTTTGTAAGGGCTTGCAAAAGTGTTTGGACTCTGATAAGATAGAACCATAGCAAAAGGATTGTTACTGGTCAGCAGGCAAAACCTAGATAAATACGAAAAACTAATGGGAGTAGTGTATGCTTATCCCAATTGGTTCTTGGTATTTATTTAGGTTTTTTTCGTTGAAAAAGCCTCAAAGAAAACTAGAATCCTAGACAAGAAAGGAGCCCTTATGGCTAAATATACTGAATTAGCTGAGGACATTCTCAAACACGTTGGTGGTAAGGAAAATGTCAATAGCTTAAAACACTGTGTGACACGTTTGCGTTTTGATTTGAAAGATGAGTCTAAAGCAGATGATGACTACCTTAAGAACCGTGACGGTGTTGTTACTGTTGTTAAGGCAGGTGGTCAATATCAGGTGGTTATCGGTAACCATGTCCCTGATGTTTATGCGGAGGTTCTCCAAGTTGGCGGTCTTTCAGCAGGTGGTAGTCTTGATATTGATGAAGGGGATGCGCCTAAAGGTAATCTTTTTGACCGCTTTGTATCCCTAGTCTCAAGTATTTTCCAACCTTTCCTTGGGCCTTTGGCTGCAGCCGGGATTATCAAAGGAATAGTCGCTGTCATGGCAGCATGTGGCCTGTCAGCTGCAACAAGCCCTATGTATGTCATCCTTAATGCGGCGGGGGATGGTTTCTTCCAGTTCTTGCCAATCTTGATTGCCTTGACTTCTGCTCGTCGTTTCAAGGTTAATGAGTTTACAGCTATTGCGATTGCAGGAGCACTTGTTTATCCTGATATTGCTACGCTAGTGACAGCTCTTCAAAAGGCTGGTCAAGGTCATGTTCTAGGGGTTATTCCGTTTACGCTTCCTGCAGGGGGTTACCTCTCAACTGTAATGCCTTCTATCTTGGCAATTTGGGTGGCTTCATACATTCAAAAATTCTTTACCAAGATTACTCCTGATGTCATTAAAGTCTTTGTAGTACCTTTCTTTACATTGCTCATTACTGTTCCATTAACATTCTTGGTGGTGGGACCAATTGCCAACACTTTCTCTGATGGATTGACAAGTCTTTTCCAAGCAATCATGAACTTTAGTCCGATTGTCTTTGGTCTTGTACTTGGTATCTCGTGGCAAGTCTTGGTTATGTTCGGAATGCACTGGGCACTTGTTCCCCTTGCTATCTTAGATGTGGCAACAAACGGAAGTTCTACTATTCTTTCGGCAGCTATCCTTCCATGTTTCACGCAAACAGGTGTATTGGGGGCTATCATGCTTAAGACAAAAGAAGAAAAAGTCCGTACCATCTCTATGCCAGCCTTCATTTCATCTATTTTTGGGGTTACAGAACCTGCTATCTATGGGGTAACCCTTCCAATGAAAACGCCATTCTACATTTCATGTGGTGTTTCAGGACTTATGGGGGCTGCCATGATGGCCCTAGATATTAAGACGTATTCAATAGGTGGTCTGGGTGTATTTGTCTTCCCAAGCCTTATTGGGCCTGACGGTAACCTTTCTAAAGTTATCTTTGCCATTATTATTGCCATTGTGGGTGGTGTTCTTGCCTTCCTCATCCAACTCTTTGTACGAGTGCCAAATCTATACGGTGGTGGAGCAGCTAAGGTTGAGGAAAAAGCTGAAGAAGCTGCACCTGCTCCTAAAGAAATTCAACAAGAAATTATTGCGAGCCCACTTATCGGGAATGTTGTCCCACTTGACCAAGTTCCTGACCAAGTCTTTGCCTCAGGAGCTATGGGTAAAGGTATCGCTATTGACCCTACTGATGGGGTAGTTGTCGCACCAGCTAAGGCAACCGTTAATTTAGTCTTCCCTACTGGTCATGCGATTGGTTTGACAACTGAAAATGGTGCAGAGCTTCTCATTCATATTGGTATGGACACTGTTTCTCTTGCTGGTAAAGGATTCAAGACCTATGTGGAAGCAGGTGAAGTTGTAGAAGCAGGACAAAAACTTATCGAATTTGACCTAGCAACTATCCGAGAGGCAAAATTACCAGTCATCACGCCAGTTATTGTGACCAATACAGCTGACTTTAATGATGTCTTAACGACTAAAGAAGCTCGTGTTAACACCGGTGACTATCTCCTCACAGCTGTTAAATAAAAAAGAAATCCGAGAATCAACTTCTCGGATTTTTGTTTATTTGAATTTGTAGTCTTTAACGACTTCAACGGAATTAACCGTTACATTTTCTTTTGGTTTGCTGTTGTCATCGACTTCAAGGTTAGCGATGGTATCAACAACATCCATGCCTTTGATGACTTGTCCAAAGACAGTATATTTGGTATCACCAGCTGGGTAACCGCCTTTTTTGTAGGCGTCAATGATAGGTTTTGGATAGCCGGCATTTCCTAGTTGCTTGCTTTGATCGTCCTTGTTTTGAACAATGTAGAATTGGCTGCCGTTTGAATTCTTAGCACCAGTATTGGCCATGGCAAGTGCGCCACGGATGTTGTAGAGGAATGGTGTAGGCTCAACAGCGAAACCTTTCTTCCAGATAGATTCTCCACCAGTACCGTCACCCTTAGGGTCACCACTTTGAATCATGAAGTCCTTGATGACACGGTGGAAGGTAAGCCCATCATAGTATTTGTCCTTAGCATGCTTCAAGAAGTTTTCAGAAGCCTTAGGAGCAAGTGTAGGGAAGAGCTTGACTGTGATATTACCCTTTGAAGTGTGGAGGATAACTTCAGCTTCGTCCTTACCAACCTTGTCTGACAACTGTGGAAAGGCATCTTTTCCAGATTTTTGGGCTTTTTCTAATTGTTTAGTGAATATCTTATTATCAACATAAGCATCTCCACGAACAGCGCGTGCGATGTTCTCACGAAAGGCAAAACCTAGTCCTGCGATAACAAGTACAATAATTAATGGAATGTACTTTTTAATGTTTTTCATATATAACTCCTTTGGTGCATTATACCTACTATTGTAGCAGAAAAAAACCTTTTGGGAAACGGTTAACAGAGGTCTTTAATTATGGTAGAATGGGATTATCAACAAGAAAATGAACAATGGGACTAGATATAGGAAAAAGGTTGCCTCAGGCTAAAAAGTGAGAGCTGACTTTTGAAAGGACGCATGCTACTTGCTCTTATCAGAGATAGGTGTCTAAATCCTAACTATAGAAAACTTCGCTAAGCTGAAGGGACCTCTTGTTTGGATTTCTTGAAAAAAGGAGATTTTTATGTCAACTAAAGCAGAATGGGCTGAACTCTTTGAGTCGGTACACGGGCGTAAGCCTAGCCCCCAAGAATTTTTGGATGCTAAAGCAGCTGACTTTGATACAAGTGCTTTGGCTGCTCAAGCAGCATCTGTTGAAGCACTAGCTAATGAACCTGTCGCTGAAGAAGTAGCTCCAGAACCAGTTGCTACTGAAGAAGTCACAGAACAAGATGACATCGCAGATGTGGCTGAAACAGCTGAAGATGCCGTCGCAGAACAAGCAAGCAGTGAATCACCATTTGGTGCAGAAGCTTTCTCAGAAGCACCTGTTCAACAACCAACACCACAATTTGATTCAAGCATGTTTGAAAAGGCACCTATCTCTTCAGCTCAAGGATTTGGAACAGTTCCTAATCCAGCAGCAGCTGGCTCAGCAGATAAACCTCTTTTCAATCTTATCTTGCCAATCGTTGCGATTGCACTTTCAGTAATCTTTGCAGTTTTGGCATGGTTTGTAGGTCCTGCTTGGCTCTTCATCATCTTGACAGTCCTCGCAGTTGCGGTAGCAGTTGTTTCGCTTGTCTTTAGCCTTAAATCAAGCAAGAAATTGCTTTCAATCATTGCAACAGGTGTTGCTGGTCTCATGCTCTTTGTGTCTATTGGTGGTTTGATTTTCCAAATCTCTCAAAACGCTAGTGATAACACAAGCTCAAGCAAGACATCAAAAGTTGCTGATAAAGACGATGATGCTGACAAGAAAAATGATGACAGCGATTCAAAATCTGACTCTAAATCTGATTCAAAAGGTGATAGCACTGACGTCAACGATTACATTGACAAAAATGCTAAATTTGACTGGAATGAATCTAAGTTCAAGAAGTTGAAAGCAGGTAAAGACACTGTTAAATCAATCGTTAAAACATACGGCAAGGCTTCTGATGCACAAATGTCAGGTGATGAGTTGCAGTTGAATTACTCTGGTAAAGACTATGGCGAAAGTGTTTACCTAACTTTTAAGAAACAATATGACGGTACATTTATTTTGTCATATGCTTCAGGTAGATTCCCTCAAGATAAGGTAGAAGTTGATAAGTCTTATAAATCTGACTGGACAAAAGAACAGTTTGATGCTCTCAATAAGGGAGATTACGCTGATCCATCAAATGGTACGAAACTTGAAGATGTCGTTAAGGATCACCCTAAAGCTTCAAGTGCAGAATACACGATTTCAACATCTCGTCAAGGTGAATTCACAAAAAAAATGACTATTTCTTATAGTGATTATAAGGCTGAAGATGGCAAACTTAAGAGTGTTTACTTGTCATTTGAAACCAAAGAAGATGGTGATACATTCTACCTTACTTATAAATCAGGTCCAGATGAGGATTAATTAGGGAACAGGAGGGGAAACCTTCCTGTTTTTTCTTGATAAAAGGAGAAAACTATTGAAATTCTTAAATTATACATTCGAGCAAAGCCAGTCTCTTGTTACTAAGGAGACCGTAGACAAGTTCAATCAAAAAGGGAGCTGGAAACGATTTATTGGCTTGTTTATTACTTCAATTGTTATTTATTTCTTCTCTATCATCACACCACTGTCTTTAGATTCTAATGTACTGCCATTTCGCACTTTTAAGAGGTAATATTCTCCTCGTTGCATAATGAAATGGGGCGTTGCACCCTAGTTTTTAAAGGAGTTGCGCATATTTTACTATTCGTTGCGTGCTTTTAGTCATGGGTCTTGATAAATTTAAAGTAACAAATCTGAGGAGGTATTCTTAATGTTACAATTTATTAAGAAAAACAAAACTAATTTTATATGGGTGCTTGCTTTTGGATTAATGGGGTTGATACTGAAACCTTTAGTTAATTTATTGGTCAGTTTATCAAACAAATATCCGTGGGTTACGAGAATGTTATTGTTTCTATTACTCGTTGCTACTTACTTTATTTATAAACTTCCTCTCTATATAATATTAATAGCAATTTTGTTGATAGAGCCTTTTATCGAAGAATAGAAATAAGCTAGGGGTATTAAAATGGACATTGCTACGTTGATTAAAGAATATAGAACTAAAACAGGTATGACTCAGCAAGAACTTGCAGATAAAGTATTTGTTACTCGTCAGACGATTTCTAAATGGGAATTAGGAAAAAGTGAACCTGATAATGTTTCACTGGAACTATTATTTAAAGAGATGAATATTGAAAAAGAATCTCAAAAAGGCATTAAAGCTAATTTAATTAGCAGAAAAAATATTTTACTTACAATCATTGCCGTTTTATTCTCTCCATCGATACTTATCATTAGACTATTGGTACTTAAAATAGGCAAGATAGAAAATAAAAGATTAGTCATTTTGATCAATACCTTTCTCTTTATAATAATTGGCATTTATCTGAAGAGTTTAAAGGATAATGTATACTTTGGTTTCTTGGGAATCATTGCAATTGCTTATAGCCTTTATAGTTTTTATAAGCTTAGTTTGGAGATTAAAAAAGACTAGATACATAGCTATACATTTAAATATAAAAAACTAGTCTTACTAATACTAGACTGTATATATGTGCAAGATTTCTAAAGGATGAAGTTATGTCAGTAATCTACTCAAAAGTAAAAATGTCAAATAATATTTTTGAAGCTTGTAAATTGGTAAGAAACTTTATGACTATACCAATTAGTGAGATAAAAAATAGGATTCAAAAGGGAGAAGTTTTATTAGAATGTAATTATCTAGATTTAGAGGAATTGATAAAAATGAGGACCCTCCTAGAAAGTCTTGAAACATTAGGTGCTCAAATATATTTATATGAAGGAGATTACGAGGTAAGTATGGAATTCCTTAGTAATACAATCGAGTCATATAAGGGTATTGCTGAAGATAGAGAAAAGATAGATGAATTGATGTTTTCTGATGAGTAATAAATAAACCATAATGTGAACTGCCCCCAAAAAGTGTGATAGAGAAAATCTAACTTTTGGGTGCAGTTTCTTTTCTTCTTCCATCCATTTTCATGAGATGGCTTGTCACTTAAGCACCTCAGGCAGTCTCAAAAAATTCTCTCTTATATCCGACCTTATTTTCATAAGACGAGATTAAAGTATGATAAAATAAAGAAAAAGAGATAAAGGAGTCAGCTATGGCAACTAGAGAAGAATGGGTGCGTCACTTTGAGGACGTCAATGGACGTAAACCAAGTCCTGAGGAGTTTATGGAAGCTAAGAAAGAGGGCTTTGTCATTGCTTCGGAGGAACCAAGTGTCCAAGTGTCTGAGCAGGTTGAGGCTCAGCAGGTGGATAACTCTGAAGCTACTGAAGAGGTGACAGCTGACTCAGTGGCAGATACGCAACCAGACGAGGCTCAGGTGGCATTAGAGGAGGAAGCTCCTAAGCCAATGCCTGAGTTGAATATGGAGAAAGAGCAAGAAAAAGAAGCACCAAAGACAAGTCAGATACCTTTGGAAAACCCTTATTACAAACCAAAAGTAACCAAGAACAATGCTTTTGTTAATATTGCTTTACCAATTATTATCCTAGTTTTGGGGATTCTATTTGTCGTTTTGTCTTGGACGCTTCCTATTGGTTTTATCTTTACTTTCCTTGCTTTCTTCCTTATCATTCTAGCTATTGTGACTTTGGTTTTGAGTCTGAAGTCGACACGCAAGGCACTTTCTATTATTGCCCTAGTCATGTCAATCATCTTCTTCATGACTTCGCTTGCTGGAGCAGGCTATCAAGCAGTGAAATTTGTCATGAACCATGCTGAGCAGTTCCAAAGTGACGGTCACGATAGAGCTTATCTGTACATCGATGAGAATTATAAGTTTGACTGGACTGAGGATCAGTTTAAGGAGTTGAAGGTTGGTACTTTGACATTGGACGAGGTCTTGGATGCTCACGGTAAGGCGACTGATGCCGAGTATAGTGATGCTTACGAGGAAGATAAACCAGATTTGTTAGATCTTACCTATAGAAAAGAAAACACAGATGGAAACAACTATGTTCGTTTGACTTTCGAGCAAAAAGACGGTGTCTATGTTTTGAAATCTGCCTCAGCAACCTTCGACTATGATAAGGTCAAAGAAGTCGATGACTATCATAGCAACTGGACAAAAGATGACTATGAAAAGTTGTCTGTAGGTACACAAGCTGATTTGCTCAAGGGGACACGACTTTCTGAGGTTGTTGAAAAACACCCAGAGGCTAGCTTCACTTATCATGAAATGACACAAACTGAACAAGGCGATCTCACTCAGTCAGTGAGTCTTAGCTACCGTGATTATAATCCAGAAAGTGGTAAGGTAGATGCTGTTCGTTTGACCTTTGACTATGATAAACGTGAAAACGAGTACTTCTTGACAGACAAATCAGACGAATAAGACTACTTTTTAATTAATTCAAGCTCAGGGTTGCCTGGGCTTTTTAGTATCAACAAAAGAGGATAAAATCTGGTATAATAGGAGTGATTGATTTTTCAAGAAAGAAGTGTCACACATGAACATACAACAACTACGTTATGTCGTAGCCATTGCCAACAGCGGAACCTTCCGTGAGGCAGCCAGCAAGCTCTTTGTGAGTCAGCCTAGCCTTTCGGTGGCTATCAAGGATTTGGAGCAGGAGCTGAATTTCCAAATTTTCACTCGTACAACGACGGGGGCTGTCTTGACCAGTCAGGGCATGACTTTTTACGAGCGTGCGCTTGAGGTGGTACGCAGTTTTGATAGTTTTGAAAATCGCTATCTCAATGCTTCTGAAAAGGGCAATCAGTTTTCAATTGCCAGTCAGCACTATGACTTTTTGCCACCTTTGATCACGACTTTTTCAGAGCGTTACCCTGATTACAAGGATTTCCGTATCTTTGAGTCTACGACCATTCAGATTTTGGATGAGGTAGCCAAGGGGCACAGTGAGATTGGGATTATCTATTTGAATCGTCAAAATAGCAAGGGAATCCATCAAAATATGGACAAGCTTGGGCTTGAGGCTATTGATTTGATTCCGTTTAAAACGCATATTTATCTCCGTAAGGGCCATCCTCTGGCTAAAAAAGAAAGTCTTGTCATGGAGGACTTGGCGGCCTTGCCTACAGTGCGTTTCACTCAGGAGAAGGACGAGTATCTTTACTATTCTGAAAACTTTGTGGATACGTCAGATTCGTCTCTGATGTTTAACGTGACAGACCGTGCGACCTTGAACGGTATCTTGGAACGTACGGATGCCTATGCGACGGGATCTGGTTTCTTGGATGCACAAAGTGTGAACGGGATTACGGTGATTCCGCTTGAGGATAATTTGGATAACAAGATGGTTTATGTCCGTCGTAAAGGGATTAACTTGTCATCTTGTGCTCTCAAGTTTGTCAATGTTATGTTTGACTACTTTGATACTTACAAACCATAGGAGGATTTATGCGTAAGGTTGCGATTCCTTTGGCTATTCTGGCTTTGATTGGTTTGGATCAGTGGGTTAAGCATTGGGTTGTGGCAAATATTGCCCTTAACCAAGTTATCAAGGCGATTCCTGGACTTTTCAGCTTGACCTATCTGCAAAACCGTGGTGCTGCCTTTTCGATTTTACAGAATCAGAAATATTTCTTTGTGATTTTGACAGTTCTAGTGATTGGTGCGGCTATGGTTTATCTGGTTAAGAATTACCAGAAGAGTCTTTGGCTGGTACTATCTTTGGTTTTGATTATCTCAGGTGGTATTGGCAACTTCATCGACCGTCTGCACTTGGGTTACGTGGTTGATATGGTTCAGCTTGATTTTATTGATTTTGCAATATTTAATGTGGCAGACTCCTATCTAACGGTGGGCGTACTGCTCTTGATTTTAATCTTATGGAAAGAGGAAAATGGAAGTCATCATTAAAGAGGCGGGAAACCGTCTGGACAAGGCTTTGGCAGATTTGACAGAATTGTCACGTAGTCAGGCCAATGAAGCGATTAAGGCTGGAACGGTCTTGGTTAATGGTAAGTCGGCAAAGGCCAAGTATGCGGTTAAAGAGGGTGATGTCATCACCTATGAATTGCCAGAAGAAGAGGTCTTGGAGTACAAGGCCGAAGATATTCCTTTGGATATTATCTATGAAGATGCGGATGTGGCAGTGGTCAACAAACCTCAAGGCATGGTTGTCCATCCATCAGCTGGTCACACATCTGGTACCTTGGTCAATGCCCTAATGTATCATGTCAAGGACCTTTCGTCTATCAATGGTGTGGTTCGTCCAGGGATTGTCCACCGTATCGACAAGGACACGTCTGGTCTCCTTATGATTGCTAAGAATGATAAGGCTCACAATGCTTTGGCGGCTGAGCTTAAGGATAAGAAGTCCCTTCGCAAGTATGTGGCTATTGTGCATGGCAATTTGCCTAACGATCGAGGTGTGATTGAGGCTCCGATTGGGCGTTCGGACAAGGACCGCAAGAAGCAGGCAGTTACAGCGAAAGGGAAACCTGCAGTAACACGATTTACTGTTCTTGAACGTTTTGGCAACTATACCTTGGTAGAGTTGCAGCTGGAAACAGGTCGCACGCACCAGATTCGTGTGCACATGGCTTATATAGGTCATCCGGTGGCAGGAGACCCTCTTTATGGGCCACGCAAGACCCTCAAGGGCCACGGACAATTTCTACATGCTAAGACCCTTGGTTTCACACATCCTACGACTGGAGAATTGGTCGAATTTACAGCGGAAGAACCTGCTATTTTCAAGGAAACCTTGGAGAAGTTGAGAGAAGCGTAACAGTTATTAAACGGATAGTCTTTCTTGGGAGGGGCGTCCGTTTTTTTCTTGTAAAAGAGTCTGAAATTTGCTATAATTTACCTAATTAAATAAGTCCTTTAATCACTGTCCAGAGAGGCAGGCAAGGAGCCATGAGAAGTGTACGGGTGAACTGTACTCATATTTTTGTGTATCTCCTTGTTTTCGAGGGGATTTTTTTGTATTTAGAAAGGTTCTTTTTATGAAGAAAAAAGAGATCGTCGATGACGTAACCATGAAACGTGCCATTACACGTATCACTTATGAGATTATTGAACGTAACAAAAATCTCGACAAGATTGTCTTGGCTGGTATTAAGACACGTGGTGTCTATATTGCCCAGCGCATCCAAGAGCGCTTGAAACAGTTGGAAAACCTTGATGTGCCATTGATTGAGCTTGACACTAAGGCTTTCCGTGATGATGTTAAGGCTGAGCAAGATACATCTGTTTTCCCTATTGAAATTGATGGTACAGATGTTATCCTTGTGGATGATGTGCTCTACACAGGTCGTACGATTCGTGCAGCTATTGATAATATCGTTAGCCATGGGCGTCCGGCACGTGTTGGTTTGGCTGTTTTGGTTGACCGTGGTCACCGAGAATTGCCAATCCGTGCGGACTATGTTGGTAAAAATATCCCAACTAGTGAGTCAGAAGAAATCGAAGTTTTGGTCGCAGAAGTTGATGGTAAAGATAGCGTCAACATTATTGATCCAAGCTGATTTGACTGACGGATAGGGTGAAACGCCTTTTGTATCTTACTTAATCGAACACGGGACTCATTTCTTAGGAAAAAAGATAAGTCTCCTAGCACTCTTTGGAGTGCGTTGTCGACTTCCTATTTTTCTACAGAAATGTTTGGCTAAGCCAAAACGTCCCTTTGTATCTTATTAATTGAACACGGGCTAAGAGCTGTGTGAAATAGATAAATCTTCCTAGAAGCTAAAGCTTCGGCGTCAGATTTCCTAATTTTACTTTGCTCTTTATACGCCCTTTGTATCTTAATTTTAAGGAGTCCTTTGATATCGTGAATAACGTAAAATATGATGTGAATGATATGCCAAAACCTGGTTTATTGGTTGGTTTGTCATTCCAGCACTTGTTTGCTATGTTTGGTGCGACGGTGCTTGTGCCGATTTTGGTTGGGATTGATCCCGCTATTGCTCTTTTCTCATCTGGTTTGGGAACTTTAGCCCACTTGACGGTGACCAAGTACAAAATTCCAGCTTACATGGGGTCTAGTTTTGCCTATATTGCGGCTATGCAGACACTTATGAAGACTGATGGCATTGCGGCAGTGGCTCAAGGTGCCATGGCAGGTGGTTTGGTTTACTTGCTTGTGGCTCTGATTGTTAAGTATGCGGGTAAAGACTGGATTGATAAGGTCCTTCCACCAATTGTGGTTGGCCCTATTATCATGGTGATTGGTTTGAACCTTGCGGCTAATGCAGTCAATGATGCAACAACTTTAAATAAAAGCTATAGTATCTATGCTCTCTTGATTTCGATGGTGACCCTCTTTGCGGTTATCCTCTTTAACATGTATGGCAAGAAGATTATCGGTGTCATCCCTATTTTGCTTGGTTTAGTTGTGGGCTATATTTTCTCAGCGGTTCTTGGTTTGCTGACAGGACATAGTTTTATCAATTTCTCAGAGGTAGCTGCGGCACATTGGATTCAAGTTCCAAACTTTGACATTCCATTTGTGGATTATAGCTTTAAGCTCTACCCAAGTGCGATTTTGACCATGGCTCCGATTGCCTTTGTGACGATGACTGAACACTTTGGTCACGTCATGGTTCTAAACAGTTTGACTGAGCGTGATTACTTCAAAGATCCAGGACTTGACCGCACCCTTACTGGTGATGGTTTGGCACAGATTATCGCTGGATTCTTTGGAGCTCCTCCGGTAACTTCTTATGGTGAAAATATTGGGGTTATGGCCCTCAGTAAGGTCTACTCAGTTTACGTTATTGCGGGCGCAGCAGTGATTGCGGTCTTGATGAGCTTTATTGGGAAGCTATCAGCACTCTTGCATTCTATTCCAACTCCTGTATTGGGAGGTTTGTCTATTGCCCTCTTTGGGGTTATCGCTGCTAGCGGTTTGAAAATTTTAGTTGAACATAAGATTGATTTTGATAATAAAAAGAATCTCTTGATTGCTAGTGTTATCTTGGTATCTGGTATCGGTGGTTTGATGATTGACCTTGGTGGTCTTCAAATCACGGGTGTGGCAAGTTCAACCATTCTTGGTATTCTGCTCTATCAAATCTTGCCAGATCCTAAAAAAGGTAGCAAAGATTAGTCAATCAATTTAAAAGGAAAAACTATGGCGATTGCAGATGGGAAAGTGTCACTGAAACATTTGGTGACAATGGAAACCCTCACGAATGAAGAGGTCTTGGGCCTGATTCGTCGAGGTGGAGATTTTAAAAATGGCAGAGCTGATTTCCAGCTGGATCGACAGTATTTCGCTGCCAATCTCTTTTTTGAAAATTCAACACGAACACACAAGTCCTTCGAAGTGGCTGAGAAAAAACTTGGCCTGGATGTGATTGAGTTCGATGCTGGAACTAGCTCGGTGAACAAGGGTGAGACCCTCTATGATACGATCTTAACCATGTCTGCTTTGGGCGTTGACATCTGTGTGGTCCGCCACTCGGAAGTCGATTATTACAAGCAGTTGATTGATAGTAGAACTATTCAGACCTCTATTGTCAATGGTGGTGATGGTTCAGGGCAACACCCAAGTCAGTGTTTGCTTGACTTGATGACCATTTACGAAGAGTTCGGAACCTTTGAAAATCTTAAGATTTGTATTGCAGGTGATATTACGCATTCGCGTGTCGCTAAGTCCAATATGCAGATTCTCAAGCGTTTGGGTGCTCAGCTTTATTTTGCTGGTCCTGCAGAGTGGTACTCGAATGAGTTCGATGTTTATGGTCAGCATGTGGCTATTGACGACGTCATTGAGGACTTGGATGTGCTCATGTTGCTTCGTGTTCAGCACGAACGTCATGGGGACGATAAAGGGTTTTCAAAAGAAGACTACCATGCTCTCTATGGTTTGACTGAAGAACGTTATGCCAAGTTAGCTGATCAGGCGATTATCATGCATCCTGCTCCGGTTAATCGTGATGTGGAGATTGCTGATAGCCTGGTTGAGGCGCCTAAGGCTCGTATCGTTGCTCAGATGCAAAACGGGGTCTTTGTCCGTATGGCAATTATTGAAGCTATTTTAAATGGCAAAGCGTAAACTACGTTAACCGATTCCTGAGAGAATCAGACGAAAAAGAACATGGGCTAAATCTTTGAAAAGAGACAAATCTTCCTAGAGGTTAGAGCTTCTTTGTTAGATTTGATTTTCATTCAGATGTTTAACGCCCTTTGTATCTTAGTGAAAGGAACAATTTACTATAATGGCAAAACGTTTACTTATTTTGGAAGACGGCACTATTTTTGAAGGTCAGGCCTTCGGTGCTGATGTGGATGTGACGGGTGAAATCGTCTTTAATACTGGTATGACAGGTTATCAAGAATCTATCACAGACCAATCTTACAATGGTCAAATTTTGACTTTTACTTATCCACTTGTTGGTAACTACGGCGTTAACCGTGACGACTATGAGTCAATTAAGCCAACGACCAAGGGTGTTGTTGTGTCAGAGGCTAGCCGTCGTGCTAGCAACTGGCGTAACCAAATGACCTTGGATGAGTTTTTGAAAGCAAAAAACATCCCCGGTATCTCTGGTATTGATACACGTGCCTTGACTAAGATTATCCGTCAACACGGTACCATGAAAGCGACTTTGGCTAATCCTGGTGACAGTATCGAGCACTTGCAAGATCAATTGCGTGCGACTGTTTTGCCAACCAACAATATTGAGCAGGTATCAACTAAGACAGCCTACCCAGCACCAGGTGTTGGTAAAAATATCGTTTTGGTTGACTTTGGTCTCAAGCACTCTATCTTGCGTGAGTTTTCAAAACGTGACTGTAACGTGACTGTTGTGCCACATGATATCACTGCTGAAGAAATTCTCCATCTTAATCCAGATGGTGTGATGTTGTCAAACGGTCCAGGGAACCCTGAAGATGTACCGTATGCACTTGATATGATTCGTGGCATTCAAGGCAAAATTCCAATTTTTGGTATTTGTATGGGTCACCAGTTGTTTAGTTTGGCTAATGGTGCCAAGGCCTACAAGATGAAGTTTGGTCACCGTGGATTTAACCATGCGGTTCGTGAAATTGCGACTGGTCGTGTTGACTTCACCAGCCAAAACCATGGTTATGCCATTGACCGTGAGACACTTCCAGATTGCCTTATGGTAACACACGAAGAAATTAACGATAAGTCAGTTGAAGGTGTTCGTCACCGTGACTTCCCTGCATTCTCAGTGCAATTCCACCCAGATGCAGCACCTGGTCCACACGATGCTAGCTATCTCTTCGATGAGTTCTTGGAATTGATTGATGCTTTCCAAGCTGAAAAAGCACGTCGTTAATTGCAACTGTCTAGTGACTATAGTGGGGTGTGACTCTTGTTCGCCCCAGTCTACTACCTTATTTAATGACAACCAGAGAGTTGTCAAATAGAAAGGAGAAGATACAGGTTCACGGAAGTGAACACGCCCTAAGGACTGTGTGAAAAAGATAAACGGTGACTAGACGCTTAGGCGTCGTTGTCACGTTTCCTATTTTCACTGGGTCCTTAACGGGCTTTGTATCATAAATTATGCCTAAACGTTCTGATATTAAAAAAATTATGGTTATCGGGTCTGGTCCTATCATCATTGGTCAGGCTGCTGAGTTTGACTACGCTGGTACGCAAGCCTGCTTGGCCTTGAAAGAAGAAGGCTACAGTGTTGTTCTTGTTAACTCTAACCCTGCGACTATCATGACTGATAAAGAAATCGCAGACAAGGTTTACATTGAACCAATTACGCTTGAGTTTGTCACACGTATTCTTCGTAAAGAGCGTCCTGATGCCCTCTTGCCAACACTTGGTGGACAAACTGGTTTGAACATGGCAATGGAATTGTCAAAAGCTGGCATTCTTGATGAGCTTGGAGTAGAGCTTTTGGGAACAAAATTGTCTGCGATTGACCAAGCCGAAGACCGTGACCTCTTCAAACAATTGATGGAAGATTTGGAACAACCAATTCCAGAATCAGAGATCGTTAATACGGTTGAAGAAGCAGTTGCTTTTGCGACAGAAATTGGCTACCCAGTTATCGTGCGTCCTGCCTTTACCCTTGGTGGTACTGGTGGTGGTATGTGTGCCAACGAAGAAGAACTTCGTGAAATCGCTGAAAATGGCTTGAAATTGTCACCAGTAACACAATGTTTGATTGAGCGTTCTATCGCTGGTTTCAAGGAAATCGAATACGAAGTTATGCGTGATGCCGCAGACAATGCTCTTGTGGTATGTAACATGGAAAACTTTGACCCAGTTGGTATCCACACAGGGGACTCAATTGTATTTGCCCCAACGCAAACCTTGTCAGATATTGAAAACCAAATGCTTCGTGATGCCAGCTTGAAGATTATTCGTGCCCTTAAAATTGAGGGTGGCTGTAACGTACAGTTGGCTCTTGACCCTAATAGCTTCAAGTACTATGTTATCGAAGTAAACCCTCGTGTATCACGTTCATCAGCCCTTGCCTCAAAAGCAACTGGTTACCCAATCGCCAAATTGGCAGCCAAGATCGCTGTTGGTTTGACACTTGATGAAATGATTAACCCAGTCACTGGTACAACTTATGCCATGTTTGAACCAGCTCTTGACTATGTGGTTGCTAAGATTCCACGTTTCCCATTTGATAAATTTGAACACGGTGAACGTCGTCTTGGTACTCAGATGAAAGCAACAGGTGAAGTTATGGCTATCGGTCGTAACATCGAAGAGTCACTTCTTAAAGCCTGCCGTTCACTTGAAATCGGTGTTTACCACAATGAAATGTCTGAGCTTGCGGACGTCACAGACGACGCCTTGGTTGAAAAGATTGTCAAAGCTCAAGACGACCGTCTCTTCTACCTTTCTGAAGCCATCCGTCGTGGATACACTATTGAAGAATTGTCAGAGTTGACTAAGATTGATATCTTCTTCCTTGATAAATTGCTCCACATCTTCGAATTGGAACAAGAATTGGCTACTCACGTAGGCGATGTTGAAGTTTTGAAAGAAGCTAAACGTAACGGTTTCTCTGACCGTAAGATTGCTGATCTTTGGAATCAAACAGCTGACCAAGTTCGTGCGACACGTTTGGAAAATAATATTGTTCCTGTTTACAAGATGGTTGATACCTGTGCGGCTGAGTTCGAGTCATCAACACCATATTTCTACTCAACTTACGAGTGGGAAAATGAATCAATCAAATCTGATAAAGAATCTGTCATCGTTCTTGGTTCAGGACCTATCCGTATCGGACAAGGGGTTGAGTTCGACTATGCGACAGTTCACTCTGTGAAAGCTATCCAGGCTGCAGGTTACGAAGCCATCATCATGAACTCTAACCCTGAGACGGTTTCAACAGACTTCTCAGTTTCAGATAAACTTTACTTCGAACCATTGACCTTCGAAGACGTGATGAACGTTATCGAATTGGAACAACCTAAGGGTGTTGTGGTTCAGTTTGGTGGCCAAACAGCCATCAACTTGGCAGAGCCATTGTCTAAAGCTGGTGTGAAAATCTTGGGTACACAGGTTGCTGACCTTGACCGTGCCGAAGACCGTGACCTCTTTGAACAAGCCCTTAAAGATTTGGACATTCCACAACCACCAGGACAAACAGCGACAAATGAAGAAGAAGCGGTTGAAGCAGCTCGTAAGATTGGCTTCCCAGTTCTTGTTCGTCCGTCATACGTTTTGGGTGGACGTGCCATGGAAATCGTTGAAAATGAAGATGACCTTCGTTCTTACATGCGTACAGCCGTTAAGGCAAGTCCAGACCACCCAGTCCTTGTTGATAGCTATATCATTGGACGTGAGTGTGAAGTGGATGCCATCTCTGATGGTAAGGATGTCTTGATTCCAGGTATTATGGAACACATCGAACGTGCAGGGGTTCACTCAGGGGACTCAATGGCGGTTTACCCACCACAAACTCTCTCTAAGAAAATCCAAGAGACTATCGCTGATTATACTAAACGCTTGGCTATCGGTCTTAACTGTATTGGTATGATGAACATTCAGTTCGTTATTAAGGACGAAACTGTCTATGTTATCGAGGTTAACCCACGTGCCAGCCGTACGGTACCATTCTTGTCTAAAGTGACTGATATCCCAATGGCACAAGTTGCTACAAACTTGATTCTTGGTAAATCATTGGCTGAGCAAGGTTACAAAGATGGTCTTTACCCAGAAAGCAACCATGTCCATGTCAAAGCACCAGTCTTCTCATTCACAAAATTGGCTAAGGTAGATAGCCTCCTTGGACCTGAAATGAAATCAACTGGTGAAGTTATGGGTACAGATGCGACTCTTGAAAAAGCGCTCTATAAAGCCTTTGAAGCTTCTTATCTCCATTTGCCAACCTTTGGTAATGTCATCTTTACTATTCATGATGATACGAAAGAAGAAGCCCTTGATTTGGCTCGTCGTTTCGATGCTATCGGTTACGGTATCTACGCCACTGAAGGAACAGCTAAGTTCTTGAATGAACATGGAGTTCACGCAACGCTTGTTAACAAATTAGGTGAAAATGACGACAACGACATTCCAGCCCTTGTTCGTACAGGTAAAGCGCAAGCTATTATCAATACGGTTGGTAACAAACGTACTTATGACGAAGATGGAGCAGCAATTCGTAGCTCTGCTATTGAAGCGGGAATCCCACTTTTCACAGCGCTTGATACAGCAGATGCCATGGTGCGTGTGCTTGAAAGCCGTAGCTTTACAACAGAAGCTATCTAATTTTAAAACAGAGTCTCAGCCTTGCTGGGACTTTTTTTATTGAAGACACAGTTTTCTTTTGAGACTTTTCTTGAGTGATGATGGACGTCAGCGATCTTCTTCGTAGTTCCATGATTAAGTTTTGAGCCGAACGTCTCAAAACTTCCGAACGCCTGAGACTAATTGCTTCAGGCGTTTTCATCACTGCCAAAGGTCTCGGTCTAAGCTGACTAGGTTCGCAAAATCTATTTCATATTTAAAAATAGTTTAATTATGCTCTGAATCTCAGCCTTGCTGAGGATTTTTCTTACACTAATGTAAGCTAGAAAGTTAAAAATGAAAGCTAAGACGATGGTTTTGTTTCCTAAGATTTTGCTATACTAGAAACATGATTATTACGACATCTTTACGGGAAAACGAGACCTTGATTGCGCGTGCCCAAGAACTAGCTCACGAGTTAGGAGCTGACTACCAGCCTCGTCGCAAGTTGTCCTTGGCAAAATGTTTAGAGCGCTTTGGACCTTTCTATCTCCTATATAAAGACAGACTGTCTTTTATCAATTCGGATGCTAGTGAGTTGACCTTCCATCCAGATACGGCTGCTCTCAGGATTAAGGCTCCCCATGACGCTTTAGTCAGTCTTTTAGGTAAGTCTCCCAAGACTATTCTTGACACGACCATGGGTCTGGCTTCTGATAGCCTAGTGATGGTAGCAGCAGGAAATCAGGTGACTGCCCTTGAGAGTCAAGATGTGATTTTTCAGGTGGTTTCTCGTGGTCTTGCCTCTTATCAGACAGATGATAAGCAGCTTGAAAAGGCCATGCGTTCTATTAAAGCTATTAAGAGCGATAGCTTGTCTTTTTTGAAGGCTCAAGCTGACAATACCTTTGATATCATCTATGCCGATCCTATGTTTTCAGAGATTATCAAGGAATCGGAAAATCTAGAGGCTATCAAGCCTCTGGCCAATGGTAGCCGTCTGACAGAAGAATGGCTAAAAGAAGCTAAACGTGTTGCGCGGGGAAAAATTATCATCAAGGCACATTTTCGAGATACCGTTTTTGAAGAACTTGGGTTTGAACGCCAGGTTCGACCCAATCAAAAGCTGCATTATGGTGTCATGGATGTCAGCGAAGGCCATTGACACTGAAAGTTAAAAGTATTACAATTGTTTTATCCATATGATACAAAAGAAAAGAGAGACTTATGCGAAAGAAAATCAGTCCAAAGTTATTTAAAAATAAAAAAAGAGTTTGGATCATTGGAGGAATTGGCTTCCTTGTCCTTTTGGTCCTAGGTTTTAACCTTTTTGCAGGTGGTGGCAAAGATGATAAGGCCTCCGAGTCCCCCACAGCAAGTAAGGTAACCAAGGGGCAACTGGCCTCGTCCACCCTTCTGACTGGCATGGTGAAGGCTCAGTCGGAACAGTACGTTTATTTTGACAATACCATTGGACGAAATGCCGCTGTGACAGTTTCTGTTGGTGAGGAAGTTAGCGTTGGTCAGCAACTGGTCCAATACGACAGTACCTCTGCCCAAGCAGCCTATGATACGGCTAGCCGTGCCTATAATAAGGCAGTTCGTGACCGTAATTATTTCCAACAGTATGGGACGGCTCCTGCGGCTTCGGCACAAACAAGTAGTGATTCGGATGAGGATGATTCGACGACTACCGTTAGCCCTCAACAGCGTCAGCAAACCGAGGCAAGTAATTACCAAACCTTGCAAGATTATAATGATGCCGTTGCTAACGCAGCCTCAGAGTTAGAAAAGGCACAAGACGTCCTCAACCAAACGGTCATTGTTTCAGACGTTAATGGGACAGTTGTAGAAGTTGCTGACTCTGTGGACCCTGCTTCCAAAGAGAGCCAGACCCTAGTTCATGTGACAAGTGAGGGACAATTCGAAATTCAAGGAACCTTAACAGAATATGACATTCCAAATATTTCAGTAGGTCAAAAGGTCAAAATTACTTCCAAAGTATACCCAGATAAAACTTGGACGGGGAAAGTCAGCTACGTTTCCAATTATCCTAAGCAAAATGCCAGTCAGTCAGCAGGTACATCTAGCAATTCAGGACAGACAGGTTCCCAGTATGAATACAAGGTTCAACTGACCAGTCCAATCGGCAAGCTCAAACAAGGTTTCAATGTATCTCTTGAAGTAACCAAAGATGATGATTCCCTGTTAGTTCCAGTAACTGCTGTGACCAAGAAAGGCTCTGACAACTACGTCTGGGTTTACGATGACGAGAGTCAAAAAATCAAGCAAGTCAAGGTCAAACTTGGTAATGCAGATGCTAAGCAACAAGAAATTGCCTCAGGACTTAAAGAAGGTCAAAAGGTTATTACTAAGGCTGAAAAATCCTTTAAGGATGGCGAGACCCTGAAGGATGTGACGGATGCCGATAGCAAAAAATCAAAAGACACTAGTGGAGAAGAGGTGAAGTCTAGTGACTAAGCCAGCTCTTATGGTTTTAAAGGGGATCACCAAGTCTTTCAAAAATGGCCAAGAGTCCTTGCAGGTCCTTAAGGGGATTGACTTATCAGTTGATGAAGGTGACTTCGTGGCAATCATGGGCCCTTCTGGTTCAGGTAAATCAACTCTCATGAATATTATTGGACTTCTTGATCAACCAACTACAGGTTCCTATCAACTCGAGGGGGAGGATGTGGCTGATCTCTCTGAAAACCGCCTGGCCAAGGTAAGAAATGACCAGATTGGCTTTATCTTTCAGCAGTTTTTTCTCTTGCCAAAGTTAAGTGCCCAAAAGAACGTAGAGCTTCCCTTGATTTATGCGGGGAAATCGCCACGTGAACGTAAGCAAAGGGCACAACAATTCTTGGTAAAAGTCGGCTTGTCAGAACGTAGCCATCATTTGCCGTCAGAGCTGTCTGGTGGACAGAAGCAGAGGGTGGCTATTGCGCGTGCATTGTCTAACGATCCGGCAATCATTTTGGCGGATGAACCTACGGGTGCGCTTGATACCAAGACAGGAACCCAGATTATGGATCTCTTAACTCAGCTAAACCGAGAAGGGAAGACCATTGTCATGGTTACCCATGAACCCGAGATTGCGGATTATGCCCGACGTAAGATTGTCATCCGTGATGGGGAAATCACCCAAGACACAACGGACAGCGTTCGGATAGACTAGGAGGTAAGAATGGAAAATTGGAAATTTGCTCTTAGTTCTATTCGTTCTCACAAGATGCGGTCCTTCCTGACTATGTTGGGGATTATCATTGGTGTTGCTGCTGTCGTACTCATTATGGGTCTAGGAAATGGGATGCGTCAGAGTGTTACCGATAGTGTGACAGGTGACAAGGATACGGTCCAAGTCTACTATGAAGCCAAGGGTGAGGAGCTAGATCCTGCCTATGCGGACTTGTCACAACCGACCAAACGGGTTAAAGAAGTTTGGTTGGAGCAAGTAGCAAAGCAGACGCCTGGTATCGATAGTTATTTTGTGACCAACAACCTTACCTCCACTATCTCCCTCCAGAAAAAGACTGTGAAGAATGTTAATATCACAGGTGCCAGCCAGGGCTACTTTAAAGCTAAAAAGTTAGAGATGTTGACAGGACGTTCCTTGCAAGACAATGACTACAAAAACTTTTCGCGAGTTATTGTCATTGATCAGATGGTGGCTAAAAAACTCTTTGAGACGAATGAGGATGCCCTTAACCAAGTGGTTACTATTGGGAAAAATGATTATCGTGTGATTGGTGTTTATAAGAATAAAGACACAGCAATCGGTGCCTATGGTGAAATTGGAACAGCTCTTGTGGCCAATACCCAGTTAGCAGCAGAAAATAACACTGATGCTATTGGTCAGATTTTTTTCCATGTGACCGATGTGAAAAATAGTAGCAGTATTGCTAAGGATGCTGCTAAACGCTTGACCCAGTTGGCCCAAGATGATAACGGGGAGTACAAGGCAGCTGATATGAGTTCGGCCTTAGATCAGGTCAACACAATCTTTGGAACCATTACCACCGTTGTCGGAGCTATTGCTGGCATTTCACTCTTAGTTGGCGGAATCGGTGTTATGAACATCATGTTGGTTTCGGTAACTGAGCGGACACGAGAGATTGGTCTTCGTAAGGCTTTAGGTGCCACACGTCGTAAAATCTTGACTCAGTTTCTTATTGAGTCCATGGTTTTGACCATCCTGGGAGGTTTGATCGGGCTAGGCTTTGCGGCCCTAGTCGTTGGACCAATTGGGAATGCCATGGATCTTAAAGCGACGGTCTCTCTTGGCGTAGCCATGGGAAGCATTGCTTTCTCAGCAGCAGTGGGGATTATCTTTGGTCTCCTACCAGCTAATAAAGCTTCGAAACTCGATCCTATCGAAGCACTTAGATATGATTAGACATCACCTCTTGAAATCTTTTGATTTTGAGAGGTTTTATGCTTTTCAAAAAAAGATAGCGAAAAAAATAAAAAAAAATTACATTTTTTTCTTGACGTCTGATTTAGGTCATGATATTATAAATGAGGTTTGAAAAAACTGACCTAAGACAGTTGGGGAGTTAAACTCATAAACATCCAACCGAGGCACAAAACGTAACTATTTTTTTGTAAC
The DNA here is from genome assembly GCF_001808655.1 of Streptococcus sp. HMSC078H03. Lineage (NCBI taxonomy): Bacteria > Bacillati > Bacillota > Bacilli > Lactobacillales > Streptococcaceae > Streptococcus > Streptococcus sp. HMSC078H03. Next base: position 48,272 of record NZ_KV794085.1, read on the forward strand.
GTATTGTACTTTCGTGTCTAGGTTTAGGTACGATTTTTTTGTGCCTAGCCCAAAAATAAAAACGGAGGTAAAACTACTAATGAGTGAAGCTATTATTGCTAAGAAAGCTGAACAGGTTGCGATTGTCGCTGAGAAAATGAAAGCTGCAGCATCTATCGTTGTTGTTGACTCTCGTGGACTTACAGTTGACCAAGATACAGTTCTTCGTCGTAATCTTCGTGAATCAGGCGTTGAATTTAAAGTTATCAAAAACTCAATCTTGACTCGTGCAGCTGAAGAAGCAGGTCTTGAAGACCTTAAAGGACTCTTCGTTGGTCCATCTGCAGTAGCATTCTCAAACGAAGATGTTATCGCACCAGCAAAAGTTATTAGCGAATTTGCTAAAGACGCAGAAGCTCTTGAAATCAAAGGTGGTGTTGTTGACGGTGCGTTCACTTCAGTCGAAGAAATCAACGCTCTTGCATCACTTCCAAACAAAGAAGGTATGCTTTCTATGCTCCTTTCTGTACTTCAAGCGCCAGTGCGCAACGTTGCATACGCTGTCAAAGCGGTTGCAGAAAGCAAAGAAGACGGTGCTGCGTAAGCCCATCTTCACAACTCGTAGCCTAAGCTACGTTTAAAACACTATATTAAAAAACACATTTGGAGGAAATCACAATGGCATTGAACATTGAAAACATTATTGCTGAAATTAAAGAAGCTTCAATCCTTGAATTGAACGACCTTGTAAAAGCTATCGAAGAAGAGTTTGGCGTAACTGCTGCTGCTCCTGTAGCTGCTGCTGCAGCTGGTGCTGCTGACGCTGGTGCTGCTAAAGATTCATTCGACGTTGAATTGACATCTGCAGGCGACAAAAAAGTTGGCGTTATCAAAGTTGTACGTGAAATCACAGGCGAAGGTCTTAAAGAAGCTAAAGCTATCGTTGACGGTGCACCATCAGTTATTAAAGAAGGTGTTGCTGCAGCTGAAGCTGAAGAAATCAAAGCTAAACTTGAAGAAGCTGGAGCTTCAGTTACTCTTAAATAATGGCTCTTTGTCAACTGTAGTGGGTGAC
>NZ_KV794086.1:0-63336 GCF_001808655.1 Streptococcus sp. HMSC078H03
GCGGTAACACGGGTTCGAATCCCGTACGGACTATATTTCGAGTAACTTAGGTTACTCTTTTTATTTTGTTTCTTTTTTTTATATGTTATAATAACTTATAATACTATTTTTGAGGTGAATTTATGTCTAAAGTTTTTGTTTTTGGTCATCAAAACCCTGATTCTGATGCGATTGGGTCTTCTTATGGATACGCTTATTTGAAACGTCAACTTGGCGTTGATGCTGAAGCTGTTGCTTTAGGTACTCCTAACGAAGAAACAGCTTTCGTTCTTGATTATTTTGGTGTTGAGGCACCACGAGTTGTTGAATCAGCTTTGTCAGAGGGAGTTAATCAAGTAATTCTTACAGACCATAATGAGTTTCAACAATCTATTTCAGATATTAAGGATGTTGAGGTTATTGAGGTAGTAGACCATCACCGTGTGGCTAACTTTGAAACCGCTAATCCATTAATGATGCGATTGGAACCTGTTGGATCAGCTTCTTCAATTGTTTATCGTATGTTCAAAGAAAACAATGTTGAAGTTCCTAAGGAAGTGGCTGGTTTGCTTTTGTCAGGTTTGATTTCGGATACTCTTCTCCTTAAATCTCCAACTACACATGCTTCAGATCCTGCAGTTGCAGCTGAACTTGCAGAAATTGCTGGAGTTAATTTGGAAGAATATGGGCTTGCTATGCTTAAAGCTGGTACTAATCTTTCTTCTAAATCTGCTGAAGAACTTATTGATATTGATGCCAAAACTTTTGAATTGAATGGCAATCAAGTTCGTGTTGCACAAGTTAATACAGTTGATATTTCCGATGTTCTTTCTCGTCAAGAGGAAATCGAAGAAGCTATTAATAACTCAATTAAAAGCAATGGATACTCTGACTTTGTCTTAATGATTACTGATATCCTTAATTCAAATTCAGAAATTCTTGCACTTGGTTCAAATACTGATAATGTTGAAGAAGCCTTTGATTTTGTTTTAGAAAATAATCATGCTTTCCTTGAAGGTGCCGTTTCTCGTAAGAAACAAGTAGTACCACAGTTGACTGAAAGCTTTAATGCATAAAATTAGGCCGTCAGGCCTTTTTTTAGTGGTCTGATTAATGGTATAATACTTCTTATGATAATACAATTTAACCCAAACAAACTATGTAAGCAAGCTTTTTTTATGGAAATAGTGAATTATCTATATCTTAATCAGCCTGTGACCCTGAGAGCAATAAAAAGGGAGTTTCCTTTTCAAAAGAATATAGATAAATTAATTGAGGAGTTTGTAAAAGCAGGCTATATTGAACGATTTGAGAAGCGTTATCGTCTATTAATTAATCTAGTGTTGGATTCTTCTACAATTGACTTAGATCAGCATTTTTTTATTGAAGATGATTCTACTTGTTATTTAGAGCTATTAAATCGTAGATTTGTTACTGAGATATCTAATTCTACTAATGAAGTTGTCATTATTGAACAAACGAGTATCACGAGAGATGATCTTACAATTTCAAACTATTTATATAAATTAAAAGAAAATCTACCATTATCGGAAGAGCAGAATAGATTATATGATATATTAGGGGATGTTAATCCTGAATATTTTTTAAAACATGTTACGACTTTTCTTTTAAAATACGTTAGGAAGGAATATGCACTTCAAAAAAGGAGGAATATTTTTGTTGATGCTTTAGTATTATTAGGGTATCTTGTTCAAGTAGAAGAGGGGCGTTATCTTTTGAATATGGACCTAGATTCCGAAGCATTAGTTTTTAGTGCAAAAAAAGACTAGTATTATTACTAGTCTTTTTTATGACAACTTTAACGATTCCTTAGTTCAAGATAACGTTTGTACCAGATGTTAACATAAGATTGTGAAAATGGCCCCTTACCATTGTTAATCCAATCTACTAAGATTTTAACATGTTCCTTTAAGATATAGTCAATATCAGGAGAGTAATGCATTTCTTTTTTATGTGTTTCATACTCATCTACATCTAGCAATTTTTTTTCACCATCAGCGAAGACTTTGACATCTAGGTCGTAGTCAATATATTTTAGTGCTTCTTGGTCCAAAATATATGGACTAGCTAAATTGCAGTAGTAGGAAATGCCGTTATCCCTAATCATGGCTATAATATTAAACCAGTATTTTTTGTGGAAATAAACAATAGCAGGTTCACGTGTTACCCATCGTCTTCCGTCTGCTTCAGTAACGAGGGTGTGGTCGTTAACGCCAATAACAGCATTCTCAGTTGTCTTTAGTACCATAGTATCGCGCCAAGTACGGTGCAAACTACCATCATGCTTATAACTTTGAATTGTGATAAAGTCGCCTTCTTTCGGTAATTTCATGGCGTCCTCTTTCTACAATAAGGGTTATCCCCACTATTGTATCATAATTTTGTGAAAAGAGGGGAAATTCCTATAAATATTCTCTTAGAGCGGATGCTATGGCATCAAAGTCATAACCTTTTCTGGCTAAAGATTGTGTCAAGCGCTGCTTAAGTTCATAACCGTCGTATTTTTTACTAAATTTTTGATATTGCTTATCTATTTCTTTATAAAGGAGAGCTTGTTCAGTTTCTTCATCTGCTTCAAGTTCTAGATGATCGATTGCTAGTTTACTTTCTTGAAATGAAAAACCTTTATTGATAAGGCTTTGAGTTAATTTATCTTTTAGGGCTTTAGATGGTAGTTTTCCCTGATATTTTCGTAACAGTTTTGAAGCTACTCTAATGGCTATTTCTGAGAAATCAAATTGACTTAAAACATCGTCAATGATCTGTTTGTTACAACCTTTTTGAAGCCATTTTTGCTTCAGCACATAGGCTCCTTTATCGCCTGAATTCAGATTTTGTTGAGCTAGACTTTCTAGGAGTTTGTAATCATCAATCCAGTGATCTCTTTTTAGATTATCAATAATTTTTGGGATTATATGAGGGTTTATTTCATGTTTAAAAAGGTAATCTTTTACTTCTTTCTCAGTACGTTGTTTAAATGAAATAAAATAGAGGGCTAAGTTTTTACCATGTGAGAACTGGGAAAAGGATTTAATATCCTCAAGTTGATTTTTGTCCAGTATCATTTCTTTTGTCAACATGTATTTAACGATGGTATCTTCTGTAACGTAGAGACTCTCTTTTTTGTCTATCTCAATGAGATAAAGTTTCTTTTTCTTCTCAATTTTTGTGATTTTCATAGTTATTATTATATCAAAATGTTAGAATGGTAGTATGAATTTACAAGTGAAACAGCGTATCCCGCTTAAGATAAAACGCATGGGAATCAATGGCGAAGGCATTGGTTTTTATAAGAAAACTCTAGTTTTTGTGCCAGGGGCTTTGAAGGGTGAAGAAGTATTCTGTCAGGTTGTTTCTGTTAAGAGAAACTTTGTTCATGCAAAATTATTAAAGATTAATAAGCCTTCTAAGTTTCGTGTTGAACCTGCATGTAGTATTTATGAAGACTGTGGCGGTTGCCAGTTAATGCATCTTCGTTATGATAAGCAATTAGAGTTTAAAACTGACTTATTAGGACAAGCCTTGAAGAAGTTTAAACCGGCTAATTTTGAGTCATATGACATTCGTCCAACAATTGGTATGGAGCAACCACAACATTACCGAGCTAAACTACAATTTCAAACCCGTTCTTTTGATGGCTCAGTTAAAGCTGGCTTATTTGCGGAAGGGAGTCATCGCCTCATTAATATTGATGATTGTCTAGTTCAGGATGATCTAACTCAAGCCATTATGAATAAGGTGACAAATTTGTTAGATAAATACAAGTTCCCAATTTATAATGAGCGTAAAATTGCTGGAATTCGTACTGTTATGATACGACGTGCTTTGGGTTCAAATCAGGTCCAGTTGATTTTTGTAACCTCTAAATCAGTTTCTTTCACTAAATTGGTTAAGGAATTGACGGAAAGTTTTCCAGAGATTGTAACTATTGCTGTCAATTATAATTATTCGAAATCTAGCGAGATTTATGGTAAAGAGACGGAAATTCTTTGGGGGCAAGACACTATTCAAGAAGAGGTACTGGACTATAGCTTTGCTCTCTCTCCTCGTGCATTTTACCAGTTGAATCCTCAACAAACAGAGGTACTCTATGGTCAGGCCGTTGAAGCTTTGGATGTAGGTAAAGCTGAACACCTTATTGATGCTTATTGTGGGGTTGGTACTATTGGACTGGCTTTTGCAAATAAGGTAAAGAGTATTCGAGGTATGGATATTATTCCAGAGGCTATTGAGGATGCTAGAAAGAATGCTAAATCACTTGGACTGGAAAATGCTCACTATGAGGTGGGGAAAGCAGAAGATATCATTCCTCGTTGGTACAAGGAAGGCTATCGAGCAGATGCTCTTATTGTGGATCCACCTAGAACTGGTTTAGATGATAAGCTACTTAAAACGATACTGGCCTACACTCCTGAAAAAATGGTTTATGTTTCATGTAATGTATCTACTTTGGCTAGAGACCTAGTTTCTTTGGCTAAAGTTTATGATGTTAATTATATTCAGTCAGTAGACATGTTTCCTCATACAGCTCGAACAGAAGCAGTTGTGAAGCTGGCTAAGAAAATGTGATAAAACCTAACATAAAAAACAAGAAATTTTCCAAATTGTTGGAAAATTTCTTTATTTTTCTGAAAAATAGGAGTATAATAGGCTTATCGATTTTTTAAAGGAGGAGCGTATGAAAAAGAGCTTCATTCATCAACAAGAGGAAATTTCTTTTGTGAAGAATACTTTTACACAGTATTTGATTGATAAACTTGACGTCGTTGAAGTGCAAGGGCCTATTTTGAGTAAGGTCGGGGATGGTATGCAGGATAATTTGAGCGGTATTGAAAATCCTGTAACTGTTAATGTGCTTCAGATTCCTGACGCAACATACGAAGTTGTTCACTCATTAGCAAAATGGAAACGCCATACTTTGGCTCGTTTTGGTTTCAATGAAGGTGAAGGGCTCGTGGTTAATATGAAGGCTCTTCGTCCAGATGAAGATTCATTGGATGCAACGCACTCTGTTTACGTTGACCAATGGGACTGGGAAAAAGTTATTCCTGACGGACATCGTAATATCGCTTACTTGAAAGAAACTGTTGAAACCATTTATAAGGTCATTCGTTTGACTGAGCTAGCAGTTGAAGCACGTTACGATATTGAAGCAATTTTACCAAAGAAAATTACCTTCATCCATTCAGAAGAACTTGTTGAGAAGTACCCTGATTTGACACCAAAAGAGCGTGAAGATGCTATTACCAAGGAATATGGCGCTGTATTCTTGATTGGTATCGGTGGTGTTCTTCCTGATGGAAAACCACATGATGGCCGTGCACCTGACTATGATGACTGGACAACTGAGTCTGAGAATGGTTACCATGGTTTGAATGGGGATATCTTGGTTTGGAATGAACAATTAGGACATGCCTTTGAATTGTCATCAATGGGTATTCGTGTTGATGAAGATGCCCTTAAACGTCAGGTTGAAATTACTGGCGACCAAGATCGTTTGAAATTGGATTGGCACCAAGCCTTGTTACATGGCCTTTTCCCACTAACAATTGGTGGAGGTATTGGTCAGTCACGTATGGCTATGTTCTTGCTTCGTAAGAAACATATTGGTGAGGTTCAAACTTCAGTTTGGCCAGATGCCGTTCGTGAAACTTACGAAAATATCTTGTAAAAAAAGCACTAACGAAAGTTAGTGTTTTTTGGTTAGCAATTGCTGTGTATAATTGCTCAACGAATTTTCTATTGGAGTAAATATCATGAGAGATGACTTATTTTTTCATAAAGAAAAAACCTATCCCTTGAAGGAGATAGGTTTTTAGATTAGTCGTCACTACGGAAAAAAGCATCGTAAAGAGCTCTGACAGCTGCTTTTTCTTGCTCGGTTTCAATTACAAACATAACAGAAACTTCACTAGAACCTTGAGAAATCATTTCTAGGTTAATATGTTTTTCAGAGAGCGCTTTAGCCGCTGTCGCTGTAACACCGATGTGGTCTTTCATATTTTCACCAACAATCATGAGGATTGAAAGGCCATGTTCAATTTCAACTTCATCAACACCGAGTTCACGAGTCAAGTATGAAAGAATTTCTTGTTCTTTGATTGGGGTAAGTTCACGTTCTCGAATAATGATTGAGAGATCATCGATTCCAGAAGGCATGTGTTCCCAACGGATGTTTAAATCTTCCAAAATTTGGAGGACCTTACGTCCAAAACCAACTTCACGGTTCATGAGGTATTTGGTCATATTGATGCTGACGAATTTATCATCACTCGCGATACCAACGACAGGAACAGTTGCACCCTTGTGTTCAAGAATAATGCGTGTGCCTGGGTGGTCTGGGTTATTTGTATTTTTAATAACGAGTGGAATTTTACCACGGTAGGCAGGGAGAAGGGCTTCGTCATGAAGAACTGAGAAGCCAGCATATGCCAATTCACGCATTTCCTTGTAAGTCAACTCTGGAATTGAATGTGGTTCATGAACGACACCAGGATGGGCTGCGAAAATACCATCTACATCTGTGAAGTTTTCATATAAGTCTGCCTTAACTCCAGCTGCAACGATAGAACCAGTGATATCAGAGCCTCCACGTGAGAAAGTACAAATTTGATTATCAGGGGTAACACCGAAGAAACCAGGGATTACAAGAACCTCATCTGATTCGCGAAGCTCTTCCAACTTGTCATAAGCTCCTGGAAGGATACGAGCATTTCCAGGTTCGCTTGAGACAAAAATACCAGCTTGGCGAGGGTGAACGTAACGTGCTTCAATACCGTTATTACGGAAATATTCTGCGATTAATTTTGCGTTATTATCTTCCCCTGCAGCTAGGAAAGTATCATAAAGGAAATCATTGTCTTCAATAGGAAGAGTGGCAAGATCGTTGATAGATTTAGCAATCTTCGCCATTTCTGTTGATTTGAAGCCTAGCTCATCGACCATAGCTTGATAGCGGTTAATAATCCATTCTTGGTCAGCTTTGACATCAGCACCTTTTGTGTAGTGTTTATAGTATTTAATCAAGGCGTCTGTGACTTTGGTATCTTCATCGTTACGTTTACCTGGGGCAGAGACAACGACAAAGCGACGTTCAGGGTCAGATTTTACAATGTTTAAGACTTTTTCTAATTGTGTGGCTGAAGCAAGCGAGCTTCCACCGAATTTGATGACTTTCATAGTTACTCCAAAAATTTTAAATTACTCTACAATTATAGCAAAATTCTGACAATTTGTCACATTGTTTTTAAAAGCAAGTAAGATTTAGTCTGATTATGGTACAATAAGAAAAGAAAAGGAGGATATCCCGTGGTAGAGGCAATTATTTTTGATATGGATGGTGTCCTTTTTGACACTGAAAAATATTATTATGATCGACGTGCAAATTTCTTAGCTCAAAAGGGAATTTCAATAGACCATTTACCCCCGTCTTTCTTTATAGGTGGAAATACCAAGCAAGTTTGGGAAAATATTCTCAGAGATGACTATGATAACTGGGATGTGCCAACTTTACAAGAAGAGTACAATGCCTATAAACAAGACAACCCCTTACCCTATAAAGAATTAATCTTTCCTGATGTTTTCAAGGTCTTGAATGAAGTGAATTCTCGAGGGTTGAAAATAGGTTTAGCTTCTAGCTCAGTAAAGGCAGATATCCTTAGAGCTTTGGAGGAAAATCATTTGAATGGTTTCTTTGATGTGGTTCTCTCAGGAGAAGAATTTAAAGAGAGTAAACCCAATCCAGAGATTTATCTGACAGCATTACAGCATTTGAACGTGGAAGCAAATCAGGCGCTGATTATCGAAGATAGCGAAAAGGGGATTGCTGCTGGAGTCGCTGCAGGTGTTGAGGTTTGGGCCATTAAAGATAATCGTTTTGGCATGGATCAAGGTGCAGCCAAAGGCTTGTTGGATAACCTTATGGATGTTTTAGATTTATTAAAATAGAAGAGACACCGAGTTGTAGAACTCGGTGTTTTGATGTATCAAATTAAAAAACTCTAAGTTTTTGTTGACCTTTAGATGGACTATGGTATACTAGAAATTAACGATGAATGATTTGATAATCAAATTATCTATTCATCAAATAAAATTGTGATAAAAAAATAAAGAACATACGGTTTTCATATAGGAACTAGTTATCGGAGGAATGCAAAAAATGGCTTACGAAACAATTCTTTATAGTGTTGAAGATGGAGTAGCAACTTTAACGCTTAATCGTCCAGAAGTGCAAAATGGATTTAATATTCCAGTTTGTGATGAGATTATGGCTGCAATTGAGGAAGCTAAACAAGATGCGTCAGTAAAATTCTTGGTAATCAATGCTAATGGAAAAGTCTTTTCTGTTGGTGGTGACCTTGATCAAATGCAAAAAGCGGTTGCTGTAGATGATGTACAGTCTTTGGTTCGTATTGCTGAGCAGGTAAATGAAATTTCTTTTGCTCTTAAAAAATTGCCTAAGCCAGTCATCATGGTAGTTGATGGACCATGTGCAGGTGCTGCAGCTAACTTAGCTGTTGCAGCAGACTTTACGATTGCATCTGATAAAGCTAAATTCATCCAAGCTTTTGTAGGTGTTGGTTTGGCACCTGACGCTGGAGGTCTCTACCTTTTGACACGTTCAATCGGTATTAACCGTGCGACTCAAATTACCATGACAGGAGAGCCAGTATCAGCTGAAAAAGCCTTGGACTGGGGAATTGCCTACAAAGTTGTTGAGTCAGAAAAACTTGAAAAAACTGTGAGTCAATTGATTAAAAAATTGAACCGCTCTTCAGTGAATTCCTTTAAAGCTATTAAAGAAATGGTTTGGGAATCTGAATTTGCAGGATGGGAAAACTACGCTAAGTTGGAACTTGACTTGCAAAAATCTCTTGCTTTCACAGAAGACTTCAAAGAAGGGGTACGTGCTTATAGTGAGCGTCGTCGACCTAAATTCCAAGGAAAATAGCCACATTTTCTAAAAGAAAAACTAAAGTTTTTTAATCGGGCTTGCGAAATTAGTTTGAGTCTGATATAATTTGAAAGTCAAAGTTTTATTGAAAGGAGTCTGGTGTGAATTACGACAAAATTGATGGCTATCTTGTTGATATTTTTAATAACGTAGTTATTATCGAAGAAGCAAGTTTAAAGAATTCAAAGTTTAACGATGTTTCCCTCAAGGAAATGCATACCATTGATGTGATCGGTACACATCCAGATACGACACCAAGTGCAGTAGCTAAAGAACTCATGCTAACTCTTGGTACTGTAACAACATCTCTCAATAAACTTGAAAAGAAAGGTTATATTGTCCGTACGCGTTCATCAGTTGACCGTCGTGTGGTCCATCTTTCGCTTTCTAAAAAGGGTCGTTTGGTATATCGTCTTCACCGTCGTTTTCATAAATCAATGGTGATGAGGATTACAGAAGGCTTTAACGACGAGGAATTGAAGGTTATGAGCAAGGGATTGGAAAATCTCCACGCCTTTCTTGAGGAGTTGAAATAATGGCATTTGCAAAAATTAGTCAGGTTGCCCATTATGCACCTGCTCAGGTCGTGACTAATGATGACCTATCAAAAATCATGGATACTAGCGATGAGTGGATTCGCTCACGTACCGGTATTCAGGAACGTCGCATCTCATTGAATGAGAATACGAGTGATTTAGCTACCAATGTTGCTCATCAGCTATTAGAAAAATCAGGATTAGCTCCTGAGGAGCTAGACTTTGTTTTAGTTGCAACGATTTCTCCTGATAGCTCGATGCCGTCAGTGGCAGCGCGTGTTCAAGGAACAATTGGAGCAGTCAATGCCTTTGCTTTTGATATTACTGCGGCATGTAGTGGGTTTGTCTTTGCCCTGGCAACCGCAGAAAAATTGATTAAGTCAGGTGTCTACAAAAGAGGTCTAGTTATTGGTGCTGAAGTCCTTTCTAAAACGTTAGACTGGTCTGACCGTACAACAGCTGTCCTCTTTGGAGATGGTGCTGGCGGAGTCCTTTTGGAAGAAACTGAAGAAGAACATTTCTTGGGAGAATCTTTAAATACCGATGGTAGCAAGGGTGGTCTTGAGTCAGGAGCCTCTGCAGTTATCTCGCCTTATTCAGATGAGTCTGATCAGCCCAATCCCTATATGCAAATGGATGGGAAAGCAATCTTTGATTTTGCCGTTAAGACGGTTTCAAAGAGTATTAAGGCCTTGGTTGAAGAAAAAGGTGAGCCTGATTACTTCCTTCTTCATCAAGCTAATATTCGTATTTTGGATATTATGGCTAAGAAAATCGATGTCAATCGTGACAAATTCTTGGCAAACATGATGTCTTATGGTAATACCAGTGCGGCAAGTATCCCAATTCTGCTTTCTGAAAACGTGGCGAATGGGACCTTAAAATTAGACAGCGGTCAAACAATTCTCTTATCAGGTTTTGGTGGGGGTTTGACATGGGGCAGTCTTATTGTTAAAATCTAGTTATATAAATTATGCACCAGCATAGATTATAAGAAATATATTTATCTTAAAGGAGAAATTAAAATGGCAGTATTTGAAAAAGTACAAGAAATCATCGTTGAAGAACTTGGGAAAGATGCAGAAGAAGTAAAAGTAGAAACTACTTTTGACGAACTTGACGCTGACTCACTTGACGTGTTCCAAGTTATCTCAGAAATCGAAGATGAGTTCGATATCCAAATCGAAACTGAAGAAGGTCTTAACACTGTTGGTGACCTTGTTGCTTACGTAGAAGAAAAAACTAAATGAGCAGGGCATAGAGAATATTCTTATTTGGGATATTCTCCTTTGTTTATACAATTACTTTGATTATTAAACTATTTATTTGATTAGAAAATCGAAAAAAGGTGCAAAATGAAATCTCGTATTACAGAACTGTTAGGAATTAAATATCCAATCTTCCAAGGTGGTATGGCCTGGGTTGCTGATGGCGACTTGGCAGGAGCCGTTTCAAATGCTGGTGGACTCGGAATTATTGGTGGCGGTAATGCCCCTAAAGAAGTGGTAAAAGCTAATATTGATAGAGTAAAACAAATCACTGACAAACCTTTCGGTGTTAATATCATGCTTTTGTCACCATTTGCAGATGACATCGTTGACCTCGTTATCGAAGAGGGCGTTAAGGTTGTTACAACAGGAGCCGGAAATCCAGGTAAATATATGGAGCGTTTCCACGATGCTGGAATTACAGTAATCCCAGTTATTCCATCGGTAGCACTTGCTAAACGTATGGAAAAACTTGGAGCAGATGCTGTTGTCGCAGAAGGTATGGAAGCTGGTGGTCACATCGGTAAATTGACAACTATGGCACTTGTTCGCCAAGTTGCTGATGCGGTATCTATCCCAGTTATTGGAGCTGGTGGTGTTGCTGATGGACGTGGTATGGCTGCTGTTCTTATGCTTGGAGCAGAAGCTGTTCAGGTTGGTACGCGTTTCGCTGTTGCTAAAGAATCTAATGCACACCAAAACTTCAAAGATAAGATTTTGAAGGCTAAAGATATTGATACTGTTATTTCAGCCTCAGTTGTTGGACACCCAGTTCGTGCGATTAAGAATAAATTGGCTACTGAATATAACCAAGCTGAAAAAGATTTCTTGGCTGGTAAGAAGACTCAAGAGGAAATTGAAGAGCTTGGTGCAGGTGCCCTTCGTAACGCGGTTGTTGATGGAGATGTGGAATATGGTTCAGTTATGGCTGGACAAATTGCAGGTCTTGTTCGTAAAGAAGAAACATGTGCAGAAATCTTGGAAGACCTATACACAGGTGCTGCCAAGGTGATTAAAGAAGAAGCTGCTCGTTGGGCAGATGTAAACGTCTAAAAACGTCGAAAGGATTAGGATAGTGACAAAACGTGCGTTCTTATTTGCTGGTCAAGGGGCTCAGAAATTGGGCATGGCGAGCGATTTGTATGCGACTTATCCCGTTGTCAAAGAGACATTTGATACGGCAAGTCGTATTCTAGGTTATGATTTGCGTGAATTGATTGATTCTAACGAAGAAAAACTTAATCAGACACGCTATACTCAACCAGCTATTTTGACAACGTCAGTAGCCATTTATCGCCTTTTGGCAGAAAATGGTATCACTCCTGATATTGTTGCCGGTCTCTCTTTGGGTGAATATTCTGCCCTAGTTGCGGCTGGAGCACTCTCATTTGAGGATGCGGTAGCCCTGGTTGCTAAACGTGGAGAATTCATGGAAACAGCTGCTCCTGCTGGAAGTGGGAAAATGGTTGCTGTCATGAATACAGATCCAAGTTTGATTGAAGAAATCTGTCAAAAAGCATCTGAAAAGGGTGTAGTAACGCCTGCTAACTATAATACTCCAGCACAAATTGTTATTGGTGGTGAAGTTGAGGCTGTTGATTATGCTGTGGAATTGCTTAAAGAAGCTGGTGCTAAACGTCTGATTCCTCTTAATGTTTCAGGGCCGTTCCATACAGCTTTACTTGAATCAGCTAGTCAAAAATTGGCAGCAGAACTTGAGAAAGTGTCATTCAAGGACTTTACGCTTCCTTTAGTAGGTAATACTGAGGCTCAAATCATGAAGTCAGAAGACGTCAAAGCACTTTTGGCTCGTCAGGTGATGGAACCTGTACGTTTTTATGATTCGATTGCCACTATCCAAGAATTTGGTGTAGATGAAGTAATTGAGATTGGTCCAGGAAAAGTCTTGTCAGGCTTCTTGAAGAAAATTGATAAAACCTTACCAACTTATAATGTTGAAGATCAAGCTAGTCTTGATGCCCTTCTTAATGCTTAAAACGAGGTAAACATGGAACTTAAGAATAAAAATGTTTTTGTAACAGGTTCAACACGTGGAATTGGATTAGCTGTGGCACACAAATTTGCTAGTCTTGGTGCCAATGTTGTTCTAAATGGACGTTCTGAAATCTCTGAGGACTTGCTTGCACAGTTTGCAGATTATGGTGTAACAGTTGTAGGTATCTCAGGTGATATTTCTAACGGTGAAGATGCTAAACGTATGGTAGCTGAAGCTATTGAAAAGCTTGGTAGTGTTGATGTGCTAGTTAATAATGCTGGGATCACTAATGATAAGTTGATGTTGAAGATGAGTGAAGAAGATTTTGAACGTGTCTTGAAAATCAACTTGACTGGTGCTTTCAATATGACACAGGCTGTCTTAAAACCAATGTCTAAGGCTCGTCAAGGTGCCATCATCAATATGTCATCTGTTGTAGGTCTCATGGGGAATATTGGTCAAGCTAACTATGCGGCTTCAAAAGCTGGTTTGATTGGTTTTACAAAATCAGTGGCGCGTGAAGTTGCGGCTCGTGGTGTCCGTGTCAATGCTATTGCTCCTGGTTTCATTGAATCAGATATGACTGACGCTATTCCAGAGAAAATGAAAGATGCTATGATTGCTCAAGTGCCAATGAAACGTATTGGTCAAGCAGAAGAAGTGGCTGAAGTTGCAGCATTCTTGGCTAGTCAAGAATATCTCACAGGTCAAACCATCGCTATTGATGGTGGTATGACCATGCAATAATTGAATGTCAATATCAAAAAGTCATTTACTAGAATATCCACCCGACAAAAGGAGAATATATATGTCTACAAATCGTGTTGTTGTTACAGGTTACGGCGTAACCTCACCAATCGGTAATACACCAGAAGAATTTTGGAACAGTCTTCATGACGGTAAAATTGGTATCAAACCAATTACGAAGTTCGATGCTTCTGAAATTCCAGTCTTTAACGCTGGTGAAATCCAAGATTTCCCGTTCGATAAGTACTTTGTGAAAAAAGATACTAACCGTATGGACACTTACTCACTTTATGCGATTTATGCTGCTATGGAAGCTCTTGAAAATTCAGGACTTAACATGGAAGAAGAAGATCGTGATCGTGTTGGTGTCATCGTGTCATCTGGTATCGGTGGTCTTCAAGAACTTGAAGATCAAATCATTCGTATGCACGAACGTGGGATGAAACGTATCAAACCAATGTTTATCCCTAAAGCACTTTCAAACATGGGTGCTGGTAACATTGCTCTTAAAATTGGTGCTCAAGGGGTATGTAAATCAGTGACGACTGCTTGTGCCTCTGCCAATGATGCAATCGGTGAAGCCTTCCGTGAAATTAAATTCGGTTTGCATGATGTTGTCTTGGCTGGTGGTGCTGAAGCTTCAATCACTAAGATTGGTATTGGTGGTTTCAATGCTCTTACAGCACTTTCAACAACAGAGGATCCAGAACGTTCATCAATTCCATTTGATAAAGACCGTAATGGTTTTGTTATGGGTGAAGGTGCAGGGGTTCTCGTTATCGAAAGCTTGGAACATGCCCAAAAACGTGGTGCTAACATCTTGGCTGAGATTGTTGGTTACGGATCAAACTGTGATGCCTATCACATGACAACACCAACTCCAGACGGTTCTGGTGCTGCTAAAGCAATTAAATTGGCTATCAATGAAGCTGGTATCAAACCTGAAGATGTTGATTATGTTAATGCTCACGGGACATCAACACCTGCCAATGAAAAAGGTGAAAGTGGCGCCATTGTTTCTGTACTTGGTAAAGATGTTCCAGTTTCATCTACTAAATCATTTACAGGTCACTTGCTAGGTGCTGCTGGTGCGGTTGAGGCTATTGCAACAATCGAAGCTATTCGTCATAGCTATGTACCGAAAACTGCTGGTACAAAAGAATTGTCTGACTACATAGAAGCTAATGTTGTTTATGGTGAAGGTCAAGAAGCTGATATTGAGTACGCAATTTCAAATACTTTCGGTTTTGGTGGACACAATGCTGTTCTTGCCTTTAAACGTTGGGAGGCTTAATTCATGAATATTTCTGAAATCAAAGATTTGTTGGCTCAATTTGATGCATCAACTTTGCGTGAATTTTCATACAAAAACAATGGTGAAGAATTGAACTTGAGCAAAAATCAAACAAGTTCAGTAACAGCTGCCCCAGTAGCTCCTACAGTTGAAGTAGTTGCGCCAGCTCCTCAGGCTCCGGTTGCTCCAGTAGCAGCACCTGCTGCTGTTGAAACTCCAGCAACACCAGTTGAAGAAGCTTCTGCACCAGCTCAAGCTGCTGAAGGAGAAGTGGTTGAAAGTCCACTTGTCGGTGTGGCTTACTTGTCTCCATCACCTGAAAAACCAGCCTTTGTTTCTGTTGGCGACACTGTTAAGAAAGGTCAAACTCTTCTTATCGTTGAAGCGATGAAGGTTATGAATGAAGTGCCAGCGCCTAAAGATGGTGTTATTACTGAGATCTTGGTAGCGAATGAAGAAGTTGTTGACTATGGAAAAGGATTGGTACGCATCAAATGACAATTGATATTAATGCTATTCGTGAAGCTTTACCACACCGTTATCCAATGCTTTTGGTTGACCGTGTGCTAGAAGTTTCAGAAGACGAAATCACAGCTATTAAAAATGTAACGATCAATGAACCTTTCTTTAATGGACATTTTCCTCAATACCCAGTTATGCCTGGCGTTCTTATCATGGAAGCTCTTGCGCAAACAGCTGGTGTTCTTGAATTGTCTAAACCTGAAAACAAAGGCAAATTAGTCTTTTACGCAGGTATGGATAAGGTTAAATTTAAAAAACAAGTGGTTCCTGGTGACCAACTTGTTATGACAGCTAAGTTTGTTAAACGTCGTGGAACAATTGCTGTTGTTGAAGCTAAGGCTGAAGTCGATGGGAAACTTGCTGCATCAGGTACTTTGACTTTTGCTATTGGAAGCTAATGTTTTGTGAAAATCCTTCTGGCGACAGTCGGAAAGGATTTTTCTTTAGACATTGGTCTATCACATAGAAAGGAAATCAACACAGACTATCAAAAAATGTCTGATGTTATCTTGTTTTATGTTTAAAAAATTATTGATTGCCAATCGTGGTGAAATTGCAGTGCGTATTATCCGTGCAGCGCGTGAATTGGGTATCCAAACGGTTGCTATTTATTCTGAAGCAGATAAGGATTCTCTCCATACTATGCTCGCTGATGAAGCTATTTGTATCGGGCCTGCAAAATCAACGGATTCTTATTTGAATATGAATCGTGTCCTATCAGCTGCTATTGTGACTGAGGCTCAAGCTATTCACCCAGGGTTTGGTTTCTTGAGTGAAAACTCTAAATTTGCCACTCTCTGTGAAGAAATGAACATCAAGTTTATTGGTCCTTCAGGCGAAGTCATGGACAAGATGGGTGACAAAATCAATGCCCGTGCTGAAATGATTAAGGCTAATGTCCCTGTAATTCCTGGTTCAGATGGTGAAGTCTTTACAGCTGAGGAGGCTTTGGAAGTTGCCAACCGTCTTGGTTATCCAGTAATGCTTAAGGCTTCTGCTGGTGGTGGCGGTAAGGGGATTCGTAAGGTTAACACTGAAGAAGAGTTAGCACCTGCCTTCGAATCTGCGTCACAAGAAGCTAAAGCAGCCTTTGGTAATGGGGCAATGTATATTGAAAAAGTTATTTACCCAGCTCGTCATATCGAGGTTCAAATTTTGGGAGATAGCTACGGTAACATTGTTCACCTAGGTGAGCGTGATTGCTCTCTTCAACGTAATAACCAAAAGGTCTTGGAAGAATCACCTTCAGTTGCTATTGGTAAGACTCTTCGTCACGAAATTGGTTCAGCGGCCGTCCGTGCTGCTAAGGCTGTTAATTATGAAAATGCGGGTACTATCGAGTTTCTTCTTGATGAAAAAACAGGTCAGTTCTACTTCATGGAAATGAATACCCGTGTTCAAGTTGAGCACCCAGTTACAGAATTTGTAAGTGGTGTGGATATTGTTAAAGAACAAATCCGTATTGCCGCAGGTGAAAAACTCTCTGTGACCCAAGATGATATTGAAATCAAGGGACATGCTATTGAGTGTCGTATCAATGCAGAAAATCCTAAGTTCAACTTTGCACCTAGTCCAGGGAAAATTAGCAATCTCTACCTACCTAGTGGTGGCGTTGGTCTCCGTGTAGACAGTGCAGTTTATCCTGGCTATACTATTCCACCTTACTATGATTCAATGATTGCTAAAATCATTGTTCATGGAGAGAATCGATTTGAGGCACTCATGAAGATGCAACGTGCTCTTTATGAGCTAGAAATCGATGGTGTTGTGACTAATGCTGACTTCCAGTTGGATTTGATTTCAGATCGTAGCGTTATCGCTGGGGATTATGATACTTCCTTCTTGATGGAGACCTTCCTACCAGATTATCAGAATCGTGAGGAATAAAGTTTATGGGATTATTTGATCGAAAAGAAAAGTATATCCGTATCAATCCTAACCGTTCTGTACGTAATGGGGTTGATCACCAAGTGCCAGAAGTTCCAGATGAACTTTTTGCCAAATGTCCTGGTTGTAAACAAGCTATTTATCAAAAGGACTTGGGACAAGCTAAAATCTGTCCAAATTGTTCTTATACCTTCCGTATTTCCGCTAAAGAACGTCTCGATTTAACGGTTGATGAGGGTTCATTCCAAGAACTTTTTACTGGTATTAAAACTGAAAATCCATTGAATTTCCCAGGTTATATGGAGAAATTAGCAGCGACTAAGGAAAAAACAGGTCTTGATGAAGCTGTTGTAACCGGTGTTGCAACAATCAAGGGGCAAAAAACAGCCTTGGCCATTATGGATTCTAACTTTATCATGGCTTCAATGGGAACTGTTGTTGGTGAGAAAATCACTAAACTCTTTGAACATGCGATTGAGGAAAAACTTCCAGTTGTTATTTTTACAGCATCTGGTGGGGCCCGTATGCAAGAAGGAATCATGAGTTTGATGCAAATGGCTAAGATTTCAGCTGCTGTAAAACGTCATTCGAATGCTGGCTTGTTGTATTTGACTGTATTGACAGATCCAACAACTGGTGGGGTTACAGCAAGTTTCGCCATGGAAGGTGATATCATCTTAGCTGAGCCACAAACCTTGATTGGTTTTGCAGGTCGTCGTGTCATTGAAAACACAGTTCGCGAAACTTTGCCAGATGATTTTCAAAAGGCTGAGTTCCTTCAAGAACATGGTTTTGTTGATGCCATTGTTAAACGTACAGAGTTGGCTGATACCATTGCCACACTCTTATCATTCCATGGAGGTGTTCAATGAGCGACGTAGCACGTATTTTAAAAGAAGCGCGTGACCAAGGCCGTTTAACTGCTTTGGACTTTGCCCAAGGAATCTTCGATGACTTTATCGAACTTCATGGCGATCGTAATTTCCGTGACGATGGTGCCATTATTGGTGGTATTGGTCGTTTAAATGGCCAAGCGGTTACTGTAGTGGGTATCCAAAAAGGTAGAAACCTACAAGATAACCTCAACCGTAACTTTGGCCAACCTCATCCAGAGGGTTATCGTAAGGCTCTTCGCCTCATGAAACAGGCTGAAAAGTTTGGTCGTCCAGTCGTTACATTTATCAATACTGCAGGTGCTTATCCTGGTGTTGGGGCAGAAGAACGCGGACAAGGTGAGGCAATTGCGCGTAACCTTATGGAAATGAGCGACCTTAAGGTGCCAATTATTGCCATTATCATTGGTGAAGGTGGTTCGGGAGGAGCTCTTGCCTTGGCAGTAGCCGATAAGGTTTGGATGCTTGAAAATACCATCTATTCTATCTTGAGTCCTGAAGGATTTGCAACTATCCTCTGGAAAGATGGCTCACGTTCAGAAGAGGCGGCAGAGTTGATGAAGATTACATCAGGCGAGTTGCTTAACATGGGAATCGTTGATAAGGTTATCCCAGAACGTGGTTACTTTACAAGTGAAATTATTGAAGCAATTAAGACAGCAATTGTAGATGAGTTGGCAGAATTAAGCCAATTATCAACAGAAGACTTACTTGAAGCGCGTTATCAACGTTTTAGAAAATATTAAAAAACATTGGGATTTACCCCAATGTTTTTTTATACGGTATGGCGTTCGAAGGCTTGGTCTGAGATACCTTGTTCAAGGATAAGTTTAGCCCATTCCTTAGCTGAATGAAGACTGTGATCCTTGTAGTTACCACAAGATTCAATGGTTGTCCCTGGAACATCTTCCCATGTAATCTCGTTAGCGATAGCTTCAAGACTAGATTTGATAACTTTGGCAATTTCTGTAGGATCTTGTTTACCCCACATAATCATATGGAAACCTGTACGGCAACCAAATGGTGAGCAATCAATAAGGCCATCGATACGTTGACGGATCAGTTTAGCGAGTAGGTGTTCGATAGTATGAAGACCACCTGTATCAATACTGTTTTCATTGGGTTGGATCAAACGGATATCAAAGTTTGTGATGATATCTCCTTTAGGTCCAACTTCCTCTGAAATAAGACGGACATAAGGTGCTTTTACAATAGTGTGATCAAGTTCAAAACTTTCAACAGTAACGTCTTTTGGCATGGTAATACCTCCCTATTCTAATAGAGTTATGATACCACAAAATCAGTTTAAAGTTCTAGTATTTATTTGAGGAATCGCTGTAAATATGATACACTAGAAGACGGATTTCTTTATGGAAACCTTAGAAAAGTTGAGGTAAAGACATGATAAACATGATAATTTTAGTTGTCTTTGCACTCATTGGTTTAGTCGTTGGATATTTAGCAATTTCTATTAAACTTAGCAAAGCTAAGGAGCAAGCAGAAACTACCTTGCTAAAGGCAGAACAAGACGCTGTGAACCTTCGCAGTCAGGCGGAACATGATGCAGATCATCTGCGTGTGACTGCTGAACGCGAAAGTAAGGCTCAACGTAAAGAGTTCTTGTTAGAAGCAAAAGAGGAAGCTAGAAAATATCGAGAAGATATTGAAAAAGAATTCAAATCTGAACGTCAAGAGCTTAAACAAATGGAAAATCGTTTAACAGAACGTGCAACCAGCCTTGATCGTAAGGATGAAAATCTATCAAGTAAAGAACTTGCCCTCGAGAAGAAAGAGCAGAGTCTTGCTGACAAATCTAAACATCTTAATGAGCGTGAAGAGAATGTGACTCAGTTAGAGGCTGAGAAGCAAGCTGAACTTGAACGTGTTGGTCAGATGACCATTGCAGAGGCGCGTGAGGTAATCTTAACGGAGACTGAGAATAATCTGACTCATGAGATTGCAACACGTATCAAAGATGCGGAAGCACAGGTTAAAGATACTGTTGATAAGAAAGCCAAAAACGTGTTGGCTCAAGCTATGCAACGCTTGGCTGGAGATTATGTTACTGAACAAACAGTAACTACTGTTCACCTTCCAGATGACAATATGAAAGGTCGTATCATTGGACGTGAGGGGCGTAACATCCGTACGCTTGAAAGTCTAACAGGTATTGACGTTATTATTGATGACACTCCAGAAGTGGTTGTCCTTTCTGGTTTTGATCCAGTTCGTCGTGAAATTGCACGTATGACTCTCGAAGCCTTGATTAAGGATGGACGCATCCATCCAGCTCGTATTGAAGAGTTGGTTGAGAAGAGTCGTCAGGAAATGGATAACCGTATCCGTGAATATGGTGAGGAAGCAGCCTACGAAATTGGTGCTATGAATCTTCACCCTGATTTGATTAAGATTATGGGACGCTTGCAGTTCCGTACGTCGTATGGTCAAAACGTCCTTCGTCACTCAGTTGAAGTTGGTAAACTAGCAGGTATCATGGCTGGTGAATTGGGTGAAAATGTTGCCCTTGCTCGTCGTGCTGGATTCCTTCACGATATGGGGAAAGCCATTGACAAAGAAGTCGAAGGTAGCCACGTAGAGATTGGTGCAGAGTTTGCACGTAAGTACAAAGAACATCCAGTTGTGGTCAATGCTATTGCCAGCCACCATGGCGATGTAGAACCTGAGAGCGTTATTGCAGTTATTGTAGCTGCAGCAGATGCTTTGAGTTCGGCTCGTCCAGGGGCTCGTAATGAATCGGTTGAGAATTATGTCAAACGCCTTCGTGATTTGGAAGAAATTGCATCAAGTTTTGACGGTGTTCAAACAAGCTTCGCCCTTCAAGCTGGTCGTGAAATTCGTATTATGGTTCATCCAAACAAAATCTCGGATGATGAAGTTACGATCTTGTCTCATAAGGTACGTGAACAAATTGAGAAGAATTTGGATTACCCAGGAAATATTAAGGTTACAGTCATTCGTGAATTCCGTGCGGTTGACTATGCCAAATAAGATAAGAGAGCCGAAAGGCTTTTTTATTTTGCCCTTCATACTGAAAGGGGTATTCTTTTTGAAAATGTAAGAACTTTCTTATCAAATTGCGTCATTTTGGTAGATAAGTATTTTATAATGAAATATTTTGATTTTTTTTGACTGTTTCTAGTTGACAGTTATTAAAAATTTAGTATAATAGTTTTTGTAAACGATTACAGAAGGAGAGATTATGCTAAAGTCTGAACGTAAGCAGATTATCTTGTCTCAGTTGAAACAAGATGGTTTTGTCACTTTGGAAAACCTAACTGTTTTGTTAAGTGATACTTCCGAGTCGACGATTCGTCGAGACTTGGACGAGTTAGCGGCAGATGGCCAACTTAAACGTGTTCATGGCGGTGCTGAAAGCATTCATGGTCTAAAGGAAGAAATTGCCAATAGTCAAAAAGCTATTAGAAACGTTCAAGAAAAGGCTCAGTTAGCTGGTTATGCTGCCGATTTGATTAAGGAAGGTGATGTCGTCTTTCTTGAGGCTAGTACAACAAATGAACTTTTGATTCCACATTTGGCCAATCGTCAGGTAACGGTTGTGACTAATTCTATCCATCATGCGGTTAAGCTGGTAGATCTTGGTGTTAGCACTAGGATTGTTGGAGGAAAGGTTAAACATTCAACGGATGCGTCTATTGGAAGTACTGCTCAAGAGCAAATCAGACAACTGAATTTTGATTGTGCTTTCATTGGTGCTAATGGCGTTGATGCTCATTATTTCACCACACCAGACATGGAAGAGGCAGTTATCAAACGGACGGTTATAGCTAATGCGCAAAAAGCCTATGTTCTAGCTGATGCCTCTAAACTTGGTCAGATTACCTATGCTAAGGTAGCTGAGGTTGAAAAAGTAACCATAATTACAAATGCTTCGGAAGAAGAGCTCCTAAAAGAATTAAAAGAGAAAACGAGGGTTATTGAAGTATGATTTATACTGTAACGCTGAATCCATCAATCGACTTCATTGTTCGTATCGATAAAGTAGAGATTGGTGAAGTTAACCGTATGGAGAGTGATGATAAGTTCGCTGGCGGTAAGGGTATTAATGTTAGTCGTATTTTGCAACGCTTAGGTGTTGATAATACTGCAACGGGCTTCATCGGTGGTTTTACAGGACGTTTTGTGACAGATGGTTTGGATGCAGAGGGCATTAAAACCAAGTTTGTAGCAGTGGATCAAGACACACGTATTAATGTTAAAATCAAGGCTGACCAAGAAACTGAAATTAATGGTGCAGGACCTGTCATTAATGAGTATCAATTGGCTGAATTGGAAGCAGTTCTTTCAAGTGTAAGTGCCGATGATGTGGTTGTTTTTGCTGGATCAGCACCAAGCAATCTTGGAAATAAGGTCTATAACAAATTGATTCCACTAGTGCGTGAAACGGGTGCACAGGTTGTCTGTGACTTTGAAGGACAAACCTTGCTTGATTCCTTGGCTTATCAACCACTCTTGGTTAAACCAAATAATCATGAGTTAGAAGCTATTTTCAATGTCAAACTTAATGGTTTGGCTGATGTTGAAAAATATGCGCGTGAAATCCTTGCTAAGGGGGCACAGAACGTTATCATCTCAATGGCAGGTGATGGAGCGCTGCTTGTCACACCAGAGGCTGCTTATTTTGCCAAACCAATCAAGGGAACAGTTAAAAACTCTGTTGGTGCGGGTGACTCGATGGTTGCTGGTTTCACTGGTGAGTTTGTTAAATCTGGTGATCCGATTGAGGCTCTCAAGTGGGGAGTAGCGTGTGGAACATCTACAGCTTTCTCAGATGACTTAGCGACAATTGAATTTATTAAAGAAACATACAATAAAGTAGAGGTAGAAAAACTATGAAAATTCAGGATTTACTGAACAAAAAAGTAATGTTGCTTGACCTTCAAGCAACTACAAAAGAAGCTGCTATCGATGAAATGATTAACAGCTTGGTTGACAATGGTGTTGTGACTGACTTTGATGTTTTCAAAGCAGGTATTATGGCTCGTGAAGCACAAACATCAACTGGTTTGGGTGATGGAATCGCTATGCCACACAGCAAAAATGCTGCAGTAAAAGAAGCAACAGTACTTTTTGCTAAATCTAATAAAGGTGTAGATTACGAATCACTTGATGGTCAACCTACAGACCTCTTCTTTATGATTGCTGCTCCAGAGGGAGCAAATGACACTCACTTGGCAGCCCTCGCTGAGTTGTCAAAATACCTTATGCAAGATGGTTTTGCAGATCGTTTGCGTAAGGTGACTTCTCCAGATGAAGTGATTGCTGCTTTCAATACGGGTGAAGAAGAAGCACAAGCTGAGGAAGCTAAGAAAGCACAAGCTGTTAAAGAAGCAGCTTCAAGCGATAAACCACTTATCGTAGCCGTAACAGCTTGTACAACTGGTATTGCTCACACTTACATGGCTGAAGAATCACTGATTAAAACAGGTGAAGAAATGGGTGTCAATGTTCGTGTTGAAACTAACGGTGCTTCAGGTGTCGGAACACCATTGACTGCTGAAGAAATCAGTAAGGCTGTAGGTGTTATCGTAGCAGCAGACAAGGCAGTTGAAACAGCACGTTTCGATGGTAAAAAATTGCTTTCTAAACCAGTCGCTGCAGGTATTCGTCAACCTCAAGAATTAATCCAAAACATCTTGGATGGAAAAGCTGAAGTCTTCCATGCTGAAAATGCTGGAGCTGCTCAAGAATCAAGTGAGAAATTGAGCCTCGGTGGTGCCTTCTATAAACACCTGATGAGTGGAGTATCACAAATGCTTCCATTCGTTATCGGTGGTGGTATCATGATTGCGCTTGCCTTCTTGCTTGACCAAATCATGGGTGTTCCTAAAGATCAATTGTCACAACTTGGTTCTTACCATGAAATTGCTGCTCAATTCAAGGCAATTGGTGGCGCTGCCTTTGGCTTCATGCTTCCAGTACTTGCAGGTTACATTGCTTACTCTATCGCTGAAAAACCAGGTTTGGTATCAGGTTTCGTAGCTGGTGCTATTGCTTCAAGTGGTGCAGCCTTTGGTGGTGTTCCATTTGCTTCAGGTGGTAAAGCAACCCTTGCCCTTGCTGGCGTATCTTCAGGTTTCCTTGGAGCTCTTGTTGGTGGTTTCCTTGCAGGTGGTGTTATCCTTGTTCTTCGTAAACTCTTGGCAGGTATTCCACGTGCCCTTGAAGGAATCCGTTCTATCTTGCTCTTGCCACTTCTTGGTGTATTTGCTACTGGTTTCTTGATGTTGGCAGTAAATATCCCAATGGCAGCAATTAATACTGGTCTTAATAACTTCTTGTCAAGCTTGTCAGGAAGCTCAGCCGTACTACTTGGTCTCCTTGTTGGTGGTATGATGGCAGTGGATATGGGTGGACCAGTCAACAAAGCAGCTTATGTCTTTGGTACAGGTACTCTCGCAGCAACAGTAACTTCAGGTGGTTCAGTTGTTATGGCAGCAGTTATGGCGGCTGGTATGGTTCCTCCGTTGGCAGTATTTGTAGCAACACTCTTGTTTAAGGACAAATTCACTGAAGAAGAACGCAACTCTGGTTTGACAAACATCGTTATGGGACTCTCATTCATCACTGAAGGTGCAATCCCATTTGGTGCAGCTGACCCAGCACGCGCTATCCCAAGCTTTATCGTCGGTTCAGCTCTTACAGGTGCTCTTGTAGGTATGGCAGGAATCAAATTGATGGCACCACACGGAGGTATCTTCGTTATTGCCCTAACATCAAATGCCCTTCTCTACCTTCTCTTCATCTTGATTGGTGCTGTGGTATCAGGTATCCTCTTCGGATTCCTTCGCAAACCACTTGATAAATAAGATATGACAAAACAATCTCGTTGTGACGGGGTTGTTTTTTGTGTCGTAGCAGATTTTTGTCAGGGTACCTATTTTATGATAAAGTATAGGCAGAAATGGCTTATCTAGTAGCTAATACGCTGTATAAAGAAACATAAGAGGTAAAATATGGTAAAAGAATACGATTATATTGTCATTGGAGGTGGTTCTGGTGGTATTGCTAGTGCCAATCGTGCTGCCATGCATGGTGCTAAGGTGATTCTCTTTGAAGGAAAAGAGGTCGGAGGTACCTGTGTCAATGTAGGTTGTGTGCCTAAAAAGGTCATGTGGTATGGTGCTCAGGTTGCTGAAACCCTTCACCGTTATGCAGGTGAGTACGGTTTTGATGTGACGATTAATAAGTTTGATTTTGCAACGCTTAAGGCCAATCGTCAGGCTTATATCGACCGTATCCATGGTTCTTATGAGCGTGGTTTTGATAGCAATGGCGTTGAACGTGTATACGAGTATGCAAGATTTGTTGACCCTCATACGGTTGAAGTAGCGGGTGAGCGTTATACAGCACCCCATATCCTTATTGCGACTGGTGGTCACGCCCTTTATCCAAACATTCCAGGTAGTGAATATGGGATTACCTCCGATGGTTTCTTTGAACTAGATGAGGTGCCAAAACGTACAGCTGTTATTGGTGCTGGCTACATCGCCGTTGAGGTTGCTGGTGTTCTCAATGCTCTTGGAAGTGATACACACCTCTTTGTGCGTAAAGATCGTCCATTGCGTACCTTTGACAAGGATATCGTTGATGTTTTAGTTGATGAAATGGCTAAATCTGGTCCAACCCTCCATACGCATGCTAATGCGACAGAGGTAGTGAAGAATGCAGATGATTCCTTGACCATTAGTTTTGATAATGGAGAAACGATTACTGTTGATTGCCTCATCTGGGCTATTGGACGCGCAGCCAACACTTCTGGTTTTAGACTTGAAAAGACAGGTGTTAAATTGACTGAAAAAGGAACAATCTATTCGGATGAGTTTGAAAATACATCTGTTCCTGGAATCTATGCCCTTGGTGATGTGACTGGTAAACTTGATTTGACACCAGTTGCAGTCAAGGCTGGACGTCAATTGTCAGAGCGACTCTTCAACAATAAAGCTGATGCTAAGCTTGATTACACTGATGTAGCCACCGTGGTCTTTAGCCATCCAGTTATTGGTTCTGTTGGCTTGACTGAAGAAAAAGCAATCGCTAAGTATGGTGCGGAGAATATTAAGGTTTATAAATCTAGTTTCACACCAATGTATACGGCCCTTGGAGAGAATCGTCAGCCTTCAACCATGAAATTAGTAACGCTTGGTGACGATGAAAAAATCATTGGTCTTCACGGTATTGGCTATGGTGTTGATGAGATGATTCAAGGTTTCTCTGTGGCTATTAAGATGGGAGCAACTAAGGCTGATTTTGATAATACAGTTGCCATTCATCCAACAGGTTCAGAAGAATTTGTAACGATGCGATAGAAAAGTGAAGTCTGTTAACTGAGAGTTTCAGACTTTTCTTTGTGTCTGAATGGCTTCAATTGAAACCATTCACTCAACGGGTTCAGAAGAATTTGTGACGATGCGGTAGAAAAGTGAAGGCTGTTAACCGAGAGTTTCAGACTTTTCTTTGTGTTCAAATAGCAGCCTACACTTTGTGTAAAATTATAGATTGTCTAAATAAAATAAGGCCTTCAGGCCTTATTTTATTTAATTAAGTAGTTTCTTACTGCTGATATAAAGTAAAGAGATCCAGTGACAACAAATAAGTCCTCAGAATCTGATGATTCAGCTTGTGCTAGCCAGTCTCTATAGTCGGCTGCACGTTTGAAGTCTTTGGGATAGTCGTCCAAGGGCAGTGCCTCAAAAAAGTCAAAGCTGGTTACCGTTATATCATAATCTTTCAATTCCTCTAGTAAGTCTGCCAAAGGCTTTCGTCTAAGTCCTGCAAAGAGGATATGTACCCTACGATTAGCGAAGTTATCTTTTAGTACCTGCTTTAAGCTGGCAATTCCTTGAGGGTTATGGGCACCATCTAGATAAATGTTATTTCCTATCCACTCACTACGACCAGGCCAATGCGTCTCTTCGATTCCTTCTTGGATGCTCTTATCGGTAATCTTAGAAAATGTTTGAGCTAAGAGATGGGCAGCAGTGACAGCTAGCCCAGCATTGTTTTCTTGATGCTGTCCTAACATTGGAAGTTTAAGATTTGGACTTTCCCAATGGTCATAAGAAATTTGGATCGTTTGATCTTCTTTCGAAAGCAGCTGAATTTCCCTATCAATGATGGCTAAAGGAGCTTGTAGGTCATGTGATTTTTGGTCGAAGAAATGTTCAACTTCTGTAGAGACCCGACCAAGTAAGATGGGTGTATTTTCTCGCATGACGCCTGCCTTATGATTGGCAATGTCCAAAAGGCTATTGCCCAAGGTCTCAGTGTGATCAAAGCCAATCGAAGTACAGATGACAAGCTCCGGCGAAAGAACATTGGTCGAATCAAGTCGTCCACCAATTCCAGCTTCAATGATAGCCATATCAACCTGTTTAAGGTCGAAGTAGAGGAACATGAGTAAGGTGACCAATTCAAATTCCGTTGGTCTGCCAAAATTAGTGTGCTCTTCTAAACCATTGAGAATAACCTGAGCTTTCGCGACAAGGCTAATCAAATCCTTATCAGGAATTTCTGTGCCGTTAATACTAATACGTTCGTTGAAGCGAGTAATATAAGGGGAGGTGAAAGTCCCGACCTGATAGCCTGACTTTGTTAGGATATTTTGTAGGTAGCTAGTTGTTGACCCCTTACCGTTGGTCCCGACAATATGTACCGTTGGATAGTGAGACTGGGGATCTCCAGCTTGTTTCAAGAGCCAACGCATACGTTCGAGTTGAGGGCGACGGCCATTGCCCTTGAAAGAATGGATAAAATTTAGAGTTTCTGTATAGTTCATAGGATTATAGAAAAAAGGCAGGGTTTCCTAGCCTTTTACATGTCTTAGTTAGAAGCGGCGTCACCAGTTGTTGCACCACCAGTAGTCGCATTGCCAGATGTTGTGTCTGCAGTAGCTGCTGATGAAGAGGTAGTCGTATTGCCACCCGTTGTTGTATCTGCAGATGACGAATAGGTGTTAGTTCCTGCTTGGCTACTTGTTTCTGTTTCTGAATCAGTCGCATTGCCATAACTAGATGAGGAAGCACTAGATTCTTGAGTCTTATTATTGCCTTCTTTGATGACTACAGTTGATTGATTGGCTGATGAATCAGAAGTGTCCTTATTTTTAGAGGCTGTGAAATTCATGATAGTGATTGAAGCCACGATGATTGACAAAATTGTCCCGACGGCAGTAAGGACTTTTTGGAAGGCAGTGAAGCCTTTTGTAACGTGTTCAGTCACCTTTGGGGCAGATTTTTTTTCTTCTTTTGATGAATGATTACGGCGTGAGTAATTTTCAGACATGATGCTCTCCTTAAAAATATTTCGTACTTTCTATTATATGATTTTCTCGCAAAAATTGCTAAAAAAATTATGCTATAATAAATAGTAAATAAAAATCGAGGAAAAATCATGATTTATTTTGATAATTCGGCCACGACGGTGCCTTATCCAGAGGCACTTAGAACCTATCAAGAAGTGGCTACTAAAATTTTTGGGAACCCATCCAGCCTACACCAATTAGGAACATCTGCGACACGTATTTTGGAGGCTTCTCGTAAGCAAGTTGCGGAACTCATTGGAAAATCAGCCGATGAGATTTTCTTTACGTCTGGAGGAACCGAAGGCGACAACTGGGTCATTAAAGGAGTGGCTTTTGAAAAAGAACCTTACGGCAAACACATCATTGTTTCTGATATCGAGCACCCTGCGGTAAAAGAGTCTGCCAAATGGCTTTCAGAGCATGGTTTCGAAGTGTCCTATGCACCAGTTAATGAGCAAGGCTTTGTGGATGTTGAAGCTCTTGCTGGATTATTGCGCTCTGACACGATCTTGGTTTCGGTTATGGCAGTCAATAATGAAATTGGATCAATTCAACCTATTCAAGCCATCTCAGATCTCTTGGCTAATGAGCCTACCATATCTTTCCATGTGGATGCTGTTCAGGCTATTGGGAAGATTCCAGTATCGTCCTATTTAACTGATCGTGTAGATTTTGCGACATTTTCTGGTCACAAGTTTCATGCTGTTCGTGGTGTCGGTTTTGTCTACAAAAAGGCAGGGAAAAAGATTACGCCACTCTTAACCGGTGGTGGTCAAGAAAAAGATTTTCGTTCAACAACTGAAAATGTTGCCGGCATTGCGAGTATGGCCAAGGCCTTGCGCTTGGTAACTGACAAAGAGGAATTTTCTCTTCCTAAAATTGCCAAGATGAAAAAGATTATCTTTGACGAATTGGCTAAGTACGAGGATATTACTATTTTCTCAGGTGAGGGTGAAGACTTTGCTCCCAATATTTTAACCTTTGGAATCAAGGGTGTTCGAGGTGAAGTTATTGTCCATGCTTTTGAAGAGCATCAAATCTATATTTCAACGACATCAGCATGTTCATCTAAGGCGGGTAAACCAGCGGGAACCCTTATTTCTATGGGTGTACCGACTAAGTTAGCTCAAACAGCTGTTCGTATCAGTCTTGATGATGACAATGATATGGGACAGGTGGAACAGTTCCTCACGATTTTCAAGCAGGTCTACGCCAAGACACAAAAAGTGAGATAGCAAGATTTAATCGATTAAACAATAAAACTAAATTCACATTTAAAAGGAAAAGGAATGACACTAACATATTCAGAAATTATGGTTCGCTATGGTGAATTGTCTACTAAGGGCAAGAACCGTATGCGATTTATCAATAAACTTAGAAATAATATTAAAGATGTCCTATCCATCTATCCAGAAGTTAAAGTGACTTTTGATCGAGACCGTGGACATATCTACCTCAATGGTACAGAATACGAGCTAGTAGCAGAGTCTTTGAAGCAAATTTTTGGTATTCAAGCCTTTAGTCCTGTTTACAAGTTTGAAAAAGATGTCGAGGTCTTGAAAAAAGCTGTTCAAGACATTATGACTGGACTCTATCGTGACGGTCTTACTTTTAAAGTAACTGCTAAACGTAGTGACCATGACTTTGTTCTCGACAGTCGTGAGCTCAATCTTACTTTAGGAAATGCAGTTTTTGATGTATTGCCTGACATTAAGGCTCAGATGAAGGGACCAGATGTCAACCTCAAGGTAGAAATTCGTGCCGAGGCGGCTTATATTTCTCACGAGGAAATCAAAGGAGCAGGCGGTCTACCTGTAGGTACTGCTGGTAAAGGAATGCTCATGCTTTCAGGTGGGATTGATTCGCCAGTGGCAGGTTATCTTGCCCTTAAACGTGGTGTGGATATTGAAGCTGTCCACTTTGCAAGTCCTCCTTACACTAGTCCTGGAGCTCTTAAAAAGGCTCAAGATTTGACCCGTAAGTTGACTAAATTTGGTGGTAATATTCAGTTCATCGAAGTACCATTTACTGAAATTCAAGAAGAAATCAAAGAAAAAGCACCAGAAGCTTATTTGATGACCTTGACACGTCGCTTTATGATGCGTATTACTGACCGTATTCGTGAAGAACGCCGAGGCCTTGTGATTATCAATGGTGAAAGTCTTGGTCAGGTTGCTAGTCAGACTATGGAGTCTATGCAGGCGATTAATGCTGTTACATGTACGCCAGTGATTCGCCCGGTTGTCACTATGGACAAGTTGGAAATCATTGATTTGGCACAAAAAATTGATACCTTTGACATTTCCATCCAACCTTTTGAGGATTGCTGTACTATCTTTGCACCTGACCGTCCAAAAACTAATCCAAAAATCAAAAATGTCGAACAATATGAACGTCGTATGGATGTTGACGCCTTGGTTGAACGTGCGGTTGCAGGAATCATGGTAACTGAAATCACACCTATTGAAGAGGCGCAAGACGAAGTGGATACACTTATTGAAGACTTGCTCTAATCTAGGAGGCTATAGTACTAACATAGTAGTGCCTAGGTGCTACTAGAGTAAGGTATGTCGAAAAAGAAATGTCGATGTTGAACTTTTACCCAGAAAGGAAAATACATGACTGTTTATAACATCAATTTAGGAATCGGTTGGGCATCAAGTGGTGTTGAGTACGCCCAGGCCTATCGTTCTACAATTTTCAAAAACACAGGTATTAAGGCCAAATTTGTCTTTATGGATATGTTCTTGCAGGACAATCTTTCTGATTTGACCCGTAACATGGGGTTTGCGGATGAAGACATCATCTGGCTCTACAGCTATTTTACAGACCTAAAAATTGCTCCAACGACCTATACTGTCAAGGATTTGGAAAAGGAAATTCCTTATGACATCACGCGTCGTGAGATTAATGGTAAAGTGGTTAAGCTTTTTTGTGCCAAGGAAGATATCTTCTATGCAGCCTACTTGCGTAAAGAAGGTGAAGATATTGTTCACCGTGTGGAAAAAGTATCGCGTGGTTGCTTAATCCGTAAAGATTTTTACTCTTACACTAAGATGTTCACGGAGTACTACACACCGGTAGACAATAAGGCTCACCTCTATCAACGCCGTTTCTTCAATGAGGATGGCAGTGTTGCTTATGATGAAATTGTTGATGGTAAGGATAGTGTCTTCCGTTTTCCAGATAAGATTTTGTCATCTAAGCATGAATTTATCGCTTACTTCATGTCGCAACTTGGTCTAACTGACCAAGATATCGTCATCTTGGACCGTGCAACTGGTACCGGACAGGCTGTTTTCCGTAACACCAAACCTGCTAAGCTTGGGGTTGTGGTTCATGCAGAGCACTTTAGTGAAAATGCTGTGACAGACAAGACTATTTTATGGAATAACTTCTACGAGTACCAATTCAGCAATGCAGATAAGGTTGATTTCTTTATCACAGCGACAGAACGTCAACGTAGCATTATGCTAGATCAGTTCAATAAATACACACCATTTACACCTCATATCGTAACCATCCCTGTGGGAAGTGTGGATAAACTGAGAAAGCCTGAAGGAGAGCGTAAACCATTCTCAATCATCACAGCCTCACGTTTGGCCAATGAAAAACACGTGGACTGGTTGGCCAAGGCTGTCGTTAAGGCTAAAGAAAGTCTGCCACAAGTAAACTTTGATATCTATGGAACAGGTGCTGAAGAAGCCAAACTTAAGGCCATTATCGAGGAAAATCAAGCTCAGGATTATATCCACCTCAAGGGTCACCAAGACTTAACAGAAGTCTACAAGGACTACGAACTTTACCTATCAGGTTCTAAGAGTGAAGGGTTTGGCTTGACACTTCTAGAAGCTGTGGGATCTGGTCTAGGTATGATTGGTTTTGATGTTCGTTATGGGAACCAAACCTTTATCAAGGATAATGAGAATGGGTACCTCATTCCTCGTTTTGAAAAAGATGATGAGCCTGCTATCGTAGCTGCCTTGGCAGAGAAAATTGTAGCTTTCTTCAATCGCTCAGATTTGGAGCATGTTCATCAAGTTTCTTATGATATCGCCAAAGGCTTTTTGACAGAGGAAATCGAGCAGAAGTGGCTTAACTTAGTAAAGGAGATGACTAGTCATGATTAATTTATTTGAAAACTATAGTCAGGGTAGTTGGGATCTCCATTACTCACTGATTGTCGCTGGCTATGTAAATACAACAGTTTGTCTTTCAGATGATGGCTTTCTGCCTAGTGATGTGACCTCACCTTACCTTTATTTCACTGGTTTTGACAAGGTTCAAGGTTCTGCACTTTACTTTAATCAGGTCCCTGTGCCTGACTACTGGGAAATTATAGGAACAAATAGCAATGCGGAAATCTTCCGTTTTGATAAGAAACGTGGTCATATTCATTATGCCCATCCTGCTCACCAACGTTTAGTTAAAGCAGTGGACTGGTATGATGAGTCAGGACGCTTGCGCGTGACTGATCGCTACAATAACAAGGGTTACCGATTCTCACAAACAACCTATAATGTTAAGCAAGAAGCGACCATTACGAGCTATTTCACTCCTGACAACAAGGAAGTTATCGTCATCAATCATTTGACTAAAGACGTTATCTTGAATTGGAAAGACAGGGTCTACATTTTCAAAAATAAATCTGAATTTGTAGTCTTCTATCTTAAAGAAGCTGGTTATGATTTGAGTCGTATTCTATACAACTCACTGGCGACACCTTTCTTGACAACTATGAATCTTCCAAATTCTGGTCAAGACGTTCTCTTCTGGCAAGAGCCTATCACTGATTCAGTTCCTGGGAATATGCGTCTGCTTCTTGAGAGCAACCATCGTCAGACTAAGATTGTTGTACAAGATTACACAGCTTATACGAATCTTCTAAAGTTGGTTAGTCCAGAGCAAGCTTCTCGCGTGGCCTTCCTTGGCTTCATGTATCCATTTGCCCGTCAGAACAACTTCCAAAATCAAGCGCTTATCTTGACCAATTCAGATCAGATTGAACATTTGGAAAGCATTGTCAGTGAAGTGCCTACCATGCACTATCATGTTGGGGCAATCACAGAAATGTCAAGCCGCTTGATGGATTTGGCTAAATATAGTAATGTTAGCCTTTACCCTAATATTACAACAGAGCAGGTTAAGCGTCTTTATAAGGAAGCTGATTTCTACTTGGATATTAACCATCAAAATGAAATCTTGTCAGCGACACGTGCTGCCTTTGAAAATAACTTGCTTATCCTTGCCTTTACGAACACTAGCCATGGTCCTGAGTATACCGCGCCAAGTAATATCTTCTCACCAATGAATGCTGGGCAATTTAAGCAAACACTTAAAGAAGCCTTGGGCAACCGTGATTTCCTTAGTCACTTGCTTGATCGTCAACGTGAGCATGCTCATGTAGCAACACCAGAAGATTATAAGAAGGTTATTGGTTAGGGAAATGACATTAGAGGTTCGTAACATTTATCCTCTGACACCAACATTTAAGAAGGTCGCTTCGCTTTATGAAGTGGCTTTTCCTGTGGAGGAGCGTCTCCCACTTTGGCAATTGTCTTGGAACAGCTTGAAAAGAGGACAATCTTTCTTGGCCTATTTTGATCAGGGAGTCTTCGTTGGCTTGACCTATACCATTTATACTGACAACCTGGTCTACCTACTTTTTCTTGCAGTTGAGGAAAGTAAACAATCTCTGGGATATGGCAGTCAGATTTTGGCACAAGTTAAGAAAGAAGCAGGGGTACGACCGTGTGTGCTTACGATTGAACCCATGGATGAGAAGGATGCTTCTAATCGTAATCAGCGCTTAAAACGTTTGGCATTTTATGAGCGAAATGGCTATCAGTTATTGAATCACTTCTATTTCGAAGGGACTGAACGCTATCAAATTTTGACAACGGATAGGAGCCTTTGTTTAGCTGATTTGGAGCAGGATCTAGCTAAGACCTTCTTAGGAAAATATGGTATAAGGGTTGAGTAGGGGAATCATTACTTGGTTAAAGGTCAATGAGCAGAATAAGAATAATCAAAATAACTTTTTCTCTTGTCATTAGAGGGAAAAAATGATAGAATTGTAACGTTGACTAAATGCACGTCCTGTGCAACCGCACGACTACTGTTTGCAAGTGGGTTCGTCCCCGCAGTACTAGGCGAGTCTTCACAGAGGGAAACCTCAGACACATTAAAAATTTTAATAGGAGGTGCATCATGAGCACATACGCAATCATCAAAACTGGTGGAAAACAAGTTAAAGTTGAAGTAGGTCAAGCAATCTACGTTGAAAAAATCAACGCTGAAGCAGGATCAGAAGTAACTTTTAACGAAGTTGTTCTTGTCGGTGGTGATAAAACTGTAGTAGGTACTCCAGTTGTTGAGGGAGCTACTGTTGTCGGAACTATCGAAAAACAAGGTAAACAAAAGAAAGTTGTTACTTTCAAATACAAACCTAAAAAAGGTAGCCACCGTAAACAAGGTCACCGTCAACCTTATACAAAAGTTGTTATCAACGCTATCAACGCGTAAGTTAGCGACTAATCACTAAGAAAGGACACAATCTTATGTTGAAAACTCTTGAAAACTTGCAACTTTTCGCCCACAAAAAAGGTGGGGGTTCTACTTCCAATGGTCGTGATTCACAAGCTAAACGTCTTGGTGCTAAAGCAGCTGATGGACAAACTGTATCAGGTGGATCAATCCTTTACCGTCAACGCGGTACACACATCTACCCAGGTGTAAACGTAGGCCGTGGTGGTGACGATACACTCTTCGCTAAAGTTGAAGGTGTTGTACGTTTCGAACGTAAAGGTCGCGACAAAAAACAAGTATCTGTATACCCAGTTGCTAAATAATTAAGCTAAAGTCTGCACTTTTGTGTAGGCTTTTCTTTATGAAAAAAGGAGAATCCTATGCCTTTAAATCACTACCAACAAGAGGTGGGGCCAAGTCTAGCGGATGCTAGTCCGGGTAAGATGCCAGATGTTGCCCTATTAGAAGGTCGTTATTGTAGCGTTGAACATTTGACGGTAGCAGAACATTATGAGGACATTTTAGACTTTTACTTTACGAATCAGATCCTTTCTGATTGGACCTATATGTATGCGGATCCTTTTGAATCTGAAGAAGCTGTACGTCAGTGTTTGGAGGATTATGAGCAATCCCAAAATCCTTATTTCTTTGCCATCAGGGACAAGGCTTCTGGGAAGGTTCTAGGAACCTTTTCACTTATGGCTATTACACCCAAAAATCGTAGTGTTGAGATGGGGCGGGTGATTTTGGCACCTGCTTTACAAAAGACTCGAGCAGCTACAGAAGCTCAATACCTGCTTATGAAATATGTCTTTGAAGATCTTAACTATCGTCGTTATGAGTGGAAATGTGATAGTCTCAACCGTCCTTCTGCCAATGCTGCCATGCGTTTAGGGTTCACCTATGAGGGGCGTTTTCGTAACCATGCTATCTATAAGGGACGTAGCCGTGATACGGACTGGTTCTCGATTATTGATAGTGAGTGGCCGGCACTTAAGAAACGATTTGAGAATTGGCTAGATCCTGAGAATTTTGATGAAAAGGGACAGCAGAAACATTCTTTAAGAGACTGTTAGCTGGCAATATAAGGGCTCTCTTCTGATGAAGGAGCCTTATTTTAGTAGTCTTAGTCCTAAATCAAAGATCCTACTTTTCTAGTGATTATTGTTGCTGTCAAAATCAGTCTAAATACTCATTTTTCTGTCAATAATATTCCCATAATAAAGCATATTTATGCTATAATAAAGAGTAATTGTATCAAGGAGAATATGACTAATGGATTTAATTCGCGAAAAAGTATTTGTTAACCGTTACCACTATGATGTTCGTAACCATGAGTGGGAAAAAGAGAATGGTGTTCCTAAAACAAATGTTGAAGTAACTTTCCAGTTGCACAATAAAGATGAAGAAGCTAACAATACGTCTGTTGTAGCTGTTTTGCAATTTATGATTGTCCGTGATGAGTTTGTTATCTCAGGGATTGTTTCTCAAATGGACCACATTCAAAACCGTATCGTCAATGAACCAAAAGACTTTTCACAAGAAGAAGCAGAAGCCTTGGCTGCACCGCTCTTGGATACGCTTCAACGTTTGACTTATGAAGTAACTGAAATTGCCTTGGATCGTCCAGGTATCAATTTGGAGTTCTAAGATGTCTCTTGCAGTTATTACGGACTCATCGGTTAATCTCCCTGCTGAAATTCAGGGTCATGCTGATGTTTATGTTTTAGATATTCCGGTCATCATTGAGGGGCAGCCTTTTGTTGAAGGAAAAAACTTGGATGTCAATCAGTTTTATGCGCAAATGGCAAACTCTGAGGAACTGCTCAAGACATCACAACCAAATCTAGCTGACTTGGATAACTTGCTTATGGAGTTGGAGGCGGAAGGTTATACCCATGTCATTGGGCTTTTCCTTTCTTCAGGAATCTCTGGTTTTTGGGCTAATAGTCAGTTTTTGATTGAGGACCATGCCAAGTTGAAGATTGCTTTTCCTGATACAAAAATCACAGCAGCTCCTATGGGAGCCATGGTGAGAAACGTTTTGCATTGGTCAGCTCAAGGGGTGTCTTTTGAGAACATTTTGAAGAAGCTTGAGGAGCAGGTTGACCAAACGACGGCTTATATTCTTGTGGATGATCTTAATCATCTGGTAAAAGGTGGTCGTTTGTCGAATGGTTCGGCGATTTTAGGAAATCTTTTGTCTATCAAACCTATTTTGAATTTTAATGACGAAGGAAAAATCGTTGTTTTTGAAAAGGTGCGTACAGAGAAGAAAGCTGTGAAACGTTTGGTTGCCCTAGCTGAGGAAAATCGTGAAATGGAACTTAGTATCCTTCACACGAATGCTCCTGAAAAAGCTGAAGATTTTAAAAGACAGCTAGAAGCACAGGGAATTAGCGTTTCAACAGTGGTATCCTTATGTGCCGTAATTGCGACACACTTGGGTGAAGGAGCACTAGTGTTAGGTCTAACACCTAAATTTACCAAATAAGTACTATCCATCTGGGGTGGGGCTTGTCTATGATTAAGATCAATAGAGAGGAAAAATGACATGTCTATTAAAGTTATTGTTGCTGGATTTAAAGGAAGAATGGGTTCAACTGCGGTTGAAATGGTCAAGGGAGATGACGAATTGACTTTGGCTGCCTTGCTTGACCCATTTGCGACAGAAAAAGAAGTGGACGGTGTTCCTGTCTTCACAGATAAAGCGGATTTGGTTGGCTTTGACGCAGATGTCTGGGTGGATTTCACTATGCCAGCTGTTGCCTATGAAAATACTCGTTTTGCTTTGGAGAATGGTTTTGCACCAGTTGTGGGTACCACAGGATTTACTGAAGCACAAATTCAGGAATTGACAGACCTTTCTAAAGACAAGTCTATTGGTGGTTTGATTGCACCTAACTTTGCTATTGGTGCTATCCTTCTTATGAAGTTTGCGGCAGAAGCTAGCAAATATTTCCCAGATCTTGAAATCATTGAGCTTCACCATGACAAGAAAAAGGATGCGCCTTCAGGTACAGCAGTGAAAACAGCTGAACTTATTCGTGAGGTTCGCGAAACGAAACGTCAAGGTGCTGAGGATGAGGTGGAAACACTTGCTGGAGCACGTGGTGCAGAGTTTGATGGTTTCCGTATTCACAGTGTACGTTTGCCAGGACTTGTGGCTCACCAAGAGGTTATCTTTGGTGCTCAAGGAGAAGGTTTGACCTTGCGTCATGATTCTTATGACCGTATATCCTTTATGGGTGGGGTTAACCTCGGTATTAAAGAAGTGGTTA
Organism: Streptococcus sp. HMSC078H03; assembly: GCF_001808655.1. Taxonomy (NCBI): domain Bacteria; kingdom Bacillati; phylum Bacillota; class Bacilli; order Lactobacillales; family Streptococcaceae; genus Streptococcus; species Streptococcus sp. HMSC078H03. The sequence continues at coordinate 38,248 of NZ_KV794086.1, forward strand.
AACGTGATCAGCTTGTTTATGGTTTGGAACATTTACTATGAGATTAAGTTATTTGCCTTCTGAGTTTCAGAAGGCTTTACCAATATTAGAGAAGATTAAGGCTGCGGGTTTTGAGGCTTACTTTGTTGGTGGTTCGGTACGAGATGCCCTTCTTAACCGCCCCATTCATGATGTAGATATTGCTTCGTCTTCATATCCTGAAGAGACCAAGCAGATTTTCGAGCGTACGGTGGATATCGGTATTGAGCATGGGACCGTTTTGGTCTTGGAAAATGGCGGTGAGTATGAAGTGACGACCTTCCGAACAGAGGACGTCTATGTAGATTACCGTCGTCCGTCTAGCGTGTCCTTTGTGCGTTCATTGGAAGAAGATCTTAAGCGTCGTGATTTTACAGTCAATGCTTTTGCTCTTAATGAAAATGCTGAGGTTATCGACAAGTTCAATGGTCTAGCTGATTTGGACAACCGTGTCTTAAGGGCTGTTGGTAAGGCTGAGGAACGCTTTAACGAGGATGCCCTTCGTATCATGCGAGGACTACGTTTTGCCGCGAGCTTAGACTTTGATATCGAAGAAAAGACTTTTCAGGCTATGACCAGCCATGCCCCACTTCTGGAAAAGATCTCGATTGAGCGAAGTTTCATCGAGTTCGATAAGTTGCTTTTGGCCCCACATTGGAAAAAGGGAATCAAGGCACTTCTAGCGACTAAGGCTTATCAGTACCTTCCGGATTTTCAAGAAACTGCTGAAGAATGGCAGTCTTTTGTGGCAGACTATGTGGAGGACTTTAGATTTACAAGTTCTGAACAGGCTTGGGCGGCAACTCTTTTGGCTCTCAAGCATGATAATCCACGCTCTTTCCTAAAAAAATGGAAGACGTCTGTTAATTTCCAAAAGACAGTTCAGTCCTTGATTGAGATTTTCAATTTCCGTTTGGAGAGAGTCGTGACTAAACAAGATGTTTATCAGTATGGTAAGGAGCTCTTAGAAGCGGCTGAAACTTTGAGACAGGCTCAGGGCTTGGACGTCGATTATGAGCGTATTGCCGATTTGGATGGTCAGTTGCTCATCCATGATAAGCACGAAATCGTTGTGAATGGTGGCACGCTGATGAAGGAGCTAGGATTCAAACCTGGTCCGGACCTTGGACGTGCACTTAAAGCCATTGAAAATGCCATCGTTGATGGGAAACTAGCTAATGACAAGGAAGCCATTATGGCCTTTGTTCAAGCGATGAAATAAGTCTACGGACGTTATAAAAATGACACACCGCTACAGAGCATGCGTAGGATCCGTAGCGGTGTTATTTGTAAGAAGGAAGTAAGATGTCAGATTTTATTGTTGAAAAATTAACCAAGTCCGTTGGAGATAAGACGGTTTTTAAAGAGATTTCATTCATTATTCATGATTTGGATCGTATTGGGATTATTGGTGTCAATGGGACAGGTAAGACAACCTTGCTAGATGTTGTCTCTGAGCGTATTGGTTTTGATGGTGATGTGTCACCTTTCACTAAGGCTAATGGCTATAAGATTGCTTATTTGACTCAGGAGCCAGAATTTGATGATAGCAAGACAGTGCTTGATACTGTCTTGTCATCAGACCTTCGTGAGATGGCTTTGATTCGTGAATATGAAACCCTTATGGCAGATTATTCTGAGGAGAATCAATCTCGTTTAGAGAAGGTTATGGCTGAGATGGATAGTCTTGATGCTTGGTCCATTGAGAGCGAGGTTAAGACGGTTTTATCTAAGCTAGGATTGTCAGACCTCTCGCAAAAGGTCGGGGACCTCTCAGGTGGTCTTCGTCGCCGTGTGCAGTTGGCTCAGGTTCTCTTGAATGATGCAGATCTCCTGCTCTTGGATGAGCCAACCAACCATTTGGATATTGATACTATTGCTTGGTTGACGAATTTTCTCAAGTCTTCTAAAAAGACGGTACTCTTTATTACCCACGACCGTTATTTCTTGGACAATGTAGCCACACGTATCTTTGAGTTAGACCAGGCTAATCTGATTGAATACCAGGGGAATTATCAAGACTATGTGCGTCTAAAGGCCGAACAAGATGAACGAGATGCAGCAGCTCTTCACAAGAAAAAGCAACTCTATAAGCAGGAGTTGGCATGGATGCGAACGCAACCACAGGCACGTGCGACCAAGCAACAAGCTCGTATCAATCGTTTTAAGGAGCTTAAGGGTGAGGTTCACCAAACGGTTAATAATGACGATCTTGAAATTAATTTTGAGACTAGCCGTATTGGTAAGAAAGTAGTGAACTTCGAGCATGTCGATTTTGCTTATGAAGATGGCAAGCAAATTCTCAGTGATTTCAATCTTATCATGCAAAACCGTGATCGTATCGGTATTGTTGGGGATAATGGTGTCGGGAAATCGACCTTGCTCAATCTGATTAATGGTGACCTTGTGCCTACAGCTGGTGTCCTGGATATTGGTGAGACGGTACGTATTGGCTATTTCTCGCAGCAAATTAAGGACATGGATGAGAGCAAGCGTGTCATTAACTACTTGCAAGAAGTTGCAGATGAGGTTAAGACAACGGTTGGGACAACCAGTATCACAGAGCTCTTAGAGCAATTCCTTTTCCCTCGTTCTACCCATGGGACACAGATTGCTAAGCTCTCTGGTGGGGAAAAGAAACGTCTTTATCTACTTAAGATTCTGATTGAAAAGCCTAACGTTCTGCTCTTGGATGAGCCGACAAATGATTTGGACATTGCGACTTTGACGGTTTTGGAAAACTTCCTTAATGGTTTTGGCGGCCCTGTCGTTACCGTAAGTCACGACCGCTATTTCTTGGACAAGGTGGCTAACAAGATTCTAGCCTTTGAAGAGGGTGGTGTGCGAGAGTTCTTTGGTAACTACACTGACTACCTTGATGAAAAAGCCTTCTTCCAAGAGCAAGCAACCCTCTTAGAGAAGGAAAAAGAGCAAGCTAGCGCTAAAGTTGAGAAAGTCAAAGAAGACAAAAAACGCATGAGCTACTTTGAAAAACAAGAGTGGGCGACCATCGAGGATGAGATTGCTGACCTTGAAGCTAAAATCGAAGAGATTGAAGCAGCTATGCTTGAAAATGCTAGCGATTATGGACAGTTAGCTACCCTTCAACGTGATTTGGATGCTACTAACGAAACTTTACTTGAAAAGTATGAACGCTATGAGTATTTGAGTGAGCTAGAGGGATAAGCTCTTTAGTAATCAAAGTATGACAAAAGCCTTGCATATGCAAGGCTTTTTTATGTTTATGTAGTGTCTAGTTTCTTCCTACCACAAGCGGAATGAAAAGGAGAGGACTGAAACACCCGTAAAGATAATTAAGGAAGCTACTAAGCGCCCAATAAGAAATGCTGAGAAAAACGGAGCGCTAAAGAGCAAGAGCCCAAATACCAAACAAATCAAGGCGACTGACAGGGCAGGTTGTCCTGAGAAACCGAATTGACGTTGGCGATAAGCTTGAAAGCCTTGTGTAAAGGCTGAGACAAGAAGCCACCAAGCGATAATGGTTACAGCTACACCTGAGAGTACCCATGCTGATGTTGATAGCAAAATAATTCCAAAAACAATGGAAATGATACTCTGAAGTAGTTGGAAGAAGGAGCGGTTTTCGTTATCTCGTTTAAAATAAACCATGAGACTTGAAACACCAGATACCAGCATTACTAGGGCAAATAGCCAACCAACGATGGCAAGAAGATTTGTAGGATTAGCGAAGAAAAAGACACCCAAGAGTGTAATGAGAATGCCACTAATCAATGTAAAACTTTTCATAGGATACCTCTTATTAATTTTTCTTAATACTACTATGTAAGTATCAAATTGTCAAACAAAGACCCCGTTTAGAGTGGCTTGATGTGATAAGTGTAGGTGGCAGCCTTTCTGGTTCTCGTAGCTACCTGACGACCTGTTTTTTGGAAGAGGTGTTTAAAGCGGCGCAAGAAATTTGTGGAATCCATCTTGAGGTAGTCCTCATTAAAGGTACCAAAAAGTTGACGGTAGGTGGTCAAGGTGTTTTCCTCGGGCATAATGGAAAGGATAGTTGGATAGTATTCGAGTCGCCCCTTGATACGTTCCATAGCCGTTAAGAGGATTTCCCAGTGGTCAAATGCGAGGTCATCGTGTGAGAGTTGCTTATCGCCATCAACAAGTTGCAGTTGACCGTCTACCATGGCGATGTCTAACCAATGCGTAGATGCTGCATCGTCGGCAGCTTTTTCCACTTGAATGTCATTAAAGGTCATAAAGCAGAGATAAGCCACTGTAATGGTCCACATTCGAGGATCACGATAAGGTGTTCCCACTGTAATGAGTTGCTCAATATGATCAGGGTCGAGTTTAACAGATGTTTCCTCCTGTACTTCGCGACAGACAGCTAGATTGAGGTCTTCTTGCTCCTGAACGAAGCCACCACTGAGGGCGTATTTCCCCATGAAGGGATGGTTTTTTCGCTTGATAAGTAAGGTTTGGACTCTTCCTTCATAATAGCGGAAGATGACTGAGTCAACGGTCACTGAGGGCTTAACGTACTTATCTATCTCTTCTCGCCGATAGATGTCCAAAAACTCCTTTTCACTACCAGAGTTTTCGAAGGTTTTAGTCATAGGTTTCCTCCTTTATTTATTGTAAGTTCAATGATTGCTTTACACCAGTCTTCTAAATCTCGATGTGTAGACGTTCCTTGATTGCTTTTTTGGCATTGTGGTAGTTGTCCGCAAAGAAGCTGTCGCTATTACTATTTTCCCCTAAAATAACGATTTTATCCTTGAATGGTGATAGGAGGTTTAAGAGATGCTTGGTAAACCAGTCACGTGTTTGATTATCGGCCATAGTCATGTCACGGAAACCATCATCTACATAGTTTGATTTTGGAAGGATCACAAAAATCAAATCCCATTTTTCACGGGCCTGAGTTACCTGATAGAGACGATCCAACATGTCGAACTCTTCTTGGGAGATATTTTCTTTCAAATAGTAGTCGATATAGACCTTAGTGACTGTTGAATTGGTATCCGCAAAGATAAGTCCTGAGTGTTGCCCCTTGTCAATGATATCAGAGGTCTGGGCATATTGATCTGTTAGGAGGTGAATATAGTCGTTGGTATCTAACTCGTCATCTCGTACATTATACTTTTCTTGATATTCCCTAGCATATTCCAGAGAGCAGGGAGCATTGTAAGTGCGGGCCAAATCCTTAACAAGAGTAGTCTTTCCACCACTAGCAGAGCCCACAACAAGGACCTTGCGCGTAAAGTGGCGACGGAAAGGCTTGGTGATAAAACGCCAATTTTCCATCGGATTGTCGCGAATCTCAGTAGCAGAGATATTGATAATAGAACGTTCGATGAGTTCTACCTGAGCTTGAGGGTAATAGCGATTGAGCTCAGTCACATACTCTGGCTCTCCAACATAGAAGGTAATCTTTCCAGGATCATCCGTATTCTTAGCGATAAGCTCTTTGACACGATTTACCCAAGGCACCCAGCCTTCAGGATAGGCTGGCATCCCAGCTTCGTCTAGTTTATCCACAACGACTAATTCATCATCATAGAACACTTCTCGAACATAACGGAAACGTCGATTGAGTGATAGGCCTGCGCGTGTCCCACGATCTTCTTGTGTGTTGCTGCCACTTACGATGACAAGCACATTGTCATTAGCGCGTTTTGCCTTGGTAATGAGGTCAACGTGTCCAACGTGCATTGGAGCGAAAGTTCCAAAAACAATGCCGATGCGCTTTCCTGATAATTGTTTTCTTTTCATAAAAAATGATCCTTTTTGAGATTTAGTAAAATTACTAAATTAATGATAACATAGTTGGGAATCTTTGTAAATGTAAAAATAGTAAATTTACTAAATTGTTTTTTTACCCATTTTAGCCTTAAAGTTCAAAAAAAGTTTAAAAAATTTTGGAGAAAAACCAGAAAAATAGAATCCGCTTACATTGTTGAATTGATAACATTTTAGGATTAACTAAAAAAAGAGAGGTCACTTGTTATGTCACAAAACCTAACATAAAAATCAAAAAAATAGCAGAAAATACTTGACAAGAAGATTCTGAAAATTTATACTATTCATGTAATTAAATTACTAAGGTAATTATTTGAAAGGAAACATTGATATGACAACAGGTAAAGAGTACGTTGCTAGCGTTTTTGAAAAAGTGAAAGCTCAAAATGGCCATGAGGCTGAGTTCCTTCAAGCAGTTGAAGAAGTTTTCGATTCACTTGTTCCTGTCTTCGATAAATATCCTAAATATATTGAAGAAAACCTTTTGGAACGTTTGGTTGAACCAGAACGTATCGTTTCATTCCGTGTGCCATGGGTTGACGATAAAGGACAAGTACAAGTAAACCGTGGTTTCCGTGTACAATTCTCATCAGCTATTGGTCCTTACAAAGGTGGTCTTCGTTTCCACCCATCTGTAAACCAATCAATCATCAAATTCCTTGGTTTCGAACAAATCTTTAAAAACTCATTGACTGGTCAACCAATCGGTGGTGGTAAAGGTGGATCAAACTTCGATCCTAAAGGTAAATCAGATAACGAAATCATGCGTTTCTGCCAAAGCTTCATGACTGAATTGAGCAAACACATTGGTGCAGATACAGACGTACCTGCAGGTGATATCGGTGTTGGTGGACGTGAAATTGGTTACCTCTACGGCCAATACAAACGTCTTCGTAACGAGTACACAGGTGTTCTTACTGGTAAAGGTTTGAACTGGGGTGGATCACTTGCTCGTACAGAAGCAACTGGTTACGGTGCTGTTTACTTTGCAGAACAAATGCTTAATGCACGTGGTGAAAACTTTAACGGTAAAACTGCAGTTGTTTCAGGTGCTGGTAACGTTGCCATCTACGCTATCGAAAAATTGCAAAGCCTTGGTGCTAAAGCGGTGACATGTTCTGACTCATCTGGTTTTGTTTATGATCCAGACGGAATCGACGTTGACTTGTTGAAAGAAATCAAAGAAGTTAAACGTGAACGTATCGTTAAATATGCGGAAGCTCGTCCAAATGCAACCTTCACACCTGCTGGTGGTGAAAAGACAGTTTGGTCAGTTAAAGCTGACTTGGCATTCCCATGTGCAACTCAAAATGAATTGGATGAAACAGATGCAGAAACACTTGTAGCAAATGGTGTATTGGCTGTTTCAGAAGGTGCTAACATGCCATCAACTTTGGGTGCTATTGATGTCTTCCTTAAAGCTGGTGTATCATTTGGTCCTGCCAAAGCTGCTAACGCTGGTGGTGTTGCTGTATCAGCACTTGAAATGGCACAAAACAGCGGACGTACACAATGGACATTCGAAGAAGTTGATGCTAAACTTTACGATATCATGAAAGGTATCTACGAAAATGCTGCAGCAGCTGCTAAAGAATTTGGTCATGAAGGTAACCTTGTTGTAGGTGCTAACATTGCTGGATTCCTTAAAGTTGCAGATGCTATGTCAGCTCAAGGTATTGTCTAATTAAGAAACAATTACCGCTAGCCTCTCAATAAAATAAGAAAAGAAGCCTGCGGGTTTCTTTTTTTGTATAGGAAGATTTATACTAGGATATTTTGCTTAGACAGATATGGGGGAGGAGTCCAGTGCTTTTTTGGTATAATGGGCTTGTGTGAAAACTCTTTTTAGAGCAGACTTTATGAAATAGAATAAGAGAGGAATAATTGTGAGTGTTGAAAAGACTCCCTGTGGGGCAAAAGAGAAGAAGTTTACGAATCAGACAATCCTTCTAATAAGCTTTTTGATTAGTATAGTGTCAATACTGCCCATGTTCTTTTTTAGGGACAAGCTTTATGGTGATGACATTGTCTTTCACATTAACCGACTGTTATCCTTAGATACTGTCTGGAAGGGTCCTATCAATTTTACCACTAACGGAGGGACTGGACAGTTAATCAATACCTTTTATCCCTGGTTGACCTATTATCCTATTTTTTTAATCTATAAGCTGACTCAGTCAGTCTTTGTAGCCTGGATGAGTTTTCAATTTCTTGTTCGCTTTGTAACCTGTTTACTTAGTTTTTACGGATTACGTTTATTGAAATATTCTGATAAACAGGTGATGATATTTGCTACCTTTTATCTCTTTTCGGGTTATTTCTTGCACAATTCTTATTATAGGGCAGCCGTTGGCGAAACGCTGGCGATGATTTTTCTACCTCTAGTTTTCGTTGGTGTCCGATTGATAACATTTGGAGATTATAAGAAATGGTGGGTCTTGACCCTTGGGATGCTTGGCTTAGTCTATTCCCATGTTTTATCGGTCCTTTTGGCTTCCCTTATGATTTTCTTAGCAGTGGTAACTAGTTTTTGGACATGGGGTGATAAAAAAGAACGTATCCAAGGATTTCTTAAGGCCACCTTAGTCACTCTGAGTATGTCGCTAGCTTTCTTTGTTCCTATGATAGAGCAATTCAAGTATGTCACCCTACGAACGACTTTTAAACCACTCCTATCCAAGACTGCTTTAAGTCTGGTAGACAACTGGGAGCTTATTCTAAGAAGCGATCTAAGGACTCCGTCAGTTAATCTTCTCTATCTTGTGGGCCTAGTTCTAAGCTTAATCTTTGCTAAGCGTTTTGTGAAGGCTAGAGAAGCTAGAATTTACCTTTTTATTTCTCTTGTTTTAGCCTTTTTAACCTTGAAGAGTTTTCCTTGGCAGTTATTACAGGAGAGTCCAGTGTCCAACCTTCAATTTCCTTGGAGATTATGGAGCTTTGCCTTGCTTTTCTTCAGTTTAGCCTTGGCGAATATCTTGGAAAATATGTCTATGAAGGCAACGACGATGCTTGTCTTGATGGGTCTTTGTCTGAATATGTTTCAGATTGTTACTGTCCAAGATAAGATGACTAAAGCCAAGAATATATTGCCAAGCAATATAAAAGTCACAAGAGAAATGTTGGCCAAGGGAACTTACAAAAATATAAATGGTGATTATACTAATAAAGAGGTACCCTTTGGCTTTGTTTTTGACAAATACCTGTTCTTGGATAATCAGGAAATTAAGTCAACGATTAGTCGTACCTCAAATGAACTAAGACTTAAGGTAAACAACGAGTCAAAAGAAGCTAAGGTCTTGTCGCTACCAGTTTTCTACTACAAAGGACAAGAAGCGAGAATTGATGGGAAGCGAGTAACTACTTACTTAGCTAAGGAAAAGAATCCAACTAATCTAGTCCTACCATCAGGTAAGCATGGTGTCGTTTTGACCTATAGCTATACCCCAGTTGCCAAATTGGCAATGGGTGTTTCAACTATTAGTCTTTTGGCGTTTATTGGTTATTTGTATAGAGTGAAGAAAGATGACTAAAAAGAAGCCTGCGGGTTTCTTTTTTTGTCTGTTTTACTAGAGGGTAGGCCTTTTGATATAATAGGTCAAGATCATTAATATGAAATTGAAAACCTTTGGTTTCGATAAAAGAAGGGTATATGATTTCATAGTTTAGATAAGAAAAGGGAGTAAATAGATGATAAAAACTATCGTAAAGGATGTCTTTTTCCTTGGACAAAAATCGACAGAAGCGACTAAAGAAGACCTCTATTTGGCTAAAGATTTACGTGATACACTGGAGTTTCATAAGGATGCCTGTGTGGGTATGGCTGCCAATATGATTGGCGTTAAAAAGCGTGTTATTATCGTCAATATCGGTTTTGTTAATCTAGTTATGTTTAATCCTATTTTAGTCAGCAAGTCCTCACCTTTTCAAACAGAGGAGTCTTGTTTGTCATTAGAGGGAAGTCGTCCAACAAAACGTTATGAGTCGATTGAGGTTGCTTATTTAGATGAACAATGGATGCCTAAACAGTTAAGTTTTTCTGGCATGCCAGCCCAAATTATTCAACATGAATTGGATCATTTGGAGGGGATTATTATTTAGATAGCCTAGCCCAAGTGGGCTAGGTTTTTGAGTTCAAATCCTTAATAATCATAGTTATGGGAGTGAGAGTGGAAAGCAATTTTTTTCTCACTCTTTTTTAGTTCTCATAAGAACTTTTTTCTTGACATTAGTTCTCATAAGAACTAAAATAGTTTCCATGAGAATTATTCAAGGAGGGACTTGCGATGCATGGAAAAGATACTTTTAGTGAATTCAGAGAATTCATCAATACTATGGAATCTCGCGTGCAAGAGTTAGGAAAGGTCCATGGGGTTGAGCATTTAGCTGGCCCTCAAGGATTTGCTGTCAAGTATTTGTCTGACAATCAAGATAAAGAAATCTTTATCAAAGACATTGAAAAAAGACTATGTATTTCTAAATCAGTGGCTAGTAATTTGGTCAAACGAATGGAAAAAAATGGTTTTGTTGAGTTGGTGACATCGGACAAGGATAAACGCTACAAGTATGTTCATCTGACAGACTTAGGTAAAAAGAAAGCTCGAGATGTCAAACATTTTCGAGAGGCCATCCATGAACAGCTGTTAGAAGGTATTTCCAAAGAAGATGCTGAAACAGCTTTCCGTGTCTTTCACCAAATTCGTATGAATTTAGAAAAAAATAAGGAGTAACTTATGTTTAAAATTTTTAAACGTTTGACGACAAAAGAGTTAATCATGATTGTCTTAGTGGTGATTTTTGTTTGCTTGAACGTCTATCTAAACTTGAAAATTCCAGACTATATGTCTGATATTACGACACTCTTATCAACTAAGGGAACTAAAGCGTCGGATATTTTTGCCTGGAATACAGATGCCCCAGGGATGCGAATGCTTTTAATGTCATTTGCAGGCTTTATGGCCTCTGTAGTTGTTGGTTTCTTAGCTGCCAGAACAGCGGCAAGTTTTACCACCCGTCTTCGTGATGATATCTTCCATCAGGTTCTAGATTTTTCGGATGCTGAGATTAAGAAATTCTCAATTCCTAGTCTTTTGACCCGTACGACAAATGATATTACCCAATTGCAGCTGGTACTTACCATGGGGTTACAGGTTATTACACAGGGGCCTATCATGGCCATTTGGGCGATTACAAAGATTGCCGATAAAAATGGGAACTGGCTCCTTGCCTTGCTTGTCGCTGTGGCAGTGATTGCCATTCTCATGCTCTTCCTCTTGATTATGGTTATGCCTAAGCAACGCTTGATTCAAACTCTGACCGATAAACTGAATAGCGTAACGCGTGAATCTCTTACAGGAATTCGTGTGGTGCGTGCCTATAACGCTGAAAGTTATCAAGAGGATAAATTTGAAAAGGCCAATACTGATTTGACCCAAAACAACCTCTTTATCGGTCGTTCTTTTGCCTTACTGACACCCGTGATGACTGCTGTATCAAGTGGTTTGACACTGGCTATTTATTGGATTGGTGCGCATTTGATTGAAGATGTTAAGATTCCAACAGATCCAACTAAGATTGCTGGTGCCATGGAAAATAAGGTCCATCTCTTCTCAGACATGGTGGTTTATTCATCTTATGCCATGCAGGTTGTTATGGGATTCATGATGATGATTGTTGTTTTCTTCCTTCTTCCACGTGCAGTTGTAGCAGCTAGTCGTATCAATGAAGTTCTAGATACCCAATCGTCAGTCTCTTACCCTGAAAATAGTTCTGAAAAACCTAAAGAAGTGGGTACTGTCGAATTTGATGATGTTTCCTTCCGTTATTCTGAAACTTCAGAGCCTGTTTTGGAGCATGTTAGCTTCAAAGCTAAAAAAGGTGACACGGTGGCCTTTATTGGTTCGACTGGATCTGGTAAATCAACGCTTGTCAACCTTATCCCACGTTTTTATGATGCCACGCAAGGAATGATCAAGGTTGACGGTGTCGATGTGCGACATTATGACCATGAAACCTTGCACAATATAGTCGGTTATATTCCACAGAAGGCAGTGCTTTTCTCAGGTGATATCACGTCAAATATGACGATGGGAACGAGCAATAACAGTCCTCTTGATGATGCTAAGATTTGGGAAGCTCTCGAATTGGCTCAAGGAAAAGACTTTGTTGAAAATAAAGAAGGTCAACTTAAAGCAGAAGTTGCCCAAGCTGGGTCTAACTTCTCAGGTGGACAGAAGCAACGTTTGGCTATTGCGCGTGCTTTGGCACGTAAGCCTGAAATCTTGATTTTCGATGATTCCTTCTCAGCCTTGGATTATAAGACCGATCGTAAGTTACGTCAAGAATTGGCTGAAAAAACACAAGATATGACCAAGTTGATTGTTGCTCAACGTATCTCTACTATTATGGATGCGGACCAAATCTTGGTACTTGACCAAGGTAAGGTCGTTGGTCAAGGAACTCACAAGGAACTCTTGGCAGATAATGAGGTTTACCAAGAAATTGCCTATTCACAATTGTCTAAGGAGGAGTTAGAAAATGGAAAATAAGCCAAAAACATCATCCTATAAACGCTTAAAACCCTATATTAAAGGTTTCCAAATTCCGTTTGTCCTTGCGATTTTTGGAGCAATTATTTCAGCGGTCATTACAGTTATTGGACCAGATAAGCTTAAAGAAATTACCAATACTATTACTGAAGGTATCACACCTACAAAAATGGGGACGATTCCAGGTATTGATTTGGACAAGGTAGCAGGTATTGCTATGACCTTGGCTGTTCTCTATGCCATTTCAGCGATTGTGGGTTACTTACAAAGCTTTACCGTTGCGACGGTTACACAACGCTTTTCACAACGTTTCCGTACAGCTATCCAAAAGAAAATCAACGGTGTTCCTCTTAATTATTTTGATAGTCACTCTCAAGGGGATACCCTCTCTCGTGTGACCAATGACGTTGACCTTTTGGGACAATCGCTTAGCCAAGGGTTAGGTACCTTGATTACTTCAAGTGTTCTCTTGGTGGCAGCCATTATTATGATGTTCTACTCAAATGTCACTATGGCTTTCACTGCGATTGGTTCAGTCTTGATAGGGTTTGTTCTAGTAGCCTTCATCATGGGCTTCTCACAACCCCTTTTCAAACGCCAACAAGAAAATTTGGCTAATATTAATGGTTATATTGAAGAAATCTACACAGGTCAAGCAGTCGTAACGAGTTACAATGCCGCTCAAGAAAGCAGTCAGGCTTTCAAGGGGCTTAATGATAAACTCTATAAATCGATGTGGCAATCACAGTTTATCTCAGGTATTATGATGCCACTTATGATTTTCATTGGGAACTTTGGTTATGTCATGGTCTGTCTTGTAGGTGCTATCAAAGTTATTGATGGTAGCTTGACGATTGGTGATGTGGTAGCCTTCATGACCTATGTTCGTATCTTCTCCCAACCTCTTTCTCAAATTGCACAAGGGATTACACAACTCCAATCAGCTACTGCAGCCATTGGTCGTATCTTTGAATTTTTGGAAGAAAAAGATATGGACGACGAGTCAGCTAAGACAGCCGAGTTGACAGATACTAAAGGTCAAGTAGTCTTTGACCATGTTTCCTTTGGTTATACTCCTGAAAAGACTATTATTCATGACTTTTCAGCTCTTGCTAAGCCAGGTCAAAAGATTGCGATCGTTGGTCCAACGGGTGCTGGTAAGACGACTATTGTTAACCTGCTTATGAAGTTCTATAACATCGACCAAGGTCGTATCACCATTGACGGTGTGGATACTAACGACATGAAGCGTGAGACCGTTCATGATCAATTCTCTATGGTACTTCAAGACACTTGGCTCTTTGAAGGTACTATTCGTGAGAATTTGATTTACAACCAAGAAAATATCTCTGACGAGCAAGTTGTTGCTGCAGCTAAGGCTGTAGGTGTTCACCACTTCATCACCACACTTCCAAAAGGTTATGATACTTATTTGGATGATTCTGTGACCTTATCGGTTGGACAGAAGCAGCTCTTGACCATTGCGCGTGCGCTTCTTAAGGACGCCCCTCTTCTTATATTGGATGAAGCGACCTCATCAGTTGACACCCGAACAGAAGAATTGATTCAAAAAGCCATGGACAAGCTTATGGAAGGTCGGACTTCTTTTGTCATTGCCCACCGCTTATCAACCATTCGAAATGCTGACCTTATCCTTGTCATGAAAGATGGTAACATTATTGAACAGGGCAATCATGATGAGCTCATGGCAGCAGATGGTTTCTATGCTGATCTTTATAATAGTCAATTTACAGAAGAAGTTGCCTAAACTTTTCTTATAAAATTATAAGATTTTACAAAAGGCCATAGAACGTATGACTGTCAGTCATACGTTTTGTGTTATACTAAAAAAAACAGACAGATTAGGAGATTATGATGCAATATCGCAAAGCAAGACTAGACGAAGTTCAGGAAGTTGCACAAGTATGTGCAGATGCCTTTGAAGATTACCCCTATCTTTCAATGATTGCCAGTAATTTAAAGAAGCCTGAACAGTATAAGGAATTTGTCTTAGCCTTGCAGGAAATATTGGTGCGTTTGGCGATTAAACGGGACTCATGTTTGGTGGCTGAAAAGGACGGTCGCATTGTTGCGGCAGCTATTTTACAGCATCAGACGATTTCTATGCTTAACTATCTCCAGAACGGAGCGACCAAGCTTTTCCGTTTTATAAGCATCACTAAGTTGTTCAAGTATTTTAACTTTGTTGAAGAGTCTGAAAGACATCTGGAAGATTCTGCGGAATATGACTGGTACCTGATGATGTTGGCAGTGACTCCAGATTATCAAAGAAAAGGGATAGGGAGTCGCTTCTTGCTTGAAGGGGTTGAACCCTTTGTACGTAGTACAGGAGGTCACAGTCTTGGCTTGATTACCAATCGCGATTACAATGTACCTTTCTACGAGAAAAATGGCTACAAGCAATGTGGTTATAAGGTTTTGACTTATGAAACACACAAACTAGGCAACTGGCCTTTTGTCAAATCGCTTGATGAATAGTCGAGTGCTAATGAAACTTAGATAACTAAAAAAAATCCGGCTTCGGCTGGATTTTTTTCTTAGCTTTAGAGTCCTTCTTGTCTGGCTCATTCCTTAATTTTAAGCCTAACTATGCTATAATTAAGAAACGCTATTAGAGGAGGTTTATATGTCAACTCCAAGTATTTATGGGGAATATGCTCAGTATCTCCCCAAGATTTTACAAGAAATAACAGACCCAATTATTGCGGCTAATATTACTAGCAAAAAAGAAACAGGCTTTAAACTCTATGAACATTTTATTTCACGAATCAAAGAAATCGATTCTATGCGTGAAAAGTGTCGTAGGAAAAATTTGCCTGAAACCAGCCAATCTGCCCTCAAGGAAATTCGTGACAGTATTGGTATTCGAATCGTTTGTGGCTTTGTCGATGATATTTACAAAACTATTGATGTCATCAAGGCTATCCCTGGCGTTTCTATCTATAATGAGAAAGATTATATTTTAAATGCTAAGCCCAATGGTTATCGTTCTTACCATCTCATTTTGGAAATCGAAACCGAGTTTCCAGATGTGCTAGGAAATGAGAGAGGGACCTATTTTGTTGAGGTTCAGCTACGGACCATTGCTCAGGATTCCTGGGCCAGTTTGGAGCATCAGATGAAGTACAAGCATGACATCAAGAATCCAGAAATGATTACCCGTGAGCTTAAGCGTTGTGCGGATGAATTAGCTTCATGCGATTTGACCATGCAGACCATCCGTAACTTAATTCAAGAAGGAGGGGACTAGAATGGCTTTGAAAATTCTACTAGCTGAGGATGAAGAAGCTCTTTCTCGAGTTTATAAGGCAGCCCTAGAGCATCAGGGTTATGAGGTGGATCAAGCATTCAATGGGCAAGAGGCAGTAGACCTAGCTGCACAGAATGCCTATCAAGTAATGATTATGGATATTATGATGCCTATCAAAACAGGTATTGAGGCCCTGAAAGAGATTCGCTCCTCTGGGGATAGGACGCATGTCATTATGTTGACAGCTATGGCTGAAATTGATGATCGTGTGACCGGGCTTGATGCTGGGGCAGACGATTACTTGACCAAGCCTATTTCCCTGAAGGAACTTTTGGCGCGTTTGCGCTCATTAGAGCGTCGTGTGAGTGAGAGCTTCACAGCCAAAATTTTGACTCTTGGTTCTGTTCGTTTGGACCAAGAAGAGCAGGAGTTGGTAGCTGGGAACGCCATTCGACTTTCAAGCAGAGAGACCAAGTTAATGGCCCACTTTATGCTTAATCCTGCCAAGAAATTAACGACTGAGCACCTTTTTAAGACCGTCTGGGAGGATGAGGAGGATGTGGATGAGTCGATTGTCTGGGTCTATATATCCTATCTGCGTCAGAAATTGCAAGCCATCCAGGCCGACATCAGCATTCTTGGTGAAAAAGGAGGCGACTTTTGCCTTCTCGCCAATTAGAGAGGAGTAGCTCATGTTTAGACGTTTACGACTTCAATTTATTACGATTGCTTCCTTGGCTATCCTCTTTATCTTGGTCTTTACGGTGGGAATCATCAATACTGTGAGGTCCTTTCAGACGGAGCAGGAAATTAGTAAGGTTCTCAACACACTCACAGAAAATAATGGTAGTTTTGGAAAAACTAAAAAAATTGAGACCAATCAAGGGCGTGAAATTCCATCAGATAGTTTTCGTTTTTTCAGCGTGACCTTGTCTGGTGATGAAGTGGTCAGTCAGGACACCAGTCATACTTCCTTGATAAATGATGAAGAGGCCGCTACTTATGCCCGTGCAGCTAGCCGAATGACAGGCACTCTTGGAACCATTAGAGAAAAAAATATCAATCTCAGTTATCAGGTTAGTAAAGTCAGCAAAAATAAGATCCTTGTGGTCTTTCTGGACACAACCTCTTATTATAATTCTTCCCAAGCCTTGTTAAGTCTTTCTATCCTTTTATCAATGTTTGGCTTTATCTTTTTTGTCATCATTGTCAGTGCCTTATCAGGAATTGTCATTCGTCCCTTCATTCGAAACTACGAAAAGCAGCGACGTTTTATTACCAATGCCGGTCATGAATTAAAGACACCATTGGCCATTATTTCTGCTAATACTGAGCTACAAGAACTCATGACTGGAGAGAACGAATGGACCAAGTCGACGAACGACCAGGTGGCACGTTTGACCACTCTAATCAATTCTCTTGTAGCCCTATCTCGTCTGGAGGAGCAGCCGGATATTGTTCTTCAAGATGTAGATTTTTCCTATATTACTGAGGATGCAGCAGAGGACTTTAAGGGGCCTGTTGTCCGAGATGGTAAATCTTTCGTTATGGACATCACACCGGATATTCATGTGAAAGCAGAGGAAAAGTCCCTCTTTGAACTTGTAACCCTCCTTGTGGATAATGCTAACAAGTATTGTGATCCAGAAGGGACAGTAACCGTAAGGCTCCGTCAGATTGGAAGGACACGAAAACGGGCTCGTTTAGAAGTATCGAACACCTATAAAGATGGTAAGGATGTTGACTATAGTAAATTTTTTGAACGTTTTTATCGTATTGAAGAATCCCATAATAACAGAGAACACAAGGGTTTTGGTATTGGCCTCTCTATGGCTCAAAGCATGGTCAAATTATTTAAAGGTCGAATCTTTGCCTCTTATAAAAATGACACCATCACCTTTACGGTCATCTTGTAAGGATATTTTTTAAATATTTGACTAGGTGAAAACCCTAATTTATGATAAAATAGTAAGGATGAAGATTTAGTGTTTTCTTTGCAAAAAAGAAACCATTTTCCTATCCTAATCATAAAAAGGAGATGCTCGAATGAGCCCCCTTAACCACCTTAAAAGGCTGGTAATGGATGACTTAGGAAAGATAAATCTCAGCTAAGAATCAAATCATAAAACAAAATAGTTAATAGGGAGAAATCATGGCAGAACCAAAATACAAACGTGTCCTCATTAAGCTTTCAGGTGAAGCTCTAGCTGGTGAACGAGGTGTTGGGATTGATCTTCCAACTGTCCAAGCTATGGCTAAGGAAATTGCTGAGGTAGCGGATTCAGGTATTCAAATTGCTCTAGTTATCGGTGGCGGTAACCTTTGGCGTGGGGAACCTGCAGCTGAAGCAGGAATGGATCGTGTTCAAGCGGACTATACTGGAATGCTTGGAACAACTATGAATGCCCTTGTTATGGCAGATAGTTTGAAACAACTCGGTGTTGATACACGTGTTCAGACAGCGATTGATATGAAATCTGTGGCAGAGCCTTATATTCGTGGTCGTGCCCTTCGTCACCTTGAAAAAGGTCGTATTGTTATCTTTGCAGCAGGTATTGGTTCACCGTACTTCTCAACAGATACAACAGCGGCTCTTCGTGCAGCTGAAATTGAAGCTGATGCTATTCTTATGGCTAAAAACGGCGTTGATGGTGTCTACAATGACGACCCTCGTAAAAACGCTGATGCTGTCAAATTTGATGAATTGACACACGTGGAAGTAATTAAACGTGGTTTGAAAATTATGGATGCCACAGCTTCTACCCTTTCAATGGATAATGACATTGACCTTGTTGTCTTCAATATGAACGAACCAGGAAACATCAAACGTGTTATCTTTGGTGAACAAATTGGAACAACTGTATCTAACAAAGCAGAATCACACAAATAAGAAAGAGAGAATTTATGACAAACGCAATTATTGAAAAAGCAAAAGAACGTTTCGCCCACTCACACGAGTCATTGGCCCGTGAATTTGGATCTATCCGTGCAGGCCGTGCCAATGCATCACTTCTTGACCGCATCACTGTAGAATACTATGGTGCTCCAACACCACTTAACCAATTGGCTTCAATCACTGTTCCTGAAGCACGTGTCCTTTTGATTTCACCATTTGATAAAGGTTCAATTGCTGATATCGAACGTGCAATCAACGAATCTGATCTTGGTATTAACCCAGCTAACGATGGTTCTGTTGTGCGCTTGGTTATCCCAGCACTTACAGAAGAAACGCGTAAAGAGTTGGCTAAAGAAGTGAAAAAAGTCGGTGAAAATGCTAAAATCGCTATCCGTAACATCCGTCGTGATGCTATGGATGAAGCTAAGAAGCAAGAAAAAGACAAAGAAATCACAGAAGATCAATTGAAATCTTTGGAAAAAGATATTCAAAAAGCAACTGATGACGCTGTTAAGAAGATTGACAGCATGACAGCAGAAAAGGAAAAAGAACTCCTTACTGTTTAATCAATAGAAAAATAAGGAGAGTGGGACAGAAGCAAAAGAGCATGGACTATGTTAGCTTCCTTGTCCGACTCTCTTTTTAGAGGAAAAAAGATGAATACATTACTTGGAACAATTATTACTGCCCTAGTAACTGATGAAAATGACAAATTTTATTTTGTTCAAAAGGACGGTGTGACCTTTGCCTTGTCCAAAGAAGAAGGGAAACACGCCATTGGTGACATGGTGACAGGTTTCGCCTATACAGATAGCAAGCAAAAATCACGTCTGACTCAAAAGGAGATCAAAGCAACTCGTGATTCTTATGATTGGGGAGAGGTCACTGAAGTTCGTAAGGATTTGGGTGTCTTTGTAGATGTGGGAATTCCAGATAAGGAGATTGTTGTCTCTCTTGATGTTTTGCCGGAACTCAAAGAGCTTTGGCCTAAGAAAGGCGACAAGCTTTATATCAAACTCGATGTTGATAAAAAAGACCGTATTTGGGGGCTTCCTGCTGAACCTGAGGTCTTTCAACGTATGGCTGGACCTGCTTACGATAATATGCAAAACCAAAAATGGCCAGCCATTGCCTACCGTCTCAAACTCTCCGGAACCTTTGTTTATCTACCAGAGAATAATATGCTTGGTTTCATCCATCCCTCAGAACGTTATGCTGAGCCACGCTTAGGTCAGGTCCTTGAAGCGCGTGTGATTGGGTTCAGAGAAGTTGACCGTACCCTCAATCTTTCTCTTAAACCACGTTCTTTTGAAATGCTTGAAAATGATGCTCAGATGATTTTGACTTATTTAGAGAGCAATGGTGGCTTTATGACACTTAATGACAAGTCATCACCAGCAGATATCAAAGCAACCTTCGGTATTTCTAAGGGACAATTTAAGAAAGCCCTAGGTGGTCTGATGAAGGCTAAAAAAATCAAACAAGATCAGTTTGGAACAGAATTAATCGGTTAGGAGAAGGCATGAGAAAATCCTTTTATACTTGGCTGATGGCCCAGCGTAATCCAAAGTCCAATGAACCAGTAGCAATCTTGGCTGACTTGGCTTTTGAAGATTCAACCTTCCCGAAGCATACTGATGACTTCGAAGAAGTTAGTCGTTACTTGGAAGATCAAGCTAGCTTTTCCTTTAATCTGGGGCAGTTTGACCAGATTTGGGAAGATTATCTGGCTCATTAATAGCGACTAAGTCTACGATAAGCATAATGACTTTTAGCATTTTCTTTAAAAAGTAATTACCATTTGAATTGGTATGAATTGTTACAATTTTTTACAAATATCTCAGCTTTTTTTCAATAAATTAGGCTTGTTACAACTAGTTAGTAATTGCTTTAAAGTGCAGTAAATCACCCCTCTTTTGACAAAAAGTGTGGTATTATTGTAGATGTTAAAATTGTTAAAAAAGGAATGAATTATACATGTTATCAAAATCTAAAACAACAAAGGCACTTCTTTACTCGACCGCAGCACTTTCACTTTTTGCTGCAAGTCACGTACATGCCGATGAAACTTCAAACTGGGCAGCACGTTCAGTAGATCAAATCAAAGCAGATATCGCTGTAAGTGATAACCAACAAACTTACACAGTTCAATACGGTGATACTTTGGGAAGTATCGCTGAAGCAATGGGTATTGATGTGAACGTTTTGGCTAACATCAATCAAATCACAAACATTGATTTGATTTACCCTGGAACAGTCTTGACAGCAACTTACAATACTGATAATCAAGCTGTCTCTGTTAAAGTTGAAGCTCCAGCTTCAGAAACATCAACTACACCTGTAGTTGCAGAAGCTAATTTGACAACTAACGAAGTGACTGTCAATGGTCAATCTGTAGTTGCAGCGGACTTGACAGCTCCAGTTGAAACAGTAAGCACAACAGCTACTCAAGCACCTGTTACAGAAGAGTCAACTCAAGCTGTTTCAAAAGTGACAGAAGCTATCGCATCAGCATCAGAAGCACCAGCATACGCAGAAACTGAACAACCAGTTGCTGATGCTATTGATCATGTCACTGCGTCAGCAGAGGCTACACCTGAAGCAGAAACTACTCCAGCTGCTGAAACACCAGCACAACCTGAAGTAAAAGAAGAAGCTCCAGCGGCAGAACCAGCAGCAACATCAGAAGCGTCTTCAGAAGCACCAGCGACATCAGAAGCGCCAGCAGAACAGCCAGCGGCAGAACCAGCAGCAACATCAGAAGCGTCTTCAGAGGCACCAGCTGCTTCAGAAGCGCCAGCAGAACAGCCAGCGGTAGAACCAGCAGCAACATCAGAAGTGGCATCAGAAGCACCAGTAACTTCAGAGGCACCAGCAGCACAACCTGCATCAACAAATACACTTCCAACGGATCCACACCTTCAACCACAAGCTGAAGCTTTCCGTCAAGATGTAGCAGCACAATTCGGTCTTACTGACATCGGTGGTTACCGTGAAGGTGACCCACAAGACCATGGTAAAGGACTTGCCGTTGACGTTATGGTACCAGTTGGTTCAGAAGTTGGTAATCAAGTCGCTCAATATGCTGTAGACAATATCTCAAATGCAGGTATCTCATATGTTATCTACAGACAACAATTCTACGCACCAGTAGATAATATCTACGGACCAGCTAACACATGGAACCAAATGCCAGACCGTGGTAGCGTTACTGAAAACCACTATGACCACGTTCACGTGTCATTTAATGAATAAGTAGAATAATAAAAAGTCACGCCTGGCGTGATTTTTTTGATATAATGGAGAAAAATACGAAAGAAAGAGGAACTCTATTTGCAAGAGTATTCTGTTGAAATTACCCTAAATCACCCAGATGATGTCTTGTCACTTTTTGGGACCAATGAGCGCCATTTAAAACTTATCGAGGAAAACCTAAATGTTATTATTCATGCTCGAACAGAGCGTGTGCAGGTCCTTGGAGATGACGAGGAAAGTGCTGAATTGGCTCGTTTGACCATTCAAGCCCTCCTTGTTTTAGTGGAGCGTGGAATGCTAGTCAACACTTCAGATGTTGTCGCAGCCTTAACCATGGCTCAAGATGGTTCGATTGACAAGTTTGTTGCTTTATATGAAGAAGAGATTATCAAGGACAACAGTGGTAAGCCTATTCGAGTGAAGACTTTAGGACAAAAGGTCTATGTTGATAGCATCAAAAATCATGATGTGGTCTTTGGGATTGGTCCAGCTGGTACAGGGAAGACCTTTTTAGCGGTTACCCTTGCGGTTACAGCCCTTAAACGTGGTCAAGTTAAACGTATTGTTCTGACACGTCCAGCAGTTGAGGCAGGAGAGAGTCTTGGTTTCTTGCCTGGTGATCTCAAGGAAAAGGTGGATCCTTACCTTCGTCCAGTCTATGATGCCTTGTATCAAATTCTTGGTAAGGAGCAGACGACCCGCCTTATGGAACGTGAAATTATTGAGATTGCACCCCTCGCTTATATGCGTGGTCGTACCCTAGAGGATGCCTTTGTTATCCTTGATGAGGCACAAAATACAACCATCATGCAAATGAAGATGTTCTTGACTCGTCTTGGTTTTAATTCTAAGATGATTGTCAATGGGGACATGAGTCAGATTGACTTGCCACGTCGTGTTAAATCAGGCCTGATTGATGCCATGGAGAAATTAAAGGGAATCAAGGCTATTGATTTTGTTCACTTCTCTGCTAGTGATGTCGTACGTCACCCAGTAGTAGCTGATATCATTAATGCTTATGAAAAAGATGCACCTAAGTTTGATCTTGAGAAAAAATCAGAAGAATCAGACCAGGCTAAAGAAGTAGTATCAGGATTGACCGAATACCCAGTCATTGGTGCTGAGGATCTTAAAAAGTAAATAGCTGAAAAGAGGTTTGAGAGTATGAGTTCTCAACCTCTTTTTCTTTGGTAGTCAAGTCACAGATTTCCTCTCTATTTTTGGTAAAATAGTATTAAAGAGTAGGCTAATATGAAGGGGAGAGGTATGACTAAGGCAAAAAAATGGAAGATTGCTATCATTGTATTGCTTGGACTTGTTGCGACAGTCTTGATAGCCATAGGAGAGGGAAGATTTTGGAAGTATCAACGGAACTATATTCCAGATGGTACTTATCAGATGATAAAATACGAGGATAAATCGGCATATTCCAATGAATTGATAAATAGGACTGAGCGGGGAGAGAATAATGATAGCTTATATGAGGATTTTATAGTTGTTGAGAATATGAAATCTCAATTTTATTATGTTTTTGTGGGAGATGGGGAATCTTTTGTCTCACCATTTGAGCACGATGAAAAGCTCCCACAGACTTTTGACCCACGTACAGGGACTTTGAAACAGGATTTAACAGTTTCTGAATATAAAGCTCTAGTGATTTCTCATATTGATAAGATTTCTAAAAAGGGAGAGGAGTACTCAAACGTAAAGGAAGTATCTGTCCAAAGGTGTGTAGACGATTATAAAAAAATGTTGAAGCAAAAAAGAACTTATGAAAAGCGCCCTAATGGTCTCGTTCTGACTGTTTATACTAATGATGGACATATTGAGTCGCGTAGAACTTTTAAACGATTGAGCTCAGAGGAAGCCAAAGGGGTCAAAAGTGGTTATGATAGGGATTATGAGTATGCCCTGAAGTATTATAATTATTCAAGGCATGATGGGGATTATCTCATCTGGCGCTGATCCACTTATCGTGCAAGCGCCTCTTTACTATCAAGAATCATAGCCTAATGTTTTATTAAAAAACCTTACAGTCTTTATGATAATTGTCAAATACTATTTCACCATTTATTTTGGTACAATAGAACGGTAGACCAATAAAAAAGGAGATTATTATGAACCAGCAAGAGTGGATTGAGTACTTTGAATTAGTCAACGGTCGCAAACCAACTCCCGCAGAGTTAGCTCAAGCTCAAGCAGCAGGCGAGTTTATCCTTGAACGACCTAACCCTAACGTCTTTGGCTCAAATGGACAGGCGACGGAGCAAAGACCGATTAAGCCAGCTGAACCTGTGATAACGATGACACAGCAGCCTCAGTTTGCACAAACAACAGCAACCTTCCAACAAGTCGTACCTGCTAAAAAAGGTATGTCTAAGAAAACTAAGATTATTTTGGCGTCAGTCTTGGGTGCTGTGGCAGTGATTTTACTTTCTGTTGGTGGCTATTCATTATGGCGTTATCAGTCAGGAAAAATTGTAGATGGAACCTATGAAGTAGTTTCTTTCTCTCGTTATGATGAAGACAAAGATAAAATGGTTGATGGCATAGATGAATACAAGGACGAAGGTTTGGACTTGCAGTCTTTTGTAGTTGTAAAGAATAATCAATCTAGAACCTACAATTTAGTAGAGAGTGACAATAAATCATATGTTAGTTTGATGGACTATGAGACAGATGTTCCTCAGGTATTTGATCCGTGGAATAGAACAGAGAGTCAAGTTTTAGATGCGGATCAAGTCGAAGATGTCACAAAAGACTTCATGAAAAAGATGAGAAAAGACTATTCGTTTTATACCAAAGAGGAAGCTGACAAAGTCGTTAAAAAAACAACAAGAGAATATAAAGATACCTTGAAGGAAAAACGTACCTATGTCAAGCATGGCGATGAATACACTCTGACTACTTATGATAAAAAAGGGAAGCTTCAGTCACGTATTACTTATAAACGTATGAGTAAGGGAGACGCTGAGGAGCGCTGGGATGACTATAAGGATGCCATCAAAGATTATAAGAAAGATTTGAAGACTTATAGTGATCAATATGATGACTTCAAGGATTACTATGATTATGGTTATGGCTACAATTATGGCTATGGTTATGGTAATGACTATGGCTATGGTAATAGCGATGACTATGGTAGTGGTTCTAAATCAGGCTCTGACGATAGTAAAAGTAGTAAAAAATCTAGTGATAAAATCTAATCACCCAATGATGTAAATGAGTAAAGTGGTACGAGAAGGAGAGCCAAAACTCCATTCTGGTATCGCTTTTCTTTATATGGAAATAATGGCTCTTTGTCAACTGTAGTGGGTGAC
>NZ_KV794087.1:0-237 GCF_001808655.1 Streptococcus sp. HMSC078H03
AGGTTTAGCTGTGGCTTCATTAGTCGCTGGAGCCTCGACGTCAATAGCACCTTCTTTGATGATGGCTTCAACAGTTGCTTCATTAACAGGTGTAGGTTGTTCTTCAGCTGAAGCGTAGCTGAGGCCTGCAAAACTCAATCCCAGAGCAAGTCCTGTCACTGCAATAGTTACCCAATGTTTTTTAACTTTGTGAAGTTTAAAATGTACTTTCTTTTCCATGATAATTCTCCTTTCATT
>NZ_KV794088.1:0-350 GCF_001808655.1 Streptococcus sp. HMSC078H03
TCTTTGATAAGCTTATTGGTCCCCTCCAATTTTGCATTTGAGTAATGTGTTTCTAGTGCATTTTTGATGTATTGTTTATGTTTACGAAAAGTCCTAAAGACTGTTTTGAAGTAATGATTGACCTTGCTTATATTCTCCTCTATGAGTTCAAAAAACTCATCCCCTCTCTTCTCCTGAAAGTGAAAAAGCAAAAGCTGATAGAGGTTATAATAATTGGTGAGTTCTTCTGAGAAATTCAGTGTCTTCTCAACGACTTCATGTGGGCATAATGTTTGATGGAAGGTCTTTGAGTAAAAAGGGTTGAGAGATAACTTACGGCTGTCCTTTTGGAAGAGTCTCCAGTGATTTTT